>NZ_CP054044.1:1236354-1545442 GCF_013282745.1 Yersinia bercovieri ATCC 43970
ATTATCTGGCGCGGCGCACCACAGCAACTGAACTACAGCATCTCGGCGCATTTCGCCTGCTCGCCGATGAAGTTACCGGGGCAAAAAATCAAATGGGCAGTTATGGTTTAGCCATGACCGCATTGCCAAACGGGGAGTTTTTGCTGTTAGCCAGCCAGGCGGATCTGACAAAGTTACATCGTGCATCAGTGGAGGAGTTGCAGGATCACCAGTGTCAACTGCTCCCCCCACCACCAATACACTAACTGACTACTTTTTCTGCTTTATTTTTTGCAGCAATGGCGTGCACTGATTAGCCTCTGCTTCACTGGGGGAGATCAGCGCCAGCAATGCGGCGGCAGGGGTTAGCGCCACCCCTAACACGGCGGCAATAGCACCTCGGGCGATTAATGGCCCGGCTTTTACACCCGCATCCGGCTGCTTAAATGTGCCTTTCACATAGAGCGGGGAGCGTAGGGTCAGAATACGCAGCCCTTTGCTTTCTGGATTGATGGTTAGATCCAGCCGTTCGGTCGCGAAGTTAATATTACCGGTAATGCTGATCATGGCGTTTTCGGTATCAACCACAAACAGGCGTGGGGTGGCTAACCCATTGCGCAGCTGAATATCAGCCACCGCGCAGTTAATCTTCACCTCATCGTCACCAAACAACTTCGCCACCAGATAGTTACCCACATTCAGGCCAAGCAACTCCATCAAGCTACGGCTGATCAACCCTTGATTCAACAGTAAGCGCAGACTGCCATTACTGGTTGCCAGTAGCGCGGCCACCGAGTTGCCGGTCGCGGTAAAGGATGCATCGCCATTCAACTGCCCCAAGCTGTTACGCATTGCTTTTACCTGTGGCAATAGCGCCTTCAATTGCAGCCGGCGGGCATGTAAATCCACTTTACCCTGCATGGGATCTTTATTGCCATTCAGCCGTAACGTGGCATTCAGGCTCCCTCCCGCCATGCCGAAACGCAGTGGATCAAGCAATAACTCGCCACTATTCAGCACCACGTGGGTCGATAGATCATTTAGGGGTAATGACTTATCGCGCTCGATACGTTTCGCGGTATAGGTGACATCGGCATCCATCACCCCCCAGCTTTTGGTATCAAACTTTTCAGTCGGCAAGACCTTATTCGCGGGTTGCCGGTTTCGCTCGCCACGCCTGGCTTTTTCCTGATTGGAATCCGCCCCAATCAATGGCGCTAAATCAGCAAAGCGCAATTTTTCTGACGACATGTTGCCGGTTAATTTTGGCCGTGGCTGACTGGCGGTATAGGTCAGATTGCCGTGAATATCACTGTCGCCAATTTTACCGTTAAAGTTTTCATAGCGATAAACCGCGCCATCGGCTTGCTTGAGACTCGCCACTAAGCGGCCATCGGTGTTGTAAGGCGGAGTGGCGGGCAGTAACACGCCGATCAGCGGGTAGAGGTTGTCCAGACTGGCACCTGAGAATTTCAGTTGCAGATCCAGCCCCGCCAGATTACCGGGGTCAGTTAAGGTGCCCGCCACCGCCACACGAGTAGATCCAGAGCGCAGATCAGCCTGCAATGGGAATGGCCGACTCGCATCACTCATCGACAACATCCCACCCATCTTACCGCTGCCGGTCAGTGACTGCCCCTGATACTTGCCGTCAATCTTCCAGCCAAAAACATAATCTGCCGTGTTGCTTTGTGCACTATCGGCAGGCGGCTGACCCTTTTTCTCAGTACTTGACCCCGTCACCTCAGCAAAGGGCAAGGGCTTCCCCAGAGGATCAATCACGGCGTGCAGATCCGCTTTCAGCATGGCATCGTTTAGACTTATCGCGCCACGATCAAAGACGATATCGTCGATATTGACCGACCAGGAGGAGGGCTGCTCACCCTCCTTCGGGCTATTGGCCAGATTAAACGTCCAGTTATTCTTACCATTAGCCAGCCGTAGTAGGTTGGCATCTGGCTGCGTCAGCCAGATACGGGGTATCCAGACCTCTTTCGCCAGTAAGGCTAAGGGGGCGATGCTGGCATCAACCCGTTTTAGGGTGACCATTTCGCCTGCAGGGAACGCCGTGGCAGCTATTTTATCGTCTGCCGTTTTATCACTGACCAGTTCCGGCGGATTGCCCAGAACCAGATCTTCTGCATGGATATTCGGCCAGGGGACCCAACCGCGCCAACCCGGCTCATCGCTTTTTCGTGACCAATCGACACCCAGATTGCCCCGGATAGCAAAAGGCCGTTGCAACTCGGCGGAGACTTTTTCGTTAATCGTCGGCTTGAGGCGGTTCCAGTCGAAGGTCATAATAAGCACAACTGTTGCCGCCAATAGCAGCAGAATCAGGCCACCCACGCCTGTGAGTACTTTTCCGGTTTTGGTCATAGTAGCTCCATGCCAATAATCTGATAAATAACGCTAAATACACCGCCGGGAGCTGCTTGAACGCACGTCAGCTTGCGGTATTTTAGTCGAAATTTCAGTCAGGAAAATCGTTAAACGATTAATAATGCAGATTCAGAAGACTACACTAACCATAGTCGATGATGGGGCAGAGTCCATTATTTGGGCAGCTCAATGCGGTGACGCGAAGGAAGGCAACACGGGGAACCTAATGGTGGTGAAAAATAGGATGTTGTTGAGAAGGCATTAGCCACAAAACAGCATAGGTAGCGTCTGCAATCGATCAAATGAAGTTGGACGGGAGAGGTAATAACCTTGCGCCGCCGCCGCGTCAGAGCGCTGCACCATGGCCCACTCCTGCGAGGTTTCGACACCTTCCACAATCACTCCTTTACTGTAGCGATCCATTAAGGTGACTAGCGTGAAAAAGAGTTGGTTCCCGACATCACTCTCTTGCAACACGATAAACAGATCTCTGGCAACTTTGATGTATTCATAGCGCCAGCTAATGAATGAAGTGAAATTCGCCAGCCCACTACCAAAATCATCCAACCACAGTCGATCTGCTTCAGCAATGCGCGCAAAGGGGGTATCAAGGGAGGTATCAACATGCTCGAGTAATTCAAAACGAATGTAGGGCATGGCGTCGATGAGCACCTTGGCCTGCCTGTCATCCTGCATTGCCATCAGCGCCTGACCATCAATATTGATCGAAACCAGCACCGAGTGATGAACAAATATCGCGTGCCACTGCTTAATCATGTTCAGTTGCTCCAGCACCACA
The DNA here is from genome assembly GCF_013282745.1 of Yersinia bercovieri ATCC 43970. Taxonomy (NCBI): domain Bacteria; kingdom Pseudomonadati; phylum Pseudomonadota; class Gammaproteobacteria; order Enterobacterales; family Yersiniaceae; genus Yersinia; species Yersinia bercovieri. The sequence continues at coordinate 1,239,515 of NZ_CP054044.1, forward strand.
TCCAAACGGTCGCGGATACTGATAGAACTGAAGTAATCTTCAGGGTTCAGACGGGTGTCTGGTGATGAGGGGTGAAAAACAGCCGTGAGCAACTCAATTGCCAGCAACGCCCCGGATGTGCGATAGATAGGTTGAAAAGTGTACCGACGCTGACATTGCCGCCAGAAGCTCTGCCCTTTATTACGATCAATGGCGGCAAAGGATGGCGCAAGTAAACCTGATACTTTGTTAGTCATCATCAGTTTAGTCGCCATGTTTCAGGACATCAGACAGTAATGGCAGTGTGTATTGCCGCCAGTCCGCAGAGATCCGGTGGTAAAGGTGATTTCCTCTGGAGATGTTATCGACTCGTATGACCATAACTTTATATTGCGGCATGACAGATTCTTATTTCCAGATAGATTATGACCCCAGGTAGATGAGTTGGCGCGACACATTCAAGCCATCTATATTACTTAACTCAATAATGCCATTACTCTTAATGGAGATGAATATGCCTTATGTAAATATTAAAATTACCCGCGAAGGGGCGACGGCGGAACAGAAAAAACAGCTGATTGCTGGCGTCACGCAACTGTTAGTCGATACCTTGGGCAAAAACCCAGCAACAACCGTGGTGGTCATTGATGAAGTAGAGACCGATAACTGGGGCATTGGTGGTCAGAGTGTCACCGACCTACGAAAATCGTCATAATTCGGCTCAGAACAGTGGGAAACTTGTCAGTTTCCCAACCTACATCATAAAAAATTTAAAACGTCGTTTTAATACTATTGACTCTAACTAAGCCAGCAGTGAGACTAGCCTAAACCACACCCATCACTGACACACATTCAGAAATAGGCCAGCTTTCCATGACCAGCAAAAATATTGCCGTTATCGGCGAATGCATGATTGAACTATCACAAAAAGGTTCCGACCTTAGCCGGGGTTTTGGCGGTGATACGCTGAATACAGCGGTGTATGTTGCACGTCAGGTTTCTGAGCAGGCCCTGAATGTGCATTACGTGACCGCACTGGGCACTGACAGCTTCAGCGAAGAGATGCTGACCGCCTGGCAGCAGGAGAAGATCCACACTGACCTTATTCAGCGTATGGATAATAAGTTGCCGGGGCTATATTTCATCGAAACCGACAGCACCGGTGAGCGCACCTTCTATTACTGGCGCAATGATGCCGCCGCCCGCTTCTGGCTGACCAGCCCGGCGGCAGACGAAATCTGCCAACGTCTGGAAAAATTTGATTATCTGTATCTCAGCGGTATCAGTCTGGCGATTCTGGACAGCGCTTCACGTCAGCGTTTACTGAAGTTGCTGCGCGCCTGCCGTGCTAATGGTGGCAAAGTTATCTTTGATAACAACTACCGCCCACGTCTGTGGCAGAGCAAGGAGGAGACGCAGGAAGCCTACCGTGACATGCTGGCCTGTACTGATATCGCCTTCCTGACACTGGATGATGAAGATATGCTGTGGGGCGAGAAGCCACTGGAGCAGGTGATTGATCGCACTCAAGCATTAGGCGTGAATGAGATTATTATCAAGCGGGGCGCGGATTCTTGCATCGTCTGGGTCAAAGAGGGCTTTGAAGCCCAGCAATATGATGTTCCGGCAGTCAAACTGCCGAAAGAGAGAGTCGTCGATACCACGGCCGCCGGGGACTCCTTCAGTGCCGGTTATCTGGCGGTTCGCCTGACCGGTGGCAGCGCCCACGACGCAGCAGTGCGTGGCCATTTAACCGCCAGCACAGTGATTCAGTATCGTGGTGCCATCATCCCACTGGCAGCCATGCCGGCGGTCTGATTAGCTCAGCATCGAGTTCGAAGGGGCTAACGCACCTCGGGGCACTTCGGCGGTTTACACCGCTACGACCCCAACGGCACGCTTCCCCTTCGTTCAGCAATAGCCATCAATCGACCCGGAGCATAGCGCGCCGGGCGACTTAATTACTGTGCCGTAGTGGGTGTCGGCGGTGCCGTTTCCGCAGCACTCACCACTGGCACAGCATCCTCAGGCACCACGGTATGCGGCGTCATAATCGCGTTATACGCCTCCTGCAACACCTTCACATTCACCTCTGGCTCGCCTTTCGGTTGCGTCAGAATCAACGTGGTATCTTGCGATAGCTGCTGTTTCAGCTCCTGATTCAGCGCGGCGAGAGTCAAGCTAGACAAAAATGCCTGCCGAAGCTTCTGATACTGCTCTGGCGCGATATCAACCACGCCACTCTGTTGTGAACGCAGGCGTTGGCTCATCAGAATGTCGGTATCGGTTCGGGCATAGGTGGCAAACAACTTGCTGAGCTGATCATTTTTCTGCGCCATCAATGCATCAAATTCCGCCTGACTCAGGCCATTGGTGCGTAATCCGGCCAGCTCGCGGGCAACAAAACTCATCCCCGGCGTCAGATTCTCGGTCGGCGTATTCAAGTGAATAGCACATTGGGCGCGCTGATACTGCACCCGACAATCAAAGCCCAGCTTCAGGTTCTTCTGATCGCTCTTATTCAATACTTGCTGGATATGCCAGAACAACGCCTCACGGGCTAAATCGCTGCGCCAGTAGCGGCTCAATGCGACGGAGTCCTGAATCGGATGCCATGGGGTATCCCACATCAGTGATAGCGTGTCTTGCGTTGCCTGTTCACCCATCAAGCTCACCGGCTCTGGTGGCAATGGCGCTAACATCGCCACTGGCGCAGGTGTCGTGCGCTTCCCTTTCAGCTCTGAGAAGGTTTTGCTGATTTGGGCGGCGATACTGCGGCTATCCACATTCCCCACCACGTACAGCGTCATGGCGTCCGGGGTATACCACTGCTGATAAAACTGTTTTAGCTTCTCAACATCGACCGGTTGCGCCACCGGCTGGCCCGGATCATGCCCAATCAACGAAGAGCCTTTCAGCCGATAACGCCACCAAGGTTCCTGAATATTTTGCGGGAAAGTGGCAATCGGATCTGTCGCGCTATTCAGTGCAGCATTAACGGTTTGTTCATTTATAGCCAGTTTGCCACTGGTATCAGATAACCAGGCCAGCGCTTCCTTCATCAGGTCAGGGCGGTTATTGGGCAGACTAAGGCTGTATAAGGTGAAATCATAAGATGTAATGGCTGGTGGCAACGGGCGCTCGTTATCGACCCCTTGCTGCCACAGCGACTGAAGTTGGGCGGGCGTAAAGCTCACGCTGCTCATTAATGCCAGACGTGGCAACAGATGGGCAAAGCCAACTTGCTGTGCGCTTTCTGATAATGAGCCAGTATTAACGACCAGACGTAACTCGATCCGATCGCTTGGGCGCTGTGGCGTTGCCAACAGCTGCCATGAAAACCCGTTTTCTAGCTTCCCCTGCTGCCAGGCAGGATCGGGTTGTAGTGCTTCAGCCTGCACATTACTGCTGGCGGCAGCCAACAATAATCCACCAACTATGAGACGAATTCTGGTGCCCTGCATGTGAACCCCTACTTAATAATCTATCCAATTTTAACCCTTCTTACTCGAAGCCACAGTGGTGTTAGCTGCCCTCCCTAACATGGGTCAGTGCATCGCTGACGGCCTACCTGCAACACCAATTGCCTTGGGTATAAACAATACAATTTTACGTAAGTCACTTGTTTCACGTGAACAGCCAATGCTTAGCATATCAGCGACCAACGCCATATACCGCAGCTATAAAGAGATGCATAAACCATCCAGCTGGCAAAAACAGGTCACTATGCCGACATTTTTGGGCTAAAAATCAACGGTCATCGCCTCCATGAAAACTGGAGGTGGGAGTGTACCATTCTGTTAGACCGCATGCTTTTGCGGATGTCACTCATCAGAGTAAAAAAATAGTCTCTAAAGGGTAATTAATACCAGAAAACGGCGATGGGGGACTCATTTTACGGAAGTACCGCCAGTGACAGCGAGCCACTGGCGGTTTTTATGTGAATTATCTGAAACTGTATAACGCGTCTATCAAGAAGAAGAGATGCTGCCCTTCATCTCACTATTCGGGGGAGTTTTATTGGATAACACCGCTTGCAACTGATCGTTATCCAGCTGGTTGCACCATTTGGCAACCACAATGGTTGCAACACCATTACCCACCAAGTTAGTCAGCGCACGGGCTTCTGACATAAAGCGGTCGATACCCAGAATCAGGGCCAACCCAGCCAGAGGCAAATGCCCTACCGCAGAAATGGTGGCGGCTAACACAATAAAGCCACTGCCTGTCACCCCTGCCGCTCCTTTTGAAGAGAGCAGCAGCACCACCAATAATGTTACCTGATGAATCACATCCATATGGGTGTTCGTGGCTTGCGCAATAAATACCGCCGCCATAGTCAGGTAAATAGAGGTGCCATCAAGGTTAAAGGAGTAGCCGGTCGGGATAACTAAACCAACCACCGACTTCTTACAGCCCGCTTTTTCCATCTTGTCCAGCATCCGCGGTAACACGGATTCAGATGATGAGGTCCCCAACACGATCAGCAACTCTTCTTTGATATAGCGGATAAACTTGAAGATATTGAAGCCGTTGAATTTTGCAATCGAGCCAAGCACCACCACCACAAACAGGATACAGGTGGCGTAGAAGCAGATGATCAACTGACCCAATTGCACCAGACTGCCCACACCATATTTACCGATAGTAAAGGCCATAGCACCGAAAGCCCCGATTGGCGCTAAGCGCATGATCATATTGATGATGCCAAAGATAACGCGGGAGAAACTCTCGATAACATTGAAGATGATCTGGCCTTTCTCACCCAGACGATGCAGGGCAAAACCAAATAACACCGCAAACAGCAGCACTTGCAGAATATTGCCGCTAGCAAAAGCACCCACCACACTGCCGGGAATGATATCAAGTAAGAACGGCACAATCCCTTGCTGCGAGGCTTGCTCGGCATAGAGTGCAACCGCTTTGGCATCCAGTGTCGCCGGGTCGATATTCATCCCGGCGCCGGGTTGCACCACATTCACAATTACCAGACCAATCAGTAGCGCGATGGTGCTGACAATCTCAAAATAGAGCAAGGCTATCGCACCGGTACGGCCAACGGCCTTCATACTTTCCATCCCCGCGATGCCCGTCACGACGGTACAAAAAATCACGGGTGCGATAATCATTTTAATTAGTTTAACAAATCCATCACCCAGTGGTTTCATCTGAGCGCCGAGGTCAGGGTAAAAATGACCTAACAAAACACCCAGGGTAATCGCCGTTAACACTTGAAAATAAAGACTTTTAAATATTGACGCTTTCATAACTATGTCCTTTTGAAGAAATACACGGCAGCCTATCGCTTTGTTCTCAGTGATGATTGAGTGACACTTCTTTTTTATCCGTGCTTGCGCGGAAAATAACACCCTCATAACAATATGGAAATTATTAGTTGCACTGGATTGCACCCTTCGTTCGAAATTAAGAACTGAAACGCTTCAAGAGAACGCAACAAGAGAAATACAGTGAGATCAACCAGACAATTAACCAAAAATGATTAATGGTGATAATGAATAAAAAAGCGGCAATTAACAGGGCGAGCAGGAAAGCGCTGAGGATTTTGTTGCACAATTTCTGCAAAAAATATGCAATCAATAACAGAAGTGAATAGCATTTTGGATGGGGGCAAAAAATCAAAAAGGCGAAAATCGTGCCGCACAGCTCCCCCAAGGGAGAAGCACGGCATGATGTTCAGATATTGCAGCGAATAATTAACGATCGAGGGTGATGCCATACTGTTCGCGATAGCGATGAACAGCCGCCAGATGATCGGCCATTTCCGGCTGCTCTTCCAGATAACTGACCACATCACTCAGGGTAACAATAGAGATCACTTTACAATGGTAATCACGCTCAACTTCTTGAATCGCCGAGATTTCACCACGGCCGCGCTCCTGACGATCTAATGAAATCATCACACCTGCCAGTGTCGCGCCTTGCGCATTGATAATCTCCATTGATTCACGAATTGCAGTGCCGGCGGTTATCACATCATCAACCAGCATGACTCGGCCTTGTAACGGGCTACCCACCAGACTGCCGCCTTCACCGTGGTTTTTCGCTTCTTTGCGGTTAAAGCAGTAAGGCAGATCACGCTCATGATGCTCCGCCAAAGCGACGGCGGTGGTGGTTGCAATCGGAATACCTTTATAGGCTGGCCCGAATAATAGATCGAACTCCACGCCACAATCCATTAATGCAGCGGCGTAGAAACGCCCGAGTTTTGCCAGATCAAGCCCGGTATTAAACAACCCTGCATTAAAGAAATAGGGGCTGATTCGCCCAGACTTCAGGGTAAATTCGCCGAACTTCAACACCTGCTTGTTAAGCGCAAACTCAATAAACTCGCGCTGATAGGCTTTCATGGGGACCTCTCCTCTCTAGATTGTGACGGCTTTCGTTAATCACTTATTCATTAGGTGCCTCAAATTGCAGGCAAAAAAAAGGCGACTACCGAGTCGCCTAAATCAATTACTGCGCTAACGCCGCCTTCTGCGCCTGGAAGATAGTCTCTATCCCCCCTCGGGCCAATGCCAGCAACGCCAACAGCTCTTCATGACTGAACGGCTCACCTTCAGCGGTGCCCTGCACCTCTATCATCCGGCCATCTTCCATCATGACAACATTCATATCAGTTTCCGCCGCAGAGTCCTCTACATACTCCAGATCACAAAGGGCCTCGCCCTTCACGATACCGACAGAAACCGCAGCAACCAGCCCTTTCATCGGGTTAGCTTTTAATTTGCCGCTGGCCACCAACTTATTCAGCGCATCAGCCAGCGCCACACAAGCCCCACTGATTGAAGCAGTACGGGTGCCACCATCAGCCTGCAAAACGTCGCAATCTAAAGTAATGGTGAACTCGCCCAACTTCTTCAGATCCACTGCCGCACGCAAAGAGCGGGCGATCAGGCGCTGGATCTCCAACGTACGGCCGCCTTGCTTGCCTTTCGCAGCTTCGCGGGCATTACGGCTATGGGTGGAGCGTGGCAACATGCCATATTCGGCGGTAATCCAGCCCTGGCCCTGCCCTTTTAGAAAGCGCGGGACACCCTCTTCAACCGTGGCGGTGCACAATACTTTGGTATCGCCAAACTCAACCAACACTGAACCTTCAGCGTGTTTCGTGTAATTACGGGTCAGGGTTAATGGGCGGACTTGTTGTGCTGCTCGGTCTGCTGGACGCATGGACTTTCTCCGGCTTTAAATCGATATTGGTCGCGCATTATACGGCCTTAGTGATGTAATGCCTATCCTGCCCGCGCCTCGGAGGCTATAATCCCTGCATCTTTTCTTTATTAAAACGGGTACGCACAATGATCCGCAGCATGACCGCCTACGCCCGGCGTGACATTAAGGGTGAATGGGGCAGCGCAGCTTGGGAGCTGCGTTCCGTTAACCAACGCTATTTAGAAACTTATATTCGCTTACCAGAACAGTTCCGCAGCCTGGAACCGGTCATTCGCGAACGTATCCGCAGCCGCCTAACTCGCGGCAAAATTGAGTGCAGCCTGCGCTTTGAACTGGACGCCACGGCACAAAGTTCACTGATCCTGAACGAAAAACTGGCGAAACAGCTGGTTGAAGCGGCGAACTGGGTCAAAATGCAAAGTGATGAAGGCGAGATAAACCCGCTTGATGTTTTGCGCTGGCCGGGCGTGATGTCAGCAGAAGAGCAAGATCTGGATGCCATCAGCACTGAACTGATGCAGGCGCTGGATGTGGCCCTTGATGACTTTATCATCTCCCGCGAGACCGAAGGTGCAGCATTAAAAACACTGATCGAACAGCGCCTTGATGGCGTGAGTGCCGAAGTGATTAAAGTCCGTGCACACATGCCCAACATTTTGCAGTGGCAACGTGAGCGGCTACTAAATAAACTGGAAGAAGCGCAGGTCCAGCTGGAAAATACCCGTCTGGAACAAGAGTTAGTGCTGATGGCGCAGCGTGTCGATGTCGCCGAAGAGCTGGATCGCCTCGAAGCGCACGTCAAAGAAACGCACAATATTTTGAAGAAAAAAGAAGCTGTTGGCCGCCGCCTTGATTTTATGATGCAAGAATTCAACCGCGAGTCGAATACGCTAGCATCAAAATCTATCAATGCCGAGGTCACTAACTCAGCCATTGAGCTGAAAGTGCTTATTGAGCAAATGCGCGAACAGATTCAGAATATCGAGTAAAGTTTCACAAGCTATCACCAGAAAGCATAAAACCAGCAAGCCCGCAGATTAGCGGGCTTTTTTATTTAATTCACGGTCACTATTACTTAAGTAATTTGACTACGTTATTCGTAGTATCAGCATCAAGAGAAAACTACGACTATCGTAGTTATGAAGATGAAAACTAATTACCATAGTGTTTTTTGTCAAAGACTTAAGCAGGCTAGACTCGCTAAAGGATTGTCTCAAAAGAAGCTGGGCATTGCTGCCGGGCTTGATGAGTTTGTGGCAAGCACACGTATTAATCGTTACGAGAAAGGCGTACATGAAGTCAGTATCGAGATGGCTAAACAACTGGCGGATGTGTTAGAGGTGCCGTTAGCCTATTTCTATACCGCTGATGATGTATTGGCCGAAATAATGCTTATTATTCTGACATTGTCGCCAATACAAAAAATGGAGATATTAGCGCGGGTAAAAGAGTGGGCAGAGCAAGATCACTGAAACAAAATAGCGCCAAACCAAATCACACAAAATAAGTAAAAAGTAACGCGTGGTTTGATTGCTCATACCTACCCCCACCGGTAAAACGCCATATCCTAGGACGATATGGCGACGCATTCAGACACGGATAACAGAATCATGGCAACCTTTCCCCGCCCTCGTGCGGGGCTTTTTTTGTCTGCTATTTAGTGATGGCGTTCACCGTTTGAAGCTTTATTTCTGGTTGGCGAGACTAAAAAGGGGCGTGCATGCCTAGAGTGCATGGATCTGCATGCAAAATACCCCCCTTAAAACCCTGTGTAGCCCCAGTACTGGCGCGGTTTGGGGGTCTGTATGCAACTGCATGAAAAGCGACCTGTAAAGCGCGCAGGCGTGGAGGGGATAGCATTGCGCGCAGAGCTAATCAGGCACAGTATCTTCAAAAAAATTAACACGTTGTGGATGAATGTAAAAAAGAACTCTATAGATATAGGTAATTGAAGGATAATTAGAAAAAGAGTAATTTGAGGTTATTAAACGACTTAAAAGAGAAATTTATGAACATTAATCCTCAAGGCTTTGAGATACGTAACCGAGAAGTTAACAACCTTTATCAGGCTTTAGCACAATCAGATTTATCACTTGACGATGCTGAATTATTCTTCGATTTTCCAATGTACAAAGGTGATGATGACAATCTCGTTATTTCACAAATGCTGCTTATAAGCCCTATTTATGGAGTAATAATATTTTATTCATCTGGAGCCACAGAGTATAATTTTGAAGCATTAAATAAAGATGACCGAAGCTTAGAGCGTGTTGCAAGTTTTGTTGCAGCCCGCTTACTTAAAAATGATCGCTTAAGAAGAGGTATGCTCGCTTTTAGCTTACCCGTGAATACTTTATTATATTCCCCTCTAATTGATGGAAATACTATTAGAGTAGATTCATTAAGAAACCCTGTTGTGGCGACCACCAGAGAATTAATAGCCTCTATTGAATCGTTTAGAAAAGACTTTGCTGAAAATATTTTCTACGAAGCTATTTCGACAATACAAGGAGCTAAGGGCTTATTAAAACCTGAAGACAGGAATATAGAAAAACTTCCTCCTGGTTCAAAAGCCGAAAAAATAATGGGGGTTGAGTCAAAAATTCTAATGTTCGATAAAGATCAACAAGAAGGATATATTCCTGCACTTAATGGTCCACAGCGTATTAGAGGGTTGGCTGGGTCTGGTAAAACTGTAATTCTCGCAATGAAAGTTGCACAAACATTGCTACGTGACGAAACTCGAAGAGCAACTATTCTTTATACTTTTAGTACAAAGAGCCTTTATCAGCATGTAATTAGACTTATCCAACGATTTTATCGAGAGTTTCATGATGATTCCACGAACCTCGATAGATTGACAGTAATGCACTCTTGGGGAGGAAGATCAAATGCTGGTGTCTACTATGAAGCATGCCAAGCTTTCGGTCATGATTTTTTGACTTATCCCGCAGCTCAAGCAGCTAGCAGAGGGGGCATGGACCCATTCGAATTTGCTTGTAAAGACTTACTTGAAAGTGTCGAAGTAAAACCTCTATTTGATTTTGTATTTGTTGATGAAGCCCAAGACTATGGTATTTACTTTATGAGGCTATGTACAAAATTAGCCCGTGATAAACAAGTCTGCTTTGGTGCTGATATTTTTCAAAACATTTTTCAGAAGAAAAGCCCAACAGCAAAAGAGATCTTTGACGACGGCACTGAGTTTCTTAAAGATAAGTTTCTTGAGGTTTGTTATCGAACACCTCTAGGTATTTTGGTTAGTGCCCATGCTTTGGGATTAGGCGTTTATGGCAATCAAGTGCAAAAAATAGAAAGTGTCGGGTATTGGGAAGATCTTGGTTATAATGTTTTATCAAGAGAGAATGGCGAATTCCAAGAGTCAGAATTAGTTGATGTTTTAAGGGAAACAAAGAACTCTCCAACATTCTCACATGAAGATACTAGAGAACTATTAAGTTATAATTTTGAATGTAAAGACTTAGAAGATGAAATTAATAAAGTAGCAACATCAATTGAGAATGACATCATGAGGGAAGGACTTCTTCCTGAAGATATTTTAGTTATATGTGCTGATGATTACCATTGTAACCCATATTTTAACAAACTAACTAAAGTACTTTCCGTGAGAGATATCCATACAAATAATGTTCATGCTGAAAAAATATCAATTCATGATTTCAAGGTAAAAGGTAGAGTAACATTAAGTACAATTCACAAAGCAAAAGGAAATGAAGCCTATTCTGTATATATCATGGGCACTGACTTCTTATGTCATAACTTAAATATAAGAAATAGAAATTTATTATTTACTGCGATGACAAGAACAAAAGGTTGGCTATATATAAGTGGTATCGGTGAACTTACAAGACAACTCAAAAAAGAGATTGAGATGGCTTTAAATAACGTTCCACATATAAGATTCACATATCCTACCGCAAAAGAAGCTCAGCAGATTGAACATGATATTAAGCACGGAGAACGAACATCCGCAAAAGACTTAAGTGAGCTTGAGGCTATGTTGCAAAAATTCGGCAGTCTAGAAAATGTGCAGAAACTCCTAGATGAGCAAGCTGGTAAAAAAGGTAGAAAATGAACGTATTTAGAGAGATTAGAGCCATAAGAGCTTGTGTATCACTGGTCGAAAATGCCGGTTTACTAAGTGATCTTAATGAATCTGTGAACTTACCTTACAATTACGTTGCACAAGCTCGCGGACTCCCATATTTAGAGTATTGGAACTTATACAAAAGGAATTTTTGGTTTCACATTAAACTGAGTGATGATGGGCTTATTTTATTTGAAGAAACCACCTTCAGATATATAATGAGTCCAATATCTATTCCTACGATAGGTGACTTTATTAATTATGAGTTAGGTAGTGATTGGGATTCATTCACGGAAGAAGAACAAAATAGTTACATACAGTCCCAGAATTTCAAAAATTCCTATGAAAGCTTTATTGAAACCACTTCTGACTATAAAAGTTTTACTCCAATAAGATTAGATCAACATCCACATCAGCGCAAAGCTATTACACATCCAGCCCATCATTTACATATAGGCTACGAAAATGAATCGAGAATACCAGTCAAACGTGTATTAACGCCGTTGGCATTCACAGCTTTTATATTATCTACATTTTATCCCGATGGATGGAAAAAACTCCATATTGATGGGCATATAAATGAGGAAAGTATCTGTGAGTTGAAATCAAAATTATCTATGATTGGGCATATAGATCAATGTTATTGGGATACAACCTGGGAGGAGAATAGACTTTATCTAGTATGAACGTGGCCATGAAGATGGAAAGTGTTTTTGCAGTCACTTTCCATAAATTATTTATTTTTCATAAAGATATATAATTTCTACTCATGCTATCGCCATTCTATTGTTTCAAAAATATCAGGTAATTATAAGCATAAAATTATATGTACCAAACTGCGTACCAAAAAACTTTAATGAAATTAAAAATAAATAAATATCAATGCATTACATCAAAAATAATAAACAAATCCAAAATATCGATTAACTTCTCACCGCATTTCAGCACGTCGCAAAAAATTTCTAATACCAAAAATTAAGTTGCACCTCAAATGTTGGATAACAACCTGACATTTAGAGGTGCACTTTTATGATTTCTCATCGCCACAATATCCCCGCTTACCTTGCCGGACCGCTGGTTTTAACTGGTAGTGGAGGTTTTGTTCATAGGTGAATATGTATTCATAAAACGCAAAGGTAATTTGAGTGCTTTCCGGACGCTCAAAAATAAGAATCCGTGAGATTGCTAGTCGCTAACACTCAATCTAATATTGTGAGAGATAAGTTGGTAAAAGGAAATCATCATGTTTAAGTGTCGCGGTTTAATCGCAGTATTGGCAGCTATTATCTCTCTTTCCATGTTTGCAACACCGGCACTGGCAAATCCGGGTAATGGCAACAGTGGTGGTAACCATGGCAATAGCGGCAATCATGGGAATAGCCAAAAAGGTAACGCTAGCCAGAAAAATACCACGTCAGCCGATCATCGTAAAAACTATGGTAAACCTGATCATGTTGACTCAGATATTAACTATAACTTAGCCCGCAATCTGGCAGTTAACTTCGGCCTGACGGGTTATCAATCATTGCCGCCAGGCATAGCGAAAAATTTGGCCCGCGGGAAACCCCTTCCTCCAGGCATTGCAAAGAAAAGTGTTCCTGCTTCCATGCTGGGGCAGCTCCCTTATTACCCAGGATATGAGTGGAAGATGGTGGGTAATGATTTGGTGCTGATCGCATTGAGCACTGCCGTCGTAACGGCAATCATTAACGGCGTTTTTGATTAGTATCAAAATTGCCCTGGCTTTCAGGGCAATTTATTAAGCACTTATTTATATTGTTTGCCAAATGCATCAATAACCCTTTCGCCATCTTCTTTGGTAAACACACCTTTTTGTGGTTCAGGCAATATTTCAAGCACTATTTCTGAAGGGCGACATAGTCGTGTTCCCTGTGGGGTAACAACAATCGGGCGGTTAATCAGAATAGGATATTGCAACATAAAATCGATTAACTGATCGTCCGTAAACGGGTTTTCTGCCAGCCTTAGCTGTTCATAAGGCTCAACATTCTTACGCAATAAGGCCCTGACACTTATTCCCATATTAGCAATGAGCTTTACCAGCTTATCGCGGCTCGGGGGTGTTTCGAGATAATAAATAACTGTTGGTTCGACTCCACTATTGCGGATGAGTTCTAACGTATTACGGGATGTACCACAGTCTGGATTGTGATAAATAGTAATGTTGCTCATATCAGTATCTCATTACAAATTGAAAGAGAGGCGCAATGCCAGCATAAGCAGAGTCATGACAATCTCAATGCCATCATAGCGTCGATATCACCAAGTAATCATCAACATTCATTATGTTTTAATGATCTGCTTCGAATATATGCCCCAACTGTGCCTCTGCATAGGTAGAAACCTGTAGAACGCAGTCTACCCAAATGGATCATTACCTTTTTAAATATTCGATTATAAAAAATTATGTTGAGTCACAGAGAGTTTGGAAAACTATTTTGGCGGAAGACCACAGGAGTCGAACCTGCCGAGGACCGCTGGCGGCCCCATCTGGATTTGAAGTCCAGCCGCCCCACCGGGGACGATGATCTTCCATAGATATGCATTATCTAAGTCGGCGATTATAGCGCGTTTATTGTATGGCGCTATTCATTAGATATGAGTTGGTGAATAAATGGCTCTATTGCATTAACGGAAATCACTCCGCAGCAGTGGTGTTGTCGCCAGGTAAGTGCAGCCTGTTACCAGACTGCACTTATATCCAGCTCTAAAGGGGTCAGGCCGATATGACTCTCAACGCAATGCCTGAAGAATATTATAGGCAGCTTGTACGCGGACAGGATTAGGGTAATTCTTGTTAGCCAACATCACTATGCCAATATTCTCCTCTGGGATGAAGACAATATAAGCCCCAAAACCATTGGTAGCACCGGTCTTATGCACCCAAGATGCCCGTATCGCAGGGTGTGGTGGCTGCAATTCCTCAGCTTTACGCGGTTTCAACGCGATATCATTGCCACTGTCGGCAATGACCCTCTGTGGGTTGATAGGCCAGTTATACATTTCCCACCCCAACCCTTGGAACATCTCTCCCGCTTGGAAATAGCGAGACTGGGCCGCGATGAGCGCTCTCTTTAACTTATCGTTTTCAGCAGGCAGGCTATCAGGGCTCATATTGGCCTGCATAAATCTCACCATATCTTGCGAGGTGGATTTCACGCCATAGGCTTCCTCACCCAACATGCCTAATGTGACACGTACTGGCTGACCATCCTTATATCCCCATGCATAGTTTGACTGCATCGACTCAGGGACAGTGATAAAAGTATGTTTCAGTTTTAATGGCTGGAACACATTTTTCATCATGTAGTTTTCAAATGTTAACTGGCTTTTCTTCACCGCCAGCGCACCAAATAAGCCAATGCTGGCATTGGAGTAATTTCGCATTACCCCTGGAGCCCATTGTGGCTGCCATTGTTGATAATATTGCCATAATGATTTCTGGTCGGTCACCGAATCGGGGAGTTGAAGAGGAAGCCCGCCCGCAGTGTAAGTCGCCAGATGCAACATTTTCACCTTTTTCCACTGATTCCCCGTTAGCTCAGAAGCGTATTCCGTCACAGGATCATTAAGGTTCATCATTCCGGTTTGTACCGCATACTCCCCGGCAACTCCGGTAAAGGTCTTACTCACCGAACCGAGCTCAAACAGGGTATTTTCTGTTACTCGGCGGCCTGTTTTTATATCCGCGACGCCATAGTTAAAAAATTGCGGCTTGCCGTCATAAAATACCGCGACGGCCATACCGGGAATATCCTGTTCTTTGAGCAATGGCGTAAGGGTGTTATTAACGATAGCTGCAACCTGTTGTTCCGTCAGTATTGTTTGTGCTGAGGTACAAAGTGGGGAGGTTGCAATAGCGGCTAAGACCAAAGTAGTGATTATAGACTTTTTCATCATTGGGGATCTTCCATAGACTGGTAAATGACACACAGTGTGGCTCCTTCTGCGGCACAAATTCTGCAAGGATTGACTATGGATAACAATCGATTATATTTGGCATTTAATAATAGAAAATCTAACAGATAAGCCTATGGTACGCAGCTATATTCCGTTAAATGCACTTCGTGCCTTCGAAGCTGCGGCCAGACAGTTAAGTTTTACTAAGGCTGCTATCGAATTAAATGTTACCCATGCCGCAATAAGCCAGCAAGTCAAAGCCCTGGAACAACGCCTCAACTGTCGCCTCTTTATTCGTATTTCACGCGGATTAGTGCTAACAACGGAAGGTGAGAATCTACTCCCCATCCTTAACAACTCCTTTGATAGGATAGCTGACACCCTAGACCGTTTTTCTGCTGGGATGATGCGTGAAAAAATCAGAGTGGGCGTTGTTGGGACCTTCGCCACCGGCTATCTATTGTCGCGTTTGAGGCATTTTCAACAGCATTACCCCCATGTGGATATTTTACTTTCCACACATAATAATCGCGTCGATGTTGTGGCTGAAGGGCTGGACTACGCCATTCGCTATGGCAATGGTGCCTGGCATGGCACGGAGTCGCAATTTTTATGCGATGCCCCCCTTGCGCCTTTGTGTGCTCCCTCATTAGCAGGGTGTTTACGTACCCCTAATGACCTTCAAAAATTTACTCTGCTTCGCTCCTATCGTCGCGATGAATGGTCGACATGGTTTACCGCCGCAGGGGGGTCTGTCCCTTCACCTTCCCAGCAAATAATCATGTTCGACTCGTCGGTAAGTATGCTGGAAGCGGCGCAAGAGGAAATAGGTATTGCGCTGGCCCCGCCGTCCATGTTTATGCACCTGCTACGTAGTGAACGCATCATCCAACCTTTTAGCACGACGATTAACCTTGGAGGATATTGGTTAACTCGCCTACAATCCCGCACAGAAACTGCCGCGATGCGGGATTTTGCTCTGTGGTTATTGTCTGAGATGAAATCTGAAAGAGTCGAATCACGGTGACAGATTCTGCTGTATTTACGGAATCACTCAGCGGTTATGTCTCTACAACAGCTCGAAAGGGCTAATAGTTCACTTCGCCATATTTATCACGGTGCTCTTTCGGGGTGATGGAATAGCCTTTTTTGAATACCGAATAGAAATATTGCAGTGACGGGTAACCACACATTTGTGATATTTCATTGATAGGCAGCGAGGTAGCGGCCAGTAAATTGCGCGCTCGATCGAGCTTTTCTTCATGAATAACGCCATGAATCGTCTGCCCAATATCGTCTTTAAAGCGCTTTTCCAAATTCGAACGCGACATCCCTACCGCATCCAGCACCTGCTCCACCTTAATCCCCTTGCAGGCGTGATGACGAATGTAGTGCATCGCCTGAATGACCGCCGGATCACGTAGCGAACGAAAATCCGTTGAACGGCGAGCTATCACTTTCACTGGAGGAACCAGAATGCGCTGCAACGGCGGGGCCTCTTGCTGTTTTTGGCGTTGGTTAAGGCGTTGATGTAACAACTTGGCCGCCCGATAGCCCATTTGCCGCGTCCCTTGCGCGACTGATGAAAGTGCCACTCGCGATAAATAGCGGGTTAACTCTTCATTATCGATGCCAATCACACTCAGTTTTTCTGGTACGGCAATATCCAGATGCTCGCACACCTGCAATAAATGGCGCGCCCGCGCATCCGTCACGGCAATAATCCCCGTCTGATGCGGCAAGGTTTGTACCCAATCCGCCAACCGATTTTGGGTGTATTGCCAGTTCGCCGGCGCGGTGGCCATGCCTTGATAGACCACCCCTTGATATTGCTCCGCCGCCACTAATTGGCGGAAGGCATATTCCCGCTCCTGTGCCCAGCGCTTATCACTGCTGGCCGGTAGCCCGTAGAAAGCAAAACGATTTAAACCCTTCTCTTTCAGATGCATAAAAGCGGCCTCGACCAAGGCCTGATTGTCGGTCGCAATATAATCGACCGGCGGGTACTCCTCCGGCTGATGGTAAGAGCCGCCGACCCCGATGATAGGGACATCGACATTCACCAGCAGTTGCTCTATCTGCCGATCATCAAAATCAGCTATAACACCATCACCCAGCCAATCACGGATGTTATCGATGCGACAGCGAAAATCCTCTTCAATAAAAATATCCCAATCGCACTGCGAAGCCTGTAAATACTCGCCGACGCCTTCCACTACTTGCCGGTCGTACACTTTATTAGCGTTAAACAGCAAAGTTATCCGGTAGCGTTTCTCAAACATGGGAGTGGCTCCTGAAATGGATGGGGGATTAAAACGAAATCCGCAGAGAGATCAATGCAGTATGGCACTGAACTCTCTGCTGCGGGATAGGGTTAAACCCGGCGTTTGGTGGCAGAATCCATCCACACGGCCAGCAGCAAAATCGCGCCTTTGACAATGTACTGCCAGAATGTCGGAACATCTAGCATACTCATCCCATTGTCGAGAGAAGCCATGATAAATGCGCCCATCACCGCACCGGCCACACTGCCGATCCCACCGGCAAGACTCGTGCCACCAATCACACAGGCGGCAATGGCGTCCAGTTCAGCAATATTACCCGCCGAAGGTGAACCGGCCCCCAGACGTGAGCTAAGAATCAAACCAGCGATAGCGACCATCAATCCATTGATCGCAAATACCGCCAGTTTAGTGCGCTCAACATTCACCCCTGATAAACGAGCGGCATCAATATTGCCGCCAATGGCATAGATTCGGCGGCCAAATGCCGTGCGGGTAGCCATAAATATCCCTGCCAACATCAACGCCGTCAGAATCAATACCGGAGTAGGGACTCCGCGATAATCATTCAGTAAATATATTGCACCAAGAACAATAATGGCGGTAATTGATTGGCGGGTGACATCCCCTTGTGGCGCGGCGACAGGCAAACCGAGCCGGATTCGGTGACTGCGGCGATGCCACTGCCAGGCGACAAACAGCATCAGGCCAATCGCGCCGATGCCGAACCCAAGACCATTGGGCAGATAACTTTGACCAATCTGCGACATGGCGTTACTGGTGGGCGACACCGTCGTGCCGTTGGTGATGCCAATCAAAATGCCGCGAAAAGCCAGCATTCCCGCCAGGGTGACAATAAATGAGGGCACTTTGCGATAGGCCACCCACCAACCATTCCATGCCCCAAGTACCAGCCCTAAACCCAGCGTGACCACAATGGTCAGGGGCAGCGGCCAGCCAAGCCACACGTCAAAAATCGCCGCAATTCCGCCTAGCAACCCCATCATTGAGCCGACGGACAAGTCAATTTCCGCGGAGATAATGACAAATACCATGCCGACGGCGAGGATGCCGGTGATCGCCGTCTGGCGCAGCAGGTTCGAGATATTTCTGGCGCTGAGATAGGCCCCTTCGGTGGTGAATGTGAAAAACAGCATAATAATGGCGATAGCCGCCAACATAACAAAAACTTGCAAATTAACTGATTTTAGCCGAAATAGCGGCTTTTTAGCGCCATTTTCTGGTGCATTAACTTCTGGTTGGTTAGCTTGCGACATGGGTTTCACTCCTGAGTGCGGCTTCCATGACCTTTTCTTGAGTCAGGTTCTGGTTAATGAGATCGGCTTTGATGCGCCCCTGATGCATGACCAGCACCCGATCACTTAATCCCAAGACCTCCGGCAGTTCAGAGGAAATCACAATGACCGCAATCCCCTGTTGGACCAATTGATTGATAAGTTTATAAATTTCATATTTTGCGCCAATGTCGATACCACGCGTCGGTTCGTCGAGGATCAAAATCTGTGGATTCAATAACAGGCATTTAGCCAATATGGCTTTTTGCTGATTGCCGCCACTGAGGCGGGCGATGGCCAGCTCTGAAGAGGAGGTTTTCACTTTCAATCGCGCCAGAGAGTGCACAATCGTCGATTGCTCTTTAGCATCATCCAGCACGCTAAAAGCACCGGTAAAATCATCCAGCGCCGCCAGGGTAATATTGGCCCCAACCCCCATCACCGGCACAATGCCATCTTTTTTGCGGTCTTCCGGCACCATCGCGATACCCAGCTTCATAGCTTGCTGGCAATTGCTGATGGTGACAGCTTTGCCATCAATAAAAATCTCGCCCTGCCAGCGGCCTGGATAGACGCCAAACAGGCATTGCACCGTTTCTGTGCGGCCCGAACCGACCAATCCGGCCACCCCTAAAATCTCGCCGCGTTTCAATGAGAAAGAGACGCCATCTACCCGACGAATATGGCGGTTTACCGGATGCCAGGCGCAGAGATTTTCTACCCGCAGAATTTCCTCACCGATGTGGTGCGCCTCGTGGGGGTATAGCTCTTTAAGTTCGCGGCCCACCATCATGGCGATAATGTCATCTTCACTCATAGTTGCCGCAGGACGAGTGCCAATATGACGACCATCGCGGATCACACAGATATGATCCGAGATGGCTTTCACTTCGTTCAATTTGTGCGAGATATAGATGCAGGCGATGCCGTGATTTCGCAGGTCACGAATAATATCCAGCAAAATGGCCGTTTCGTTCTCCGTCAGCGAGGCCGTTGGCTCATCCAACACCAGCAGCCGCACTTGTTTATTCAGCGCTTTCGCGATTTCGACCAATTGTTGCTGCCCAAGGCCCAGTTCACCAACCAGTGTATGGGGATCGACCGCTAGCTTGACCTGCGCCAGCATCCGTTGACAGCGTAAATACATGGCGTCGTAATCCATGATGCCGAAGCGGCCCCATTCTGAGCCGAGAAACATGTTCTCCAGCACAGACATTTGTTTCACCAATGCCAATTCCTGATGAATTATTGCAACGCCCTTTTGCTCTGTTTCACGAATATTTTTGGCCTGAAGCGTTTCACCTGCAAAAATTATTTCCCCTTGATAGGAACCTGTGGGGTAAATACCACATAACACCTTCATTAGTGTGGACTTTCCCGAGCCATTTTCGCCGCATAATGATAATACTTGCCCAGCCTCCAGTGTTAGGCTGATATTATCGACTGCCTTAACGACGCCAAACTGCTTGGTGATCTCTTTCATCTCTAGCAGGTAGGCCATTGCTCCCTCCTGTACCTTTTTAATTAAAGTTGCAGCTAATAAAACTGCAACTTTAATTGTTTATGCCATATATGAAATAGCAGCAATTTTAATAAACTGGGGAAATTCACCACTTATTAAAATTAGTAATAAAACCGCAAAATATACTTAATCAGTAAATATCTGATTTTTTATGGAATCCATCGGCGATAATTGTGCTATCAATATTATTTTTATCGACTTGAATCGGCGTTAATAAATAAGCGGGCACATCTTTTATGCCATTATTTAATTGGCTGTTCGCTTTGGGTTGTTCACCTTTACCCAAGCTCACGGCAATTTCTGCGGCGTCATTAGCTAATTTACTGATTGGCTTATATACCGTCATGGTTTGCGTACCTGCAACAATACGTTTTATGGCTGCCAAATCAGCATCCTGCCCGGAAATAGCCACTTTACCCGCCAGACCTTGCGCAGCTAATGCCTGAATAGCACCGCCAGCGGTGGCATCATTCGACGCCACTACCGCATCAATCTTGTTATTATTGGCCGTCAGCGCGTTTTCCATGATTTTTAAGGCATTTTCAGGTAACCAGGCATCAACCCACTGGTCGCCAACAATCTTGATTTTACCCTCTTTTATCAGTGGATTAAGTACTGTCATCTGCCCTTGACGGAACAACTTGGCGTTGTTATCCACCGGCGAACCGCCCATCAAGAAGTAGTTACCTTGTGGCACTCGCTCAACCAGGCTTTTAGCTTGTAACTCACCCACTTTTTCATTATCAAATGAGATATAAAAGTCGATATCCGCATTATTTATCATGCGGTCATATGCCAATACTTTTATCCCTTCCCGTTTCGCTTCGGCAATCACATTACTTAATACCTGGCCGTTATAGGGAATAATAACTAGCACATCAACACCACGGTTAATCATATTTTCAATCTGCGACATTTGTGTTTCTTCATTGCCGTTTGCTGATTGAACAAATACTTTAGCGCCGAGAGACTCAGCCTTGTTAACAAAAATATCGCGATCTTTCTGCCAGCGTTCAAGACGAAGATCGTCTATCGCCATACCGATTTTAATTTCTTTACTGAATCCTGGCTGGCTAAACATCACCAGTGCGGCACATGCGGAGAGTAAAATGTTCTTAAATTTCATCTTTCAGTACCTTTCTTATTGTGCAAGCAGGGGAAGAGAAACGGTAAACATCAACTGCAATAGGGATTGTTGACGCTTATTTGCACATCAGCAATTACAGATTTTCATCCGCCAATTATGTTTTTTGGTTTAATGTTAATTTTATGATAACGATCATGTTTTCTTCTCTGCAAAATGCATAATTCCACAGCGAGATGTTATCCGCACGATAAGTATTAGCGCGTTTTTATAATTAATGGGTTATTTATGAGATCTACAGCACAATTAATAATTCTCTGAATTTGAGTGTGAAATAACGTAATTGAGAGAATAGCAAACAACTCCGAAGATAAAAGCTCACCCGCCCAATAATGCGGGCCAGCTTCCAAGGAGTATTGCATGCAATCTTATTTTGATGAATTAGAACAAGTGCGTTACGAAGGCAGCCAGAGCGCTAACCCGCTGGCGTTTCATCACTACAATCCGGATGAAATTATCCTTGGTAAGCGAATGGCCGATCACCTGCGGTTTGCCGCCTGCTACTGGCACACCTTCTGCTGGGGCGGGGCTGATATGTTCGGAGCCAATGCCTTTGACCGCCCGTGGCAGCACTCTGGCGATGCACTGGCACTGGCAAAACACAAAGCCGATGTCGCGTTTGAGTTTTTCCATAAACTGAATGTGCCCTATTACTGCTTCCATGATGTGGATGTCTCCCCTGAGGGCGCGTCACTAAAAGAGTATCTGAATAATTTTGCGGTGATGAGTGATGTCCTGGCTGAGAAACAAGAGAGCAGCGGCGTAAAACTATTATGGGGCACCGCGAACTGCTTCACCCACCCGCGTTATGGTGCAGGGGCGGCCACCAATCCTGACCCCGAAGTTTTCAGTTGGGCGGCAACCCAAGTCTTTACTGCCATGAATGCGACCCAAAAACTGGGCGGCGAAAACTATGTGTTATGGGGCGGGCGCGAAGGCTACGAAACGCTGCTAAATACTGATTTACGGCAGGAGCGCGAGCAAATTGGCCGCTTTATGCAGATGGTGGTGGAGCATAAACATAAAATCGGCTTCCAGGGCACCTTGCTTATTGAGCCAAAACCGCAGGAGCCGACCAAGCATCAGTATGATTATGATGTCGCGACGGTGTATGGTTTCCTCAAGCAGTTCGGGCTGGAAAAAGAGATAAAAGTGAACATTGAAGCCAACCACGCCACACTGGCGGGGCACTCTTTCCATCACGAAATTGCCAGTGCCATTGCATTGGGTATTTTTGGCTCCGTGGATGCTAACCGTGGCGATCCACAGCTGGGTTGGGATACCGATCAGTTCCCCAACAGTGTGGAGGAGAATGCATTGGTGATGTTTGAGATCCTTAAAGCGGGCGGTTTTACCACTGGCGGCCTCAATTTTGATGCCAAAGTGCGCCGCCAAAGTACCGATAAATATGATCTGTTTTATGGTCACATTGGGGCGATGGACACCATGGCATTAGCCCTGAAAATTGCCGCCAAAATGATTGAAGATGGCCAGTTGGATCAGTGGGTTGCTAAACGCTATGCCGGTTGGAATACCGAACTGGGCCAACAGATTCTGAAAGGTAAAATGTCGCTGGAAGATCTGGCGCGCTATGCAGGCCAACACAATCTGAACCCACATCACCAAAGCGGCCATCAGGAGTTGCTGGAGAATCAGGTTAACCGCTATATCTTTGGTTAATAACATTGGGCTAATAACAGCTGTTGATAGACGGGGAAATGTACCGGATGGGTTCCTATTTATTTAAAATACAAGTGGCGTGAGCCGCCTGAGTGCCCATCGGTGCAGTCGCCCCGTCAGGCTCTGCACGATAAAATAGCCTAATAATGAAGGAGATTATATGTACCTTGGTATCGATCTTGGCACCTCCGGCGTCAAAGCAATCCTACTGGCCGAAAACGGGCAAGTGCTTGCTAGCCAAGGTGCTGCATTATCTGTCTCGCGCCCCCACCCCTTATGGTCAGAACAGAACCCTGCCGATTGGTGGCAGGCAACCGATCAGGCCATGCAAGCGTTGGCCGCAGCCCATGATTTGCAGCAGGTAAAAGCCCTCGGGCTGACGGGCCAAATGCACGGCGCGACCTTGCTGGATAAGCAGCACCAGGTGCTGCGCCCCGCCATTTTATGGAATGATGGCCGCAGTTTTTCTCAGTGCCAGGCGCTGGAACAGGCGGTGCCTGCATCGCGCCAAATTACCGGCAACCTGATGATGCCGGGCTTTACCGCACCTAAGCTGAAATGGCTGGCGGAATATGAGCCAGAGGTTTTCAGCCGTATCGATAAGGTGCTGTTACCCAAAGATTATCTGCGCTTTCTGATCAGTGGTGATTTCGCCAGTGATATGTCCGATGCCGCCGGAACAATGTGGCTGGATGTGGCTAAACGCGACTGGAGTGATGAGATGCTGTCCGCCTGCGGTTTAAGCCGCCAGCAGATGCCCGCATTGTTCGAGGGTAGCCAGATAACCGGCCATGTCAGCGCGGAGATAGCACAGCGCTGGGGTATCAACACCATCCCCGTCGTTGCGGGTGGGGGCGATAATGCCGCTGGTGCAATAGGGGTTGGCCTGTACCAGACCGGTCAGGCGATGTTGTCGCTGGGTACCTCCGGCGTCTATTTTGCGGTTAGCGACGGCTTCCTCAGCAATCCGGCCAGTGCGGTTCACAGTTTTTGTCATGCGCTCCCCAACAGCTGGCACTTGATGTCAGTGATGCTCAGTGCCGCTTCCTGTCTGGATTGGGCCTGCCAGCTGACCGGTGCCGACACTGTTCCCGCCCTGATTGATGAGGTGGCAAGCTCACCTGTCGCCTCGACTCCCGTATGGTTCCTGCCCTACCTCTCTGGCGAACGCACACCCCATAATAATCCTAATGCCAAAGGGGCATTCTGGGGCTTTACCCACGAGCATCGCCGAGCAGATTTAGCGCGCGCCGTGTTGGAGGGGGTGGGGTTTGCTTTAGCCGACGGTATGGATGCTCTACATGCCAGCGGGTTACAGCCAAAATCGGTCACCTTGATTGGCGGTGGTGCGCGCAGTGCCTATTGGCGGCAGATGCTGGCGGATATCAGCGGCCAAACACTGGAGTATCGTACTGGCGGCGATGTTGGCCCGGCGCTAGGTGCGGCACGCTTGGCTCAAATCGCGCTAAATCCGCAGCGGTCACTGGCTGATTTATTACCCGCGCTGCCACTGGAGCAGACCCACCTGCCAGATGCGCAGCGACATCAAGATTACGCCGCACGTCGGATAATTTTTAAAAAACTGTATCAGCAATTACTACCGCTAGCTGAATAGATAAAAGCGAAAGCGCACAGGAAGGCCAATAAAAGGGAGCAACTAAAAACTGGTCCCTTTTATCCCCTATGATGGCCCGATTTGGCATTCCACCCGGCTTGAAACCCGCGCATGATGGGTTCATACCCACACGGCGGAGGGCCGAAAATGACTAACAGCGCACTATTGATCATCGATGTTCAGCAATCATTCGAGCATAAACCTTTTTGGCAGCAGCAAGAGGTGCCGGCCTTCTCAGCCGCGCTGAACCAACTTATTAGCGGTTGTAAACAACGTGGCGTCGCACTGGTGGATGTGTTCCATGTTTCGCCCGAGGGGCCATTCTCGTTGGCTTCCGGCTATGTTAAGCCGATGTCGCTGGTCTCCCATCAGGCCGATGTTTCCGTGCAAAAACGCGTGCATAACGCGCTGACCGATTCAGGGCTGGATCAATGGCTCAAAGAGAGAGATATCAGCCATCTTATTATTGCGGGTATGCGCACCGAGCAGTGTTGTGAGACCACGGCCCGCGTGGCGTCGGATCTGGGCTATCAGGTCACCTTTGTCACCGAGGCCACACTGACCTTCCCGATGACCCAGCCAAATGGTGTGCTGTTGAGCAGCACAGAGTTGAAACTGCGCACTGAAACCGTGTTAGCGGATCGATTTGCCGCTATCCGTACAGTCGCAGAGACACTGGATGCGCTGGATTCACAACCTGTCGCCGCCGCCGACAAAACCATAAGCTGGCAACCGCAGCCCTACTTACCACGAGCCATCTCGCCAGCAGGCATCAAAATCCTTAATCAATGGCGGTTAAAGCGCTATGTGATTCGCTACTCGCAGGCGCAGGGTGCGACACCGGATTACAGCCCCGCTTATCAACTTGTTGGGCAGTGGTTACCGCGCGATGCAGAGACCGTCAATCGTCCTGGCGTGGGTGTTGTGATTGAGCATCAGGGAAAAACACTGAATTACCTGATTGTCGGATGGTGGGATAACGAAAACGAATTACGCGTGAAAGTGTGGGTGCAGGAACAGGGCGTTTGGCGCGCAGCGCGGGATGAATCATTCTGTGTGTGGGATTTGCAGGTATTGGCCTTTGAGCGCGACGCTTTTGTTGCTACTTTGCTACAGCATACTCCGGATATTCCGGCTTATATGAACCGTTATTTGACGGTAACTGTGGATTAACCATGCAACGAAATGTCTATTTTCTCTTGCTGCCCGGCGTGCTGTCGCTGGATTTAACTGGCCCTGCTGAAACTTTACGGCTGGCAGGGTCATTTAACCTTTGCTATATCAGCCCGCTACCGGCCGTGATCTCCTCCACCGAAATGCTGCTGGGTCAGTTGCAACCGCTGCCCGCGCACTTACCGGAAGGTAGTTTACTGGTGGTGCCAGGTGTCAGCGATTCACGCCACTACTTTGCGACCAAAACGGCAGCAGTAGCGCGCCAGTGGTTACAGCAACAGAAAATAGCCATCGCGCAGCAAAAAACCATCTTGGTCTGTGTCTGCTCCGGTGCATTGCTGGCCGCGCAAGCAGGGTTACTGGACGGTTATCAGTGCACCACCCATCACAATGTGCTGGAGCGGTTGCGCCAACAAGCACCGGCGGCACAAACCAAAGAAAATCGCATTTTTGTTGAAGATCGCGGGGTATATACCAGCGCCGGGATCACGGCGGGGATTGATCTCTCTTTGCATCTGATCAGCCGCTATTGCAGCCCGCAAATCGCGCTGGAAGTGGCGCGGGAGATGGTGGTTTATTTCCGCCGCTCGGGGGATGACCCACAACTTTCGCCTTGGTTACGTTACCGCAACCATCTCCACCCCGCCGTTCACCGCGCGCAAGATGTGATGTCGGCGGAGCCACAAGCCGAATGGTCGCTGCTGCAGGTGGCGCAGAAAGCCCACGTCAGCAGTCGCCATTTAACCCGCTTGTTCCGCGAACATGTCGGCGTCAGCGTGCGCGAATTCCACGAGCAACTGCGGGTAGCGGTCGCCGAAGTGCGCTTGCAAGAGGGGTTTAATCTGGAGCAAGCCGCGCTGGCCGCCGGATTCTCCTCCGGTCGCCAGCTACGGCGCGCGCAACAGCGCGGATTGCCGACGGTTAGCTAACTAAACGTCGCCGATCGATGCGCTGCAACCCCATTGACAGCAAGGTGCTCAATGCGAGGGACAGCGCAAAGACATAGAAGATATCCAGCACCGGATAAGCGGTGAAATCGTAATGATGGGTGCGGATAAAATGGATAATCAGCGCGTGAAAACCATAAATCGCCAATGAATGACCCGCCAGCCAACTCAGCCAGCCAATTTGCTGGTTGAGGCAGTTTTTAAACCACACCAGCATCGATACCGCCGCCACAAAGACCAACGGGCCACAGTACATATAAAAAGTGTCGGCAAAACTGCCATTGATCCGCGTCTGCTTTTCCGTTGAGATAACAATAAATATCACGCTCAGGATAAACAGCGCAGCCGCGCTCCAACTGATAATTCGCCCCTGAGTTTCCAACATCCCAATCGCCCGCCCCAGCAGTGCGTACAGCAAATAGTAGAAAGTATCGCCATAGATATAGAGGTTGATCGGCAGTAACTGGAAGCCGCCAAGGGAAAATTTACTGCTCTGTGGGTTGGCGAGCACCGCGAGCAGCAGGATTATCCCCCCTAGATAGCGGCCCGACACTGGTTTAACATTGATCAGCGGTGAAACCAGGTAAACCACGATAATGGCGTAGAAAAACCACAGATGATAAAACACCGGTTTTTGCAAAATATGCTTCAGTGAAGCCCAGCCGTCGATGGGGGTGAGGGTCGAAATATAGATCAGTGCAATTATGCTGTAGAACAGCAGGCACAGCCCAATGCGGGTAAAATGTTTCTGTTTGGCGCTTTTTTCACCAAAAAACAGGTAACCGGAGATCATAAAAAACAGAGGCACACAGGCACGAGAGGCGGAATTCAGCAGATTGGCAATATCCCAGTTCACTTCCCCCACCTGCGCACCACTGGTCACGTAATAGGTGGTGGCGTGGATCATCACCACCATAATGCAGGCCACGGCCCGCAGATTATCAATCCAGCCAATCTTATTGGTCATGCATACTCTCGATCGCCTTAATATAAGCCAGAAAACAGTTACCTCACGAATAATAACGTAAGTTTGGGGATATACACAGGGGGATGGTAATTGTTGCCATAACGTTATATTGACGGCAAAATAGCCGACCTGACGCGCTCTAACAGGCATTCTACCTGAGCGCTTCCCTTTTTTTACGTTTACTATTAATAGCTTAATCTATGCAAACTTCATTTTCACCCGCGACACGTTTAGGTCGACGGGCGCTTTTATTTCCGCTGTGCCTGGTATTATTCGAATTTGCCGCTTATATCGCCAACGATATGATTCAGCCCGGAATGCTGGCGGTAGTCGCCGATTTTAATGCCAGTGTTGAGTGGGTTCCGACCTCCATGACCGCCTATCTGGCGGGTGGGATGTTTCTGCAATGGCTGCTGGGGCCACTGTCAGACCGCCGTGGGCGTCGTCCGGTGATGCTGGTCGGCGTAGCGTTTTTTGTGGTCACCTGCCTTGCCATTTTGCTGGTCAATACTATTGAGCAGTTTATCGCCATGCGCTTCCTGCAAGGGATCGGCTTATGCTTTATTGGCGCAGTCGGTTACGCCACGATTCAGGAGTCATTCGAGGAGGCGGTGTGTATCAAAATCACCGCGCTGATGGCAAATGTGGCCCTGATTGCCCCGCTACTTGGCCCCTTGGCCGGTGCTGCGCTGATTCACGTCGCGCCATGGCAGTGGATGTTTGTGCTGTTCGCGGCACTCGGCGCTATTTCATTTGTTGGCTTGTGGCGAGCCATGCCGGAAACCGCATCGCGAAAAGGTGAGAAATTGTCAGTAGCGGCGATGTGGAGCGACTATAAGCAAGTGCTCGCTAACCGCCGTTTCCTGTGTGGTGCGCTGGCATTGGGCTTTGCCAGCCTGCCATTGCTGGCGTGGATTGCTCAATCACCAGTTATTTTGATCAGCGGCGAGCGGCTATCCACAGTCGGATATGGTGTGCTACAGGTGCCAATTTTTGGCGCGCTGATTGTGGGTAACCTGACACTGGCGAGATTGAGCGGCAAAACCAGCATTCCACGGCTAATCCGCTACGGCGCTGGCCCAATGATAATTGGGCTGCTGATTGCCGCCGGTTCCACACTCTACTCATCCCATGCTTATCTATGGATGACCGCAGGGTTGAGCCTGTATGCCTTTGGTATTGGTCTGGCGAATGCTGGTTTGGTGCGGCTGACACTGTTTGCCAGTGATATCAGCAAAGGGACGGTCTCTGCGGCCATGGGGATGATCAGTATGATGGTCTTCACCTTCGGCATTGAATTTGCCAAATTGGCTTACCTGTGGGGCAACAGCGGCATCTTCAATTTATTCAATTTGATCAGTGGCTTGATTTGGCTGGGCTTGGTGATGATATTTATTCGCCGCCAGCCGGAGAGAGTCGCGGCAGAGTAATGCCCCCGGCATCCCCCCCTCGAAACACCTGGTATCCCGAGGGGGTAGCCGCTTTTTATCGCCCATCCGCCGCCAATCGCACCACCCTATCCGGCAACTCACCGAGAATAAAGTCATTAATGATGCTGTCAAAATCCTTATCACTAATGAAACCAAGCTCCCTGGCATAGTGCGCCTCGAAATCACCCGGCCAAGAGTTGACGATTTTTTCAATCAACGGGTCTTGCTGCACTTTAATCCGATCCGCTACTGCATCCCCGGCGATACGCCGCAAGGCATCAATCATCTGCTGCACCTTGATGGATAGGCCCGGCAGGTTAATCACCCGCCCGGCCATCAGCTGGCTGGCGCTCAGTTGATGGCCGAGGATCAGGTTGTTAATCGCCATTTTCGGCGATAGCAACCACAGCGGCGTTTGTAGGCCAACCGGGCAAATCACCTCGATACCTTGCAGCGGCTCGCGGATAATGCCGCTGGCAAAACTGGAGGCGGCGCGGTTCGGTTTACCGGGGCGCACCACAATGGTGGGCATCCGCAGGCTGCGGCCATCAATAAATCCCCGACGGCTATAATCGGCCAGTAATAGGTCATTTAGGGCTTTTTGTGTGCCGTAGGAGCTTTGGGGCGACCACACTTGTTCGTCTGGCACCACAGTCGGTAATGCCCCGCCAAACACGGCTACCGAACTGGTGATAATGACTTTTGGGCAGTGACCTAACTGGCGCGCCTGCTCAAATAAGTTGCGGGTCGCATCGAAGTTGACGCGCATTCCCAGATCAAAATCCTCCTCGGCCTGACTGGAGACAATCGCCGCCAGATGAAAAACCGTGTCGACCTGCCGATCAAAAACCGTGGCGAGCCATTGGGTATCAGATTAACATTTTGATTGAAGCGCTCAGCCCGCAGGTGAAACCCCACTATCTGTTCTCCAGCCAATATCAGACCCAAGAGCTGTTGTCGCTCATTGACCGTGGCAATGTATTTATGCAGTTGGATTTGTTCCACGCGCAATGGGTGGACGGCAATTTAACCCAGCTCATTGAGCATTTCGCCGGGCGCTATGCCCACATCCAGATAGCCTCGGTTCCCCATCGCCATGAACCCGATGACGGGGAGATAAACTACCCCTATCTATTTGATTTGCTGGATAAGGTTGGCTATCAAGGCTGGATCGGTTGTGAATATCACCCCAAAACCGACACGCTGGCGGGATTGGGGTGGATCAAGCAATATCTCAATTCATCGACGAAAACAGCCCACTGTCGCGCAGTAAATGGTCATTGCCCCGACGGCGGGTAAATCCGCTGCGGTCAAAGAATTCAAGGATTTGAATCGCCAGCTTGCGGCCCACACCTAATCTGTCGCGGAAGTCCGCAGCGCAGGCGCTGCCCTGAGTGGCGTCCAACTCACGGACCAAATCCGCGAACTGCTCAATACGCTGGCTCAGATAGTAGCGATCCGGCACGATTGCCGTGATATGACCCAACTGCGCCGCTTTGCGCAGTAATCTGCGCATATCGCCCTCATCCATATGCAGCTGGGCCGCTAAATCACGTACCCACCACGGCGAATCCGCAAAATAGGGGGCGGCTTGCTGCCACTGCGCCTGTTCCTGCTCGGTAAACCCCAGCCCGTGCGCCGGCAGATGCAGCCAGCCACGGCTGTTTTTTAACTCCCCTTGCGCCAGCATGTGGTCAATCAGCCGAAAAACCAGCCCTTCATCTAGCGTCGGCAAGGCCATGCGCCGCAAGCGCGCGCGCCCTAGCCCCAACTGATCGCCATGCTGCTGATGATAGAGGCACAATACATGCAGCAGGGTTTGCTGCGCCTGCTGAGCATGGGGTTGTGACAGCACGATATCACCGGCGACCACACTCTCACTCCCCGCCAGTAGGGCCGCCATATCAGGTTCAGCCAACTGGCGCGCCCAACTGAAACCGCGCAAAGAGACCGGCCCTTGCGCCAGATGTAAATCCAGCACCTCGCGGTCAGTGTTGGCCTGCGCCAGCGCCGTTAACCAGGCTAAATAGGCCGGTTGCCGTTTACCGCGTTTCGGCACTGACAGATGAATCACCCGCGCGCCGCCTAAGGTTCTCTTCGCCGCGATATCCCGCAGAATAAGGCGGTCATTTTCGGTCAGCCACAGCGGGCTATCCAGCAGCAGCTCAGCCAGAATCAATGGGCGTGTATGGTCGCTGGAGATGCTATTGTCACTGGCGATGTTATTGGCAGAGAGATCGTCGGGGGATGAAGGGCTAGTCAGCAGCGAAAAACGCCCGGTAATGTGGCTGGCAGCATGGTGTAGATGCAGCGGCTGCCAGTGTTGTATCGGCGCATCGGCATCGACGGCAACCAGCACCCGATCCACCGCCGCCGGTGGTTGCTGCGCTAATAGCCAGTCGCCGCGATTGATCTGCCCTTTGCTAATATCACCGCTGATATTCAGGGCAATACGTTGGCCCGCCAGCGCCTGTTGCGTATCTTGATTTTGGGCATGAATACCCCGCACCCGCACCGGGCAATCACTGCCAGTGAGCCATAGCGTATCGCCCACGGCCACTCTGCCCGCCAGTGCCGTGCCAGTGACCACCAAACCGGCCCCTTTCACGCTAAATGCCCGGTCGATAGCGAGGCGAAAACGCCGCTGTAACCGATTATGCACTTTATCTTGCTGATGACATTGCGCCAGATGCTCGCGCAATTCGCTGATGCCACGATCGACCGTGGCGGCGGTCACAAACAGGGTCACTTGCTCTGGCGACCAGCCTTGCGTAGTCAACTCCGCCATCACCTGCTGATGTACCTGCGCGATGCGCTCATCATCAACGCGATCCGCTTTAGTCAACGCGACGGTGAGTGTTGGGCGACCGGTGAGCCGTAAAATCGCCAGATGCTCGCGAGTTTGCGCCATCACACCATCATCACACGCCACCACCAGCAAGGCATGATCAATACCGCCCACGCCCGCCAGCATATTGGCTAAAAACTTCTCGTGACCGGGGACATCAATAAATCCAAGAGTGGGGCCGTCAGGCTGCGGCCAATAGGCATAGCCGAGATCAATGGTCATCCCGCGCTGTTTTTCTTCCGGTAAGCGGTCAGCATCAACCCCGGTAATCGCCTGTAAAAGTGTGGTTTTGCCATGGTCGACATGGCCTGCTGTAGCAATAATCATGGTGCCAATTCCCTGAGCAACGCGGTTTCATCCTCCAAACAGCGCAAATCTAGCCATAAGCGCCCATCAGCCACACGGCCAATCACCGGTTTAGCCAACTCACGCCAGCGCGCTGTTAGTGCTTCCAGCGTGCGCCCACTGCCATCGTTAGGGGTAAAGGTTACGGCCCAACTCGGTAAGCGGTCAACGGGTAAGGAGCCGCTACCGATTTGCGACAAACATGGCTCCACCGCCAGGGTAAAATCAGCACCATAGCGATCACTCAGTGCCGCCAGCAGCCGCTGCGCACTCTCGGCGATAGCTTCTGCCGGACGGGTCAATAGCCGCATCGTGGGCAGCAGATCAGGGAGCCTGTCCGGTTGTTGATAGAGGCGCAAGGTGGCATCCAGCGCGGCGAGCGTCATTTTGTCGACCCGCAGTGCTCGCTTGAGCGGATGCTGCTGTAAGCGCTCAATCCACTGTTTTTTGCCGAGGATAATCCCCGCCTGTGGCCCGCCTAGCAATTTGTCGCCGGAGAAAGTAACCAAATCCACCCCGGCGGCAATCAACTGCTGTGGCATCGGTTCGGCGGGTAAGCCATAACGGGTCATGTCCACCAGCGAGCCACTGCCGAGATCGGTGGCGGTCGGAATAGCAAACTCCTGCCCCAACGCCACCAGTTGCGGCTCGGCAACAGCGGCGGTGAAGCCAGCTATGCTGTAGTTGCTGGTATGTACTTTCATCAGCAAGCCCGTCTGCTCATTGATGGCTTGCCGGTAATCTTTTAGGTGGGTGCGGTTGGTGGTGCCCACTTCCACCAGTTCACAGCCCGCCTGGCGCATCACATCAGGGATGCGAAACGCGCCGCCGATCTCCACCAGCTCACCCCGTGAAACCACCACTTGTTTGCCCGTCGCCATCACCGTCAGCATCAACAGCACCGCCGCCGCATTGTTATTGACGATGCAGGCATCTTCCGCGCCCGTCAGTTCGCAGAGCAGATCAGCTACTGCGCGATCACGATGGCCACGGCCCGCGCCGCTGAGGGAGTATTCAAGGGTGACCGCGCCGCGCATGGCATCATTCACCGCCGCAATGGCAGATTCCGCCAGTGCCGCACGACCTAAATTGGTGTGCAGTACCGTACCGGAGAGGTTAAAGACGGGTTTTAACGCGGGCTGACGTTGATTCAGCCGCTGACGTAAGGCCGCAGGCCAGTCCGTGCACCAATCAGCCAGCGCTTGAAACTGGCTAATGTGTTCACGGGCTTCGCACTGCATCTGGCGTAGCGTGTCGGTCAACAGCGCGGGGCCATACTCTGCCAGTAACGGGGCCATGGCTGGCTCCCGTAATAGGTGGTCAATGGCCGGTAACTGGCTATAAAGATGGTGTGGTTCAGTGCTCATAGTCACGCAGGTCGCCAAATCTGGGGAATACCTTATTCTCCGGGAAACACAAACGGATTGATACTGCTGCGCGCGAAACCCTCGCCTTCCATCTTGGCGTCGAGGATCAACGAGGCCAGATCATCCGCCACCGCTTCTACCTGCGGGTCTTTTTCCTGATACAGGATTTTCAGGTAAGTGCCGCAATCACCGCAACTTTCCGCTTTTACCGCTGCATTTTCGCTATCTAGCGACCAGTAGTTCAAATCGCGGGTCTGTTCGCAGTTGCTGCACTTAATCCGCACCACATGCCACTCGCTTTCGCACAAATTACAGTGCAAATAGCGCAGGCCATTGTTGGTGCCGATATGCACCACACTGGAGACCGGAATACTGCCGCATACCGGACAGAATTGGCGATGCTCACCATATTCCGCGCGGGCTTTGCCTGGGATTTGGCTGGCCATCTGCGCCCAGTACAATGATAGCGCAGCCCAGATAAAGGGCGCTTTTTCGCTGCCGATCTGCGCAAATTCGCGATTTAACAGCGCATCGGCGTAGAGTTCAAGTTCATGGACTGACGCCTTCTCCAGATTATCCAGCACCGCCAGAATATGATCCGGTGCATCCGGGCGCAGCTCAGCAATCAGCGCGGAGAGCAACTTGCGCCAATGTTCGGTGCGCGGAAAGAGACTCAAATCCAGTGGCGGTTTACCGCTGGCAGCAGACTGCTCCAGCTCAGCTTTCATGTCCAACACCAGCGGATGGTCATGCAGCGCCTTTTGCTGCGCTTGGGTAATTTTGGCCGCGAAATCCAGATAATCTGACAGCGGGTTATCCAGCGCCAACTGCTGTAAACGTTCGGTGCGCCGGGTATACAGGCTTTTTAAATTCGCGAAAAGTAACGGCGGGATATTCCCCGCCGTTGTGCCTTTTTCGCGCTGTTGCCCAAGTTGATCTTTAGGGACAATGCGAATACTCATCAGGGTTTCTCTTCCTGTTTTTTCTGAAGTTGCCGTTTGGCATTCACCTCACGATACCAGCGCGGATGGTGCTTTTTCGCCCAAGCTGCCGGTACCCAACCTTCTACCATCGCGGTAATGGTGCCCTTCACCCACAGCGCGGCGTAGATATGCACCATAATCACGAGAATCAGCCCCACAGCCGCCAGCGAGTGCACCAGCAGCGCCAGACGAATCAGCGGGATGGGGAAAGAGGGCGCAAAGTAAGGCCGCCAAATCACCACACCACTGGCCAGCAGCAGTAGCAGACTGATAATAGCAGCCCAGAATACGCATTTCTGCCCAAAATTATAGCGCCCAGTATCGCCCACTTCCTCATTCATGGCGATTTTATGGATATTTTTAGCCCACTCCAGGTCTTCCTTGTTAATCAGGTTATGTTTCCAGTAGCGGAAGAACATGATTAGGAAGGCGGCGAACATAATCACCCCGGCGAAGGGGTGAAGAATGCGCGCCAGCTGTGGTGTACCAAAAATATTCATCAGCCAGTTAAATGACGGGAAGAAGAATCCCAACCCACTGATCGCCGCCAACATAAAGCAGAAGGCCACTATCCAGTGGTTGATACGCTCCGGCGCACTGTAGCGCTGGATCCGTTTCTCTTTTTTCATTTCCGCGTCTCCCCGTCGTCTGAGTGCTCAGCGGTGGTGGCCTCTGGTGCCCTGTCGGTGGTCTCGGATGGTGTGGCGTCCGGCTTATCGCCCTCCTCCTCCTCTTCCTCAACCCGATTCGGGCCGACCCCCACATAGTGGAAGATACTGGCGGCAAAGGTGGCCGCAAAGCCAATTGCTGCCAGCGGTTTCCAGATGCCCTTCCAGAAAGTGATAGTCGGGCTGATGGTTGGGTTGTCCGGCAGGCCATGATAGAGCTGGGGCTTATCCGCGTGATGCAGTACATACATCACGTGAGTGCCGCCAACACCCGCAGGGTCATATAACCCGGCGTTATCGAAGCCACGGGTTTTCAGCTCCGCGACACGGCCAGCCGCAACCTCTTTCATCGACTCTTTGGTGCCAAAGTGAATCGCGCCAGTTGGGCAGGTTTTCACACAGGCCGGCTCCTGGCCGACACCCACACGGTCGACACACAGGGTACATTTGTACACCCGATTGTCATCTTTGTTCATCCGCGGCACATCGAACGGGCAACCGGCAATGCAGTAGCCACAACCGATACAGTGTTCTGACTGGAAATCGACGATACCATTCGCATATTGAATGATAGCCCCTTCCGACGGACATGCCTTCAGGCAGCCCGGATCAGCACAGTGCATACAGCCATCCTTACGGATCAGCCACTCCAGCTTGCCGCTCTCTTCATCTTCGATTTCAGAAAAGCGCATCACCGTCCATGATTTGGCAGTCAAATCGGCGGGGTTATCGTACACCCCGACGTTATGGCCCACTTCATCACGGATATCGTTCCACTCCGAGCATGCCACCTGACAGGCTTTACAGCCGATACAGGTGGTGACGTCGATAAGCTTCGCCACCTCTTCCTGATGGTTACGATCCTGTGGCGGCGGCGTAAGGGAGTTGGTGCCGGAGCGCCGGATAATGTCTTGAGTTTGCAGTGACATAGGTTCTCTCCGTTACACCTTTTCCACATTGACCAGGAACGCCTTGAACTCTGGCGTTTGCGTATTGGCATCACCGACAAATGGCGTCAGTGTGTTCGCCAGGAAGCCTTTTTTCGCGACACCCTCGAATCCCCAGTGAATCGGGATACCAATGGTGTCCACCTCTTGCCCGTGGACATTCAGTGTGCGAATACGTTTGGTCACCACCGCCTTGGCCTTGATATAGCCTCGGTTAGAGCTGACTTTCACGGTATCTCCCTGCTTGATGCCCTTCTTCGCAGCCAGTTTTTCACCAATTTCCACAAACTGTTCCGGCTGGGCAATGGCATTGAGCAGCGCATGTTTGGTCCAGTAGTGGAAATGCTCGGTCAAACGATAGGTGGTGCCGACATATGGGAATTGCTCATGAGAACCCATCGCGGCCAAATCGTCCTTAAAGACGCGGGCGGCCGGATTGGATATCACATTCGGATGCAGCGGGTTAGTCCCCAGCGGCGTTTCAAATGGCTCATAGTGCTCAGGGAACGGCCCTTCCGCCATTTTGTCGATGGCAAACAGGCGACCCATCCCTTCAGGCTGCATGATAAATGGCCCGACATCACTACCCGGTGCGGCGGCGCTGTAGTCGGGGATATCAATCCCGGTCCACTTGGCCCCATCCCACTCCAGCAACTGGCGTTTCGGGTCCCAAGGTTTGCCTTGCGGGTCAGCGGAAGCACGGTTGTACAGAATGCGGCGGTTAAGTGGCCATGCCCACGCCCAGCCCAGCGTATTGCCAAGGCCTGATGGGTCGGCGTTATCGCGGCGGGCCATCTGGTTACCGGCTGGTGTCCAGCTACCGGCAAAGATCCAGCAACCGCTGGCGGTGGTGCCGTCATCACGCAGGTGCGCGAAGGTGCTGAGTTGCTCACCTTTTTTGACCAGCACTTTGCCGTCAGCATCGGTGATATCCGCCAGTGCACGACCATTACTCTCCTGCGCCACCTCTTCTGGCTCCGGATTGTCGGGGGTCAGGTAATCCCAGGTCATATTGAGCACCTGTTCTGGCACCGCGCCACCTTCCCGGCTATATCTCTCACGTAGACGCATAAAGATACCCGCCAGAATTGCGCCATCATTCAGCGCCTGTCCCGGCGCATCCGCGCCTTTCCAGTGCCATTGCAACCAGCGGCTAGAGTTCACAATCGAGCCGTTCTCTTCAGCGAAGCAGCTAGATGGCAGACGGAACACTTCTGTTTGAATTTTCGATGGATCAACATCGTTAAATTCACCGTGGTTTTGCCAGAAGTTCGCGGTTTCCGTATTGAGCGGATCAATAGTGACCAGGAATTTCAGTTTCGACAGTGAGGCGACCACTTTGTTTTTGTTCGGGAATGACGCCAGCGGGTTAAAGCCCTGGCAGATATAGCCATTCACTTTGCCCTGCGACATCATTTCGAAATACTGCAAGACGTCGTAGCCTTTATCCCACTTCGGCAACCAGTCATAACCCCAGCCGTTCTCTTTCTGGGCTTTATCGCCGTAGAAACTTTTCATCAAACTGACGAAGAATTTCGGATAATTGCTCCAGTAGTTAACCTGGCCCGGCAGCAGGGTTTTCGGCGTGTTGGCCTTCAGATAGGTCTCAATATCTGGCTGCTTTTCTGACGGCAGATTCAGGTAACCCGGCAAGCTTTGTGACAGCAAACCAAGGTCGGTTAACCCCTGAATGTTGGAGTGACCACGCAAGGCGTTAATGCCGCCGCCCGCCATCCCCATATTGCCCAACAGCAGCTGAATCATCGCCATGGTGCGGATGTTCTGCGCGCCGACTGAGTGCTGTGTCCAGCCCAGGGCATACAGGAAGGTGGCGGTTTTGTCGGATACACTGGTTTCCGCGAGATATTCGCAAACCTGCAAGAAATCTTCTTTCGGCGTGCCGCAAATATTGGCTACCACATCCGGCGTATAGCGGCTGACATGCTGTTTCAGCAGGTTCCACACGCAGCGCGGGTCTTGCAGGGTAGTGTCCCGTTTGGCAAAGCCGTTCTCATCCAACTGATAGTTCCAGCTGGTTTTGTCATATTTGCGGGTTTCGGCGTCATAACCACTGAACAAACCGTCGTCGAAGGCAAAGTCTTCCCGCACCAGCAAGCTGGCGTTGGTGTACGCTTCGACGTATTCGCGATTAATTTTTTCGTGGGTCATCAGGTACAACAATACGCCGGACAGGAACGCAATATCAGTACCGGAACGGATTGGCGTATAGAAATCAGCCACCGAAGCAGTACGAGTAAAGCGCGGGTCTATCACCAGCAGCTTGGCATTGTTGTGGATTTTGGCTTCCATCGCCCAGCGGAATCCCACCGGATGCGCTTCTGCCGCATTACCGCCCATGACGATAATCAAATTCGCGTTCTTAATGTCAACCCAGTGGTTGGTCATCGCACCGCGACCAAATGTTGGAGCAAGACTTGCTACCGTTGGTCCGTGTCAGACACGTGCTTGGTTGTCTACGGCAAGCATGCCGAGAGCGCGACTAAATTTCTGGGTCAAATAACCGGTTTCGTTACTGGAGGCGGAAGCACACAGCATCCCGGTGCTCAGCCAACGGTTGACGGTCACACCCGCGTCGTTGGTCTTAATGAAATTCGCATCCCGATCCTCTTTCATCAACTTGGCAATGCGATCAAAGGCATCATCCCAAGTGATTCGCTGCCATTTATCCGAACCTGGCGCGCGGTATTCCGGGTATTTCAGGCGGCTTTCGCTGTGGATGAAATCCACCAGCCCGGCCCCTTTCGGGCAAAGTGCACCACGGTTGACCGGATGATCCGGGTCCCCTTCGATATGGAAAATACTCTCTTTAGCATTTTTCGCGCCGTCGCCGAGGCTATACATCAACAGCCCACAACCGACAGAGCAATATGTGCAGGTATTCCGCGTTTCACGGGCACGCAGCAATTTATAATTGCGTGTTTCCGCCAGCGCCACTGACGGCGCAAAGCCGAGTGCCGCGACCGTGGTTCCCGCCATACCGCCAGCGCAGATCTTAAAGAACTGCCTTCTGCTGACCTGCATGGGTCTCTCCTTCATTCATTGTCACATTGTTGAAATTTAAAATTCAGTTCGCGCTTCCCACAACAAAACGGGAGGCGCTAAAATCGCTGATGCGATATCACGCTTTGCAGTGTGGGATACATTTCTAATATAACGATACATAGCCACACTATTCTTAATGTGAATGTTACCACATTGTGATTATGGGTTATAACTTTCAGGACCGCATAGTGAGCCAGATCAAACCTTCAGAAAATGACCTCTCCACCGAAATCTGCGGTGCTAGACAGCTTAACGTGCTACAGCGTCATCAAATGGCCGCGCCACAATTGGATTGGCTGGCAGAAGAGGTGCCGGTAGCACTGGTCTACAATGGTATTTCTCATGTGGTAATGATGGCAACCCCTAAGGATTTGGAAGCTTTCGCGCTGGGTTTTTCGCTGTCAGAAGGCATTATTAGTGCGCCACAAGAGATCTATGCCATTGATGTCGCCCCCGGCTGTAACGGCATAGAAGTTAACATTGAGTTATCAAGCCGCCGCTTTGCCGGCCTGAAAGAGCGCCGCCGCGCAATGGCTGGCCGTACTGGTTGTGGTGTCTGCGGTATCGAACAACTGGACGATATCTTCCGCCCGATCTCCCCGCTCCCCTTTACCCAAACCTTTAATTTGAACCAGTTGGACCACGCCCTCGCGCAACTTAAACAGGTGCAAACCGTGGGTCAGTTGACGGGATGTACCCATGCTGCCGCGTGGATCAATCCACAGGGTGAATTATTGGGTGGCTGCGAAGATGTGGGCCGCCATGTCGCGCTGGATAAGCTGTTGGGAATTCGGGCCAAACAGCCGTGGCAACAAGGCGCGGTGCTGGTCTCCAGCCGAGCCAGCTATGAGATGGTGCAGAAAACCACCATGTGTGGCGCAGAAATTTTATTTGCTGTTTCAGCTGCAACAACCTTAGCGGTTGAAGTCGCCGAGCGCTGCAATTTGACCCTGGTGGGCTTCAGTAAACCGGGTAGAGCCACGGTGTATACTCATCCGCAGCGAATTAGCGCGTAGAAAGACCACATAGTTAGTACGGCATTGATAATCATTTTCAATATCATTTAATTAACTATAATGATCCGAACGCTTACGCGGTGCTTACTTTTCTTGCGCCGCCCTACACCTACGGAGACGATGATTATGAGTTACTCACTGCCATCCCTGCCTTATGCTTATGACGCCTTAGAACCACACTTCGATAAGCAGACGATGGAAATCCATCACACCAAACACCACCAAACCTATGTTAACAATGCAAATACGGTGTTGGAGAGCTTCCCTGAGCTGGCTAAATTCAGCGTTGAAGAGCTGATCCAGGATCTGGACAAAGTCCCAGCTGAAAAACGCACCTTTATGCGTAACAATGCCGGCGGCCATGCTAACCACAGCTTGTTCTGGAAGGGTCTGAAACTGGGCACCACCCTGACAGGTGACCTGAAAGCCGCTATTGAGCGCGATTTCGGTGACTTTGAGAAATTCCAAGCCACATTTGAGCAAGCTGCTGCCACCCGCTTCGGTTCAGGCTGGGCCTGGCTGGTACTGAAAGCTGACGGTAAACTGGCGGTGGTTTCTACCGCGAACCAAGATAGCCCGCTGATGGGTGAAGCCGTTGCTGGCGCGTCAGGTTTCCCCATTGTGGGCCTGGATGTGTGGGAACACGCTTACTACCTGAAATTCCAAAACCGCCGCCCAGACTACATCAAAGCATTCTGGAACGTGGTTAACTGGGACGAAGCAGCAGCACGTTTCGCTCAAGCCAAGTAATTAACCAGTACCACGTAAACCTGCCTTAAACCGCACGTTTCCGGGACTAAATCGATGCCAGCAAGATCCCTCTTGCTGGCATTTTTATTGCTCATTTTACTGTTAAAGTTTAGCCAATTCCTGCCGATAGATTGTACAAGAGGGACACTGACATTTATGGCATGAATCTATGAGTCATGGCCCCATAAATGTCGCCACAAAAACGTTAGGGAGAGCACTCTTGCCAAGGCTACCCCACGTCCAGCGCCCCTTCACTCCTCTAATAATTAGACCTACCCCATTCACCTACGCTGATTGATTTGCAGCAAAGACACCGCATAACGGAGATAACATGGCAGCATTGAGCAAAGTTTTTGGTAACTTTGAAAACGTGAAAGTCGGTAAAAAGCTGGGATTAAGCTTTTTCCTGATGTTGTTGTTGGTTGGGATCATCGCAGGAACCACCGCCTATCATTTCTCCGTCATTGAAGAGCACGCTTACAAAGTCGACCTAAGCTACAAAATTAACGATGAAGCCAATCAGGCAAAATATAATCGTGCGTTATATGAGCGCACTTATGATCTGAAATACATCCAAGAAAACTCGCAGCACATCAACAATATAAAAAATCTGCTGACCCAGAGCGAAGGGCTTAGCTGGTCGGAAGATAACCGCAAAACGATAGGCAGCATTGCCGATGTGGTAGACGAATACCTGCAACAGCAGAGTAATTTCGTCAATGCAGTGGCGCATAAAGATGATGTGCGCAAAAGCTGGAATATCTCCGAAACACAGAAGAATCTCAACGAGTTACAGCAAAGTTTGCTCAATGAGGGTGCAGACACCAATACGCAAATTCTGCTCGCTGAGATGAACCAGAAGCTGATGACCGTGCGCTATAACGCGCGGGGCTTGTTACTGGATCGCAATCAGGAGGCCGAGTCGTCGCTCATTACCTCAATCAATATCGCCAACAGTGCAGCCAATGCATTTATGCCTGTGTTATCGCCGGATCAACAAAAATTATTAGCCCCGGTTATCACCAGTCTGGGCAGCTATAAAGAGAACGTGTTGGCCTATCTACCGGCTTATCAGCAAGAGCTGGAAGTGGGTAAGGTGATGGAAACCAATGCCAATGAGTTGAATAAGCTGGCAACTCATCTGTTCACCCAAGAGCTGCAAGGCACTCACGACGAGATCAATAATGCGCAATTGCAGTTAGCCATTGCCGCCATTGCCGCCCTGCTGTTTGGTTTGCTAATTTCATGGCGCATGACCCGTCAAATTACGGTGCCATTACGCACCACACTGGCGATGGCAGAGCGCATCGCCACCGGTGATCTAACGGCGGCGACCACCTCCAATCGTACTGATGAGTTGGGTCTGCTGATGAATGCCGTAGCGCGGATGAATGAAAACCTGCGCGCCATGATTGATGAGATCCGCATTGGCGTCAGTCAGGTGTCCCATGCCTCCG
Source organism: Yersinia bercovieri ATCC 43970 (assembly GCF_013282745.1). NCBI lineage: Bacteria > Pseudomonadati > Pseudomonadota > Gammaproteobacteria > Enterobacterales > Yersiniaceae > Yersinia > Yersinia bercovieri. The sequence continues at coordinate 1,282,216 of NZ_CP054044.1, forward strand.
GCGAAATTGCGGCGGGTAATACCGACCTATCCTCCCGCACTGAGGAGCAAGCCGCTGCCGTAGAAGAGACCGCCGCCAGTATGGAGCAGTTGAATGCTACGGTTAAGCAGAATGCCGATAATGCCCATCACGCCAATCAGTTAGCAACCGAAGCATCACAAACTGCGCAACAGGGTGGCAAGCTGGTTAGTGATGTGGTGCGCACCATGAATGATATCTCCGGCAGCTCTAAACGGATTTCTGAAATCACCTCAGTGATTAACAGCATTGCGTTCCAGACCAATATTTTGGCGCTGAATGCCGCCGTTGAAGCCGCCCGCGCCGGTGAGCAAGGCCGTGGCTTTGCGGTGGTCGCCAGTGAAGTGCGCAATCTGGCACAGCGCAGTGCGCAAGCCGCGAAAGAGATTGAGGGGCTGATTGGCGAATCTGTCTCCCAAGTGAACGCCGGAACCTCGCTGGTGCAAAACGCCGGTCAGACGATGGAAGAGATCGTCCGCTCAGTGACCCATGTGCGCGATATCATGGCAGAAATTGCCTCGGCATCTGATGAGCAAAGCCGTGGCATCACGCAAGTCAGCCAGGCGATCTCCGAGATGGATAGCACCACGCAGCAAAATGCCGCCCTGGTGGAGGAGTCTGCCGCCGCCGCTGATTCACTGGCGGAACAAGCTATCTTACTGGCGCAAGCGGTCGCGGTGTTCCGACTCTCCGACGCGGAGACCCATACCGCTCAAGGGAATATCCCCGCACCAGCCACGAAAAATAGTGCATCAACACCACGCCCTGGCCCAAATATCAGTCGCGCCAATCAGCAAGATAATTGGGAAACGTTCTGATTATCCACTAAGCCCAGTTATAGAGCAGGAGTAGTCAATACGGTTATTCCTGCTCATTTCTTCGTCTCTAACGTGCTATCAAAATCTCTTTTGCAGCTCAGCAATCAGGCAGGTATTCTGGCTCTCCCTTCCGAACGCAGACAAGGAGAGCAGATGAAGCATCCACAGGTTTATATCGGTAAAATCGAGCCTTATCACGGCAGTTCCCCGAGCGCCATTGGTAAACGTCAGGTGGTTGGCGGGATCATGCTCACACCACTAGGATTGGAGGGGGATGAGCAAGCGGAAAAACGCTTTCACGGTGGCCCGGACCGCGCGCTATGTCATTACCCACGGGAGCATTATGCTCACTGGGCGCAGCAGTTTCCGCAGCAAGCAGAGATCTTCTCGCCACCGGCCTACGGCGAAAATATCTCCACCCTCGGTATGACCGAACAGAGTGTCTATATGGGGGATATTTACCGCTGGGGTGAGGCCATAATTCAGGTCACTCAACCCCGCTCCCCTTGCTACAAGCTCAACTTCCATTTTGCTATCGAGGATATGTCGGTGCTGATGCAGCAAACCGGCTACTGCGGCTGGTTGTACCGCGTGATCTCAGCCGGTAAAGTCAGCGAAAGTCATCCGCTGGAGCTGTTAGCACGCAGCAGTGATATTTCAGTCGCCGAGGCCATTGGTATCGCCTGGCACATGCCGTTTGATGAAGAGCAGTATCACCGCCTGCTGGCCGTTGCCGGATTATCCGCCAGTTGGAGTAAAACCATGTTGACGCGCATTGGTGAAGGGAAAATTGAGGATTTTAATCGGCGTTTGCTGGGGAGGAGTTAGGTGACAAGGCGCAGTTAACAGTTAAACACAGCAGATCTTCTCGACAAACTTGACTGTATCTCAATTGAGATACAAAATAGAATTATTGATGAGGAGGCTAAAATGGCTACACATACCACAATGTTGCATGTCCGTATTGATGATGACGTCAAAAAACAGGCTGCGGCTGCGCTCAATGCAATGGGTCTTTCAGTTTCTGATGCTGTACGTTTATTTTTGAATCGCATCGTCACTGATCAGGCATTTCCATTCGAATTGAAAGTACCAAATTCCCAAACACGTGCGGCCATGCTGGAAGCAGAAGAGATTGTTCGCACTCGCGACGCACGCTTTACCACTTCTGATGAGTTATTTATTGAACTTGAAAAAGACAACAGTAAGTAAGCGAACGACAGTGCCAAGGACGGCAGATTATACGAAAAACTTCCTTAAAGACTGGGAAAAGCTGTCCCGAAATGGTCGTTATGATATGCGCCGACTGAAACAAGCAATGTTACTGCTTATCGCAAATGATATGCCGCTAGGTGCTGAATGGTTAGACCATCCCCTTAAAGGTGAGTGGGAGAACTTTCGGGAATGTCATATTGGCGGGGACTTTTTACTCATCTACAAATTAAGTCATCACAGTAAAATAAGCCAAATTGTCTTTGTTCGTGCCGGAACACACTCAGAACTATTTGATTGAGTATTTTCACAAAAAACCGGGTGGCGGCAATGCCACCTACCCGGATATATTCGACGCGGTGATCAGAACGCTTTTTTAGCGTAACCGGTCACTTCTTTTAGGCCCATTTCGCGGCCTAATGCTGTCATTGGGTGTACCACAATGATGCCGCGTACCGCTTTCTTCAAAGTGCCCATATCTGCCTGCTCTTTCTTGGTAATCGCACGGCTGAACGGCAGTTGAGCCAATTTCTGGGCTTCGGCGCTCAGATTTTTGACCCGCACTTCTTTCAGGCGCTGGATCTCAGCGGCCATTTTCTCTTTCTCTTTCATATGCTGCGCGATTAAATCCACATTACCCTGCTGGATAACAGCTGGGTCTTTGTGGTTCATCGCATCCAGCATATCGCTTAGACGTTTGATCTCTGCATGTTCTTTCATAGTATTGGCCCGTACATGCCACGATGGGCACGATATTTCGCTAAAGTTGGAGATAGGATAGCACTGATTGTGCATCAATATAGATAGTGTATCAGGATGCTGGCCTTTCAGCAGCAAGCCACTGCATTCCCGCTGGCAGGCCACTGATTTCACACGCCACCGCCCCCAGCCTCGCCAATGCCTCGGTATAGCGATTGTTGAACGGATAACAGCATGAGAGGCGAAAGGCGTTACGATAGCGACCACTGGGTGAATAGAGTGTCCCCGGTGTCAGGCAGATCTGTTCTTTCAGCATTTGATGAAACAGCGCGACTGTATCGACGCTCTCAGGGAATTCAACCCAGAATACAAATCCCCCCGCCGGTTGAGTCACTTTGGTGCCTTGTGGGAAGTAGCGCGTAATCAACTGCTGGGCTTGCTGTACCTGGTGAGCATAACGGCGGCGCAAGCTGCGCAGGTGGTGATCATAGCCGCCAGACTCAAGGAACAGCGCCAGCGTTTCCGACAACAGTGCCGATTCCGCCATTGAGGAGACCGCCTTTAGCTTGTGCAGGGCTTCGGCGAAGCGGCCGCCGTCAATCCAGCCGATGCGGAAATCTGGCGCCAGTGTTTTGGTAAAACTGGAGCAAAACAGCACCCAACCATCGCTATCAAAAGCTTTTACCGCCGGGGACAAGGTGGAGCCAAATTGAATTTCGGCATATAACCCATCTTCAATCAAGGGCACTTGATGATCGTTCATCAGCTGCGCCAGCCGCTTTTTGGCCGCCAATGGCATGGTATAGCCCAATGGATTTTGCACCGTGGGCATGGCGATCAGTGCATTCAACCGCCCCTCCTTAAGCAGCAACTCCAGCACATCCAACGATAAGCCCTGCTGCGGATCAGTTGGAATCTCCACCGCTTTCAAGCCGAGACTTGCCAGCAGTGGCATCAGGTAGAAATAGGTCGGCGACTCCAGCCCGACGCAATCCCCCGGTTTGGTGGTGATCCGCAGCGCCAGTTGCAGTGCCTCCATACAACCATGGGTAATGGTGATATCTGCCGGATTGGCCAGCATCCCCAGAGTCATGGCGCGGCGAGCAATCTGCTGGCGCAGGCGTTGGCTGCCGGGGGGCAGAGCGTATTGGCTGATTAATTGCGGCTCACGGCGCAGTAACGAGGCCATAATGCGCCCCAATTTCGCGCTCGGATAAAAATCTGCCGTCTGCGGGCAGGCTAGCGAAATATTGGTAAAGCGCGGGTTTTGTTGCGCGGCAAAAACGGTATCAATCAAATCCAGCACTTCGTCTACCGGCTTACCCACCGTGGCCGTCGGCACCACGGCGGTCGAGGGGCTACAGACATAGAATCCCGACTGCGGACGCGCCTCAATCAGACCGCGATCTTCCAGTGTGCGATACGCCGCCACCACTGTATTGATGCTCACCTGATGGCTCTGGGCGTAACCGCGTATCGATGGCAGACGGCTACCCGCCAGCAAACTGCCGTTTTTAATGGCTTGCGCCATATTGTCTGCCACCTGCAAGTAGCGAATTTCATTCATAACAAGGGACATGGTGACAGTTCTCCGCAGGATCAATGGGTACAGTTCGGACGCAGTTAAACTGTACCCATAACAATAGATAACTTCTGCTTCTGACGCCATCACGGATTGATGTTTATGCTAAATCTCTTGGCCGCAGGCTTTTTTGAAAAATAAGAAAACAGAGGATAAGTCCATGTTGGATAGCGCTTTTATCAGTTACGTCACCGTCATGTCGATCACCCCCGGCCCGAACAATCTGTTATTAGCCGCATCAGGCGTTAACTTTGGTTTGCGCCGCACCTTACCGATGATGTTGGGCATTACCTTTGGTTGTGCATTGCAATGCGCATTAATGACCACACTGCTGGCCTTGATCCTTAGTTGGGTGGGCGTGATTCGCCTGCCGCTAGTGACATTAGGGTGCGGCTACTTATTGTGGTTATCGTGGAAGATTTATCATGCCGGTAGCCCTAATGCCAAAGATGGCGAGCAGCCGATGGGCTTTGCTCAGGGGGCACTGTTTCAGGCCATCAATCCGAAAGCATGGTTGATGGCAATGAATGTCGCCATCTTATTCACCCCACGCGAAGGTGCAACACTGATCCACACGTTGCTGATTGTTGGCGGCTTTGCACTATTGAACCTACCTTGTGTCGCCGTCTGGGCCGTGATGGGTGATCAATTGCGCCATGCGCTGCGGGTGAATTGGAAATTGCGGCTATTCAATGGCGTGATGGGTGGTTTGATGGCAACCACCGCACTGTGGCTGTTGCTGGATGAGTGGCTTAGCGTATTGCGCTAATTTAGGCGTGGCCGAGGGGGGAAAGCTTGGAAACTTGTTTCAGGCTGATGCGGGAGAGCAGTTCAGTGATCGACAGCACCATAGTTGAGCGCACCATTTGCTGATAGCGCTGACGTTGCATGGCAATTAACGAGGCGTCTGCTTCATCGGGGCGCAAAAAAGTGGGGACGGGAGGCAGCTCCACGACACAATGTAACTCACCAAATGGCCCGAGGATTTCGTCGTCAGTAAAGCGATACTCGGTGCCATCGTGGTTGAGCTCTTCACGGAGCGCCATCAATAACTCAGCATCTTCATATTCATGACGCGTAATCACACCCAAGGCATAAACCAGTTTTAACCGCACCGATAACTCACCCAGCGGCCCATCCCCGACCAGCAGCGGCTCCACGGCATATTTCACCGCATAATCATCTTTACGAAAAACCTGCACCACGAGAATATTCAGCGCTTCTGCCAATAATTCAACAGCGGCCATCAGGAAACTCCGAACCGTCTTTCCGGCGTTCAGATGTTCCAGTACCCGATTCTCAAATGCCTGTGTTTTTTCAATCATCGTTTGTCACTGGGGTGGTTGGTGAATGCTAAATGCGTAATCATTGGCCTGATAGTGGTAACAGAGTGGCAGTGATACCAGGCCAATGCTGAGGATCAGTGCGCCAGCTTATCCTGCATGGCGTTATACACATTCACCGTCTGTTCGACAACCTCGCTATCTGCAGGCAAGTCTGAAATTTGCGCTAACGCAGCTTTCGGCCCTAATTTCGCCAGTAACTCAACCAATTCCTGTGCTTGCGGGTCTTGCTCACTGCGATAGCTCATGGCCGCGGCGATGCCGGTGACCAGGTTATCGTGCGGCAATTGATACTCCAACGTCCCCAACAACGGCTTGATCAAACGATCGCCTGCGCTCAGTTTACGCAGTGGCTGACGGCCAACGCGCTCAACATCGTCGTGTAGGTAAGGGTTTTCAAAACGGGAGAGAATTTTGTTGATATAAGCGGCATGTTTTTCTGGATCAAAAGCATAGCGCTTAATCAGCACCGCGCCGCTCTCCTCCATTGCGCCTTTCACTGTCTGGCGCACCGCAGGGTCCAGAATCGCATCGCGGATGGTCTGGTGACCAGCAAGCTGACCTAAGTAGGCGGTAATGGCGTGACCGGTATTGAGGGTGAAGAGTTTACGCTCCACAAACGCCATCAGATTATCAGTCAACTCCATGCCGGCGATCTCTGGCGGCTGCCCTTTAAACTGGGTGCCATCGACAATCCACTCGCTAAAGGTCTCGACCGTCACCGCCAGAATATCGGTGCTGCCCGCCTCTGATGGCGGCACAATGCGGTCAACTGCAGAGTCGACGAAACCGACGTGTTGCTCAACCCACGCCTGCTCACTCTCCGGCAGAGCGGCAAAAACATGCTGTTTTAACTGACTGGTGCCACGCACCATATTTTCACAGGCAATAATATTCAGCGGGCGGGTGTTACCTTGTTGATGGCGGGCAATCAACCCCTGCGCCACAGTACCGGCGATGCGGGCCAAAATTTGTGGGCCAACAGCGGTGGTGACAATATCGGCCTGCGCAATCAGTGCCACCACTTCTGGGCTACCACTGTTTACTGCGCTGACATTTTTGACTTCTTCTACTCGCGCCTGCTCACCAACCACGTTGACCTGATAACTTTTGCGCTGATTCAACTCATCCAGCAGCGGCTGGTTAACATCAGCGAAAGTCAGTTGCGCGCCAGCATCAGCAAGAAGTTTGCCGATAAAGCCTCGGCCAATGTTACCTGCGCCAAAATGTAATGCTCTCATATTCGTTACCTTTTTTTGCTGTAAAAGGGCCGTTTACTCCCAACGGCCCGATTCAGTTATTACGGGTTTACTTCTTACCGCCAAGTAAATCCAACACCTCTTGCACGCTGGTGGTTTTGCTTAAGCGCTCAATCACCGACTCATCGTCCAGCGCGTTTGTCAGGCTGGTAATCACTTGAATATGCTCGTTATTACGGGCGGCGATACCAATCACCAAACGGGCCACTTCATCCTCTTCATCACCAAAGCGCACGCCGTCAGGGTATTGGCAGAACACCACACCGGTTTTCAGCACACGGTCTTTAGCTTCAATGGTTCCATGAGGCACGGCAATAGATTCGCCCAGATAGGTGGAGGTCAGTTTTTCACGTTCCAACATCGCCTCAACATATTCCGGCTCGACATAACCACCTTTCACCAACTGCTCACCGGCGAAACGGATCGCTTGCTCTTTGGTCGTCGCATGTTGATTGAGGAAGATATTTTCTGCACCCAAGCGGAACAGATTAGCTTCAGTGGCTTCAAAGCTATCGTCCAGTGTTTCAATCACTTTCTGAGTGGTCGCTGTCGCAATACCAGCTTCCACCAAACGGGTTGTCAGATTGCTGTACAGCTGGCTGTCGAGGAAGTTAGTCAACGAGATATGTTGTGCCTGCGGTGCATGACGCATCGCCCGCTCGGTCAAATCACGGTGCGTGATAACCAGATCCACATCATCCGGCAGGTTATTGATGGCGCAGTTTGTCACGGAGATATGTTTCAGACCCGCGTCTTGTACTTTTTTACGCAACACACCGGCCCCCATGGCACTGGAACCCATACCGGCATCACAGGCAACGATGATTTTACGCACGGTGCTTAAGTCGCCCGCCGCGGCGGCAGCATTCGCCGCTTGCGCGCCTTTGGACTGCGCTTTCATATCTTGCATACGGCGAGTGGCATCTTCCAGGCTATCTTCTTCGTCGTCTTTCACTTTAGAGGTTTTCAGCAGGATAGCGGAAACCGCGAAGGAGACAGCAAACGCCGCTGCAACCGCCGCAATGTTGGCAAAATAGGCACCTTTCGGGGTCATCGCCAATACCGCCAGAATAGAACCAGGAGAAGCCGGTGACACCAGACCGCCATTCAGCAGGGTCAGGGTGAACACGCCTGTCATACCGCCCAGAATCACCGCCAGCAATAAGCGTGGATTCATCAGCACGTATGGGAAATAGATTTCGTGAATACCACCGAAGAAGTGGATGATAGCCGCGCCGCCAGCAGATTGCTTAGCATTGCCTTTACCGAAGAACATGTAGGCCATCAACACACCCAAACCTGGACCTGGGTTCGCTTCGATCAGGAAGAAGATAGACTTACCGGTTTCAGTTGCCTGCTGGATGCCCAGTGGTGAGAAGATACCGTGGTTAATCGCGTTATTCAGGAACAGGATTTTTGCAGGTTCAACAAAGATCGAGGCTAATGGCAGCAGGTTGTTCTGCACCATGATATGCACGCCAGCAGCCAGGACTTTAGACAGGATTTCCACCAGTGGGCCAATCGCCATAAAGGCCAGAATCGCCAACAGCATACCGATGATACCGGCTGAGAAGTTGTTAACCAGCATCTCAAAGCCGCTTTTGATTTTGCCATCTACCCAGCGGTCAAAGCGCTTGATGGCCCAGCCGCCCAGTGGGCCTGCAATCATCGCACCGAGGAACATTGGCATATCAGCACCAACGATCACCCCCATGGTGGTGATAGCCCCCACTACGCCACCACGATCGCCACCCACCAAACGACCACCGGTAAAACCGATCAGCAGTGGCAACAGGTAGGTGATCATTGGGCCAACCAGTTTGGCTAGCGTCTCATTTGGCAGCCAGCCGGTAGGAATAAACAGTGCGGTGATAATACCCCAGGCGATAAATGCACCAATATTGGGCATAACCATATTACTGAGGAAGCGGCCAAAATTTTGAATTCTGACCTTTGCGTCTGGTGAAAACATAAAACACCCCTATTGGTACGCGCTATCAATAAGAGCGCGGTATAATTGTTTTGTTGAGGCAGTTCTGCAAAACCCGCCGATGCTATCGAATGCAAACACGCTGTATGCAAAACAAACTCTAGCACGCTCCTTTACTCACGCGTAGCTCACGGCATTTATGTGACGTAAATCACATTAACTACCCTGCAATGGGGGGCTATTTGTTGATTGAGATCACATTATTGAGCTGTAATAAAGTCACGCTGGAGAATTTTTAAGCTAAAAACTCGATTAAGAGTGACATTTGTCACACTTTGTATGGCTTGGTTTGTTTTGAAAATGTGATGTTAATCACAAGTTATTTTTGTTCACCGCAGGGATATGTGACATTTGTCGATTCATACTTGCTTAGCGAGCTAATTAACGGGGAAATGTGTAATAAAGCAACAGGGATAATGGAACTTGTTTTGATTGGTCGATGGGAGCAGGTTTCGGTTGATAGTCGTTCAGCGCCCACTTGACCTCCACCGCCTCAACCGAGCAGGAGGCCAGGCCGGCACTCCCCTTTTTATCCCCGCAAAATTCCCTTCACAATCTGCACATCCTGAACCCCTAACCCGGTTAAATCTGCCAGGGTAATCTGCTGATCATGCTCTCTGAAAGAGCTGTTTTGCACTAAAACAGTCCCTATCTCGGTCAAGGTGTGATGGGCTAAAAGTTGCTGTTGAAATGCTAATGAAATCTCACCAAATTCAGTGCATTGCGCCCATGAATCCACCAAAATCTTATCGGCCTTCGCCACTAACTCAGGTGCCAGTTCGTGCTTGCCCGCACCATCGGCACCGACGGCGGTAATATGTGTGCCTGGCTGAATATCCGCAGCCTGTAAAATCGCCTCTCGGCTGGGAGTGGTGGTAACAATCAACTGGCAGTGAGCGGCTAATTCAGCGGCACTTTGGGTGGTGTTGACCTCAAAACCCTCCTCCTGAGCATATTGCCGATACTCCTCTAATGCCGTCTCGCTGCGGCCCCAAACCCACAGTTGGCGGCATGAAATCACACTTTTCAGGTACATCAAATGCAACCGCGCCTGCATACCGGTGCCGATAATACCAATGGCGTGAATATGCTTAGGCGCACAAAGCTCCGCCACAATGCGCCCGGCCAGTGCTGTGCGCAGTGCGGTCAGCCAACCCTCATCGAGTAAAATAGCTTGAGGTTCACCGGATTGGGCCGAAAATGCCATCATCAACCCCTGATTGCTGGCGAGCCCTTGCGCTGGATTATCATAAAATCCACCGGAAACTTTCACCACGAACTGGTCGTCACCCTCTAAATAGCCACTTTTAATGCAACAATCGCCATTGGCTTGCGGAAAGAGTAAATGCTGTACCGGCGGCATTTGTACCTGTTTTTGGCTAAAAGCAATAAAGCCCTGTTTGAGTAGTAACGTGATGGCATCGGCATCGAACCTGTCGAGAATTTGCTGCTTATTGAGGATGATCATTCGCCGACGGCTCCCAGATATTTTTCCAGCACAATGTTCTTCCCGCACAGCACCACCGCCACCTTTTTACCTTGCCATTGTGGTGCCAGCTTCAGGGCTGCGGCCAGCGCCACGCCAGCCGCGCCTTCAATCATCCAGCGGTCAGTGCGGGCAATTAGGCGCATCGCCGCTTTAATCTCCTGCTCGCTGACCAGCACTTTTTGATCGATGAGCTGCTGGCAGAGCGCAAAGGTGATTGCCCCTGGCTCGACGCCACCGGCAGTTCCGTCTGACAGCGTCTCTTGCTCTGCCACTTCCTGAATTTGCCCGTTTTGCAGGCTGGTGTACATGCTGGTGGCATTGGCGGGCCAGCAGCCAATAACTTGTGTTTTATCAGAGAGTTTTTTCAGCACAGTGGCAATACCAGAAATCAGACCGCCGCCGCCGACGGCAACAAATACCGCATCAAGATCTGGCTGTTGCTCCACCATTTCCATGCCACAGGTGCCTTGCCCGGCAATAATTTGTGCATCGTTATAAGGGGAAATATAGGTTTTCCCCTGCTGCTGCGCGGCGCTACCGGCGGCTAACTCGGCATTTAAAGCATCCCCCGGTATCAGCTCAATGTGGCCGCCCAGTGCGCGAATGGCTTCCAGCTTGATGGCCGCCGCCTGTTCCGGTGCATAAATGGTGGATTTAACCCCCGCCAATTTGCCCGCCAATGCCATCGCCTGGCCATGATTACCGGTGGAGGCCGTGATAACCCCCTGCTGGCGCTGCTCATCTGTTAGCAGCCGTAACTTATTGCTGGCACCGCGAAATTTAAAAGAACCGGTGTGTTGCAGATGCTCACATTTGAGATAAATTTCGCAACCACTGTGTTGCGACAGCAGCGGGCTGTACTCCAGTGGTGTCACCCTCACTTGCGGACGCAAAACCTGGTGGGCCTCTTTGATGGCATCAAATAGTGTATTCATGTCGGTTCCTTAAAATTTCAGCGGTTTTTTATATTTTTCAGCTGGTTATAAACAGTGGCACGGCCAATGCCAAGAATTTTTGCGACATAACCCGCCGCATTTTTGCCGTTAAATGCCCCTTGCTGATAGAGCGCTTCAATCAGCATTCGGCGGCTGACACTGTTTAGTGTCGCCAGTGTGAGTTGCTGCTGTTGCAGCCAATTATGGATATAAGTATTGATACGCTCCTGCCAATCATCCTGAAACAGCACATCAGGCTGTGGTTGCAGTTGATGGCCTGACAGAAACATATCCAGCGCTGCTTTGGCACTTTCGAACACCGTAATATCCAGATTGATGCACAGCAGCCCGATAGGTTGCCCTTGGTCATCCCGCAGCACGGTGCTGATGGAGCGCAGTTGGCGGCCATTCCAGTTACGCTTTTGGTAGGGGCCGATCACCTGCGAATGCTGGTCAAATTGCAGATCGCTGAGATTGGAGTCTTCGCCTAATTCGCGCTGCGAATAGTTATTGGCGATATAGATCAGCGATTGGCTGGCTACGTCGTGAATGGCGACTTCCGCATAGGGGTAAAAAAGCGTGGCTATCGCGTCGGCAATGGGTTGGTAGCGGCTTAGCATAGGTCACATCGATTAGAATAAAAAATCTATATTAGACTTTTTATTCTAAATATCTAGCTAATTTGATGAAGGATCATAGATTCGAAAATTATGAATTAGTTTCTGATAGTTATCTAAAATCAGTCCAATAGAGGTACTAATTAATACGAGAAGAGGGCTAGGGGCTATCATTATAGATATACTGTTTTTCTATACAGCCTTCTTTCATCTGGGTAAAATGAGTGATAAGATTACATTGAAAATTCCCTGAGTGAGTAATCCTAAGATGGAAGAATTGAACTTAATTGCAAATCAGATTGCAGAACAAGCACAGCAGAAAGAACAAAAAAGATTACAACAAGATAAAGAACTTGTTCGACGAGTGCTAGAAATCTACGATCAGAAAGCTGTTGCAGAAGTTCTGCGGAAAGTCAGTAAGTGTGAATGGACTCGTGAAGCCCTCAACCGCTGGTATAACGGGAAATCCATACAGAAGCCTCTAACTGAGGCTGAAATTGATATGCTACAAAATATGCTACCTTCACCACCAAAACATCATCCTAATTATCAATTCCGCTTTATTGATCTTTTTGCTGGGATTGGTGGTATCCGAAAAGGTTTTGAGGCCATTGGCGGACAGTGTGTATTCACCAGCGAATGGAACCCTTATGCAGTTCGGACATATAAAGCCAATTGGTATTGTGACCCCGACGAGCACCGATTTAATTCAGATATACGTGAGATTACTCTTAGTGAGACTGCGGAAATATCAGATGAAGAAGCCTATAAATATATAGACCAGCATATTCCTGATCATGACGTTTTACTTGCTGGGTTTCCTTGTCAGCCATTCTCGCTAGCAGGGGTTTCAAAGAAAAATTCTTTAGGTCGTGCTCATGGATTTGAGTGTGAAACCCAGGGGACATTATTTTTTGATGTCGCCAGAATTATTGCCTCAAAGAAACCTGCTATTTTCGTACTTGAGAATGTTAAGAATCTGAAAAGTCACGACAAAGGTAAAACTTTTCAGATTATTATGAATACACTAAATGAGTTGGGCTATTCGGTCGCAGATGCTGATGCAGTCGGATCACAAGACCCTAAAATTGTGGATGGAAAAAATTTTCTACCCCAGCACAGGGAGCGTATTGTTTTAGTGGGATTTCGTAAAGATCTTAATATCGATAAAGACTTTACACTAAAAGATATCCATAAGTTTTTCCCTGAAAAACGCCCGACCTTTGGTGAATTACTTGAGCCTGTTGTTGATGATAAGTACATACTGACGCCGCATCTGTGGAAGTACTTATATAATTACGCTAAAAAGCATCAGGCAAAAGGGAATGGTTTTGGATTTGGGTTAGTTGACCCAACGAACAGTGATAGTGTAGCCAGAACATTATCAGCCCGTTATCACAAAGATGGTTCAGAGATTTTAATTGATCGTGGGTGGGATAAAGTTTTAGGTGAAAATGATTTTGATGATAAAAAAAATCAGGAAAATCGCCCTCGTCGACTTACCCCAAAAGAGTGTGCCCGACTGATGGGGTTTGAAACTCCGGATAAGGAATCGTTCCGAATTCCTGTATCCGATACACAGGCTTATCGACAATTTGGTAACTCCGTAATTGTTCCTGTTTTTGCGGCAGTCGCTCAGCTATTGGCTCCATTCATAGCAAAAGCAGTTAACGTACGAAAAGATAAGGCGGCTTAATAATCATGGCTGATGTTCATTCTTCGGAAACTCGTAGTAAAAATATGAGGGCTATCCGGGCAAGGGATACAGCCATAGAAATTAAGTTAGCAAAAATACTTGACCAGTTAGGGCTTTCTTACCTAGTTCAGGTTAGTGAGCTCCCCGGTAAGCCCGATTTTATTGTTGATGAATATCGGGCGATAATTTTTGTTCATGGCTGTTTCTGGCATAAACATAATTGCCATTTATTTAAGAGCCCAGCTTCACACACCGATTTTTGGCTTAAAAAAATCCAAGGAAATGTAAAAAGAGATGATAAGGTTATAAAACAGCTCTCGGATGATGGCTGGAAAGTTTTAGTTGTCTGGGAGTGTGCATTACGGGGTAAGCACAAGCTAACAGATAATGATATTTCAGCGAGAGTCGAAGAGTGGATTTGTAGTAGTGAAGTAAATGCTCAAATTGATACACAAGGAATTAGCCAAATGATAAGTAGTTGACCAAACTCCGACTAGAAGCAAGTGAGAGTTCAGTCATTTTTTCGTTAAGGATTATATATACTTTTGGTCTCCTCAATAAAATCAGAGAGAGAAATTAACTCATTACGAATAGATTTAGGATATTTTTCGTGAAGAGGTTTAGGAACCACTAATTGGACACCTGCATCTTTCATTTCCTGGAACTGATTAACAGACACCCCTTCCTGAAGAGTGAAAAGGTGAATATTATCAATGCGATTTGCCTCATTGAGCGCCTGGCGCCAGCGATCTTTACAGGTGGTTTTTACTGCAAGCATTCTCAATTTTTCGGAAGGATACTCAGCATCATAATAAGCTTCAGCAGAGGGAAATAGAAAATCCGGCTTCTTATTGCCTTCAGTAATACTCTGAGTAACAAAATCAGTAAGGCTATTTTCGATAAATGTATTCTCCAGATGTAATTCCAGAGATCTTCCTGCTCGCGATTTGCGGCGATTACTTACTGAGTTTGCTAAGCTAATAAAATCATCTACTGACGAAAAACCTGCTTGCACCCGCTCCAAGACATGTAATTCTTCTATTCGACGAAACAGAGAATATTCAGCATCGCGTTTTTCGAGTAATAGCTCATCAGGGTTTAGACTTTTGAATTGGAATACTTTAGGGAGATAACTAATTATCTCAATACCTGGCGGGAATGAAATAGACCATTGCTCTGGGATCGGATAATTAGTGGACTTCCAGTTATAGCTTGCTATAGCAAAACCGCCCAGAACCTGATTTGATGGGCCTGAAACTGAAAAGCCAGGGATCACTTCCCCCGTCATAGATTCCAGCAGCTCTTCCTCTACCAGAGAGTTGCATAGCCACACATCAATAAAGTCACAGGTGTTATTGGGCACACTATGAAAAGCGAAAATAGTCAGTGCCCCAGTATTCTCTTTATTTAACAGTGGGCTACCTTTCCCCCAACAAGTAATTCGTTTTTCGTTACGTGTACCATCAAAATGACGGTTATTGTAATAAATAGCCCTGACTATACTCTCAATATTGCCATGGGAGCTTATCCTTGCCGGCAAATGAATATCTGGATTTCTAATATCAGTTCGAACAATAGAAGAGAATTGTTTCTCAATCACTTCAGCCGGTATATAGACTCCAGCCTGATGCGCGCCTGTTGCACCAGTATCATTACCGGAAAGGCGCTTGATATAGATATGCCAGTCGCCAGATGATTTCTCAGATAACCAGTTATGGAAAGCAGACACAACTATGCCCCTTAGCGATTCTTTTAAGATTAATTAGTAAGTTACAGCAAGCGGGTGTAGCAATTTAGTATCTATAACATAGAAAGTTGAGGTCATGCTATCCAGAGTTATCATTTCTGCATGAAATCTGAATTTATCAGCTTAATAAATTATTTTTACTGTGATTTACTTGTTCAATGCTCTTATAACATGAGATGTCTTTCATGACGGTGTGCGGAGGGTTGTTAGTGATATAATCTTTATAAATAACTTAGCCCGTCGCATCACCGGAGCCAGAATGATTAGCCAGAAAGATGCCCTTTGCCGGGAGCAGCAGCTTACCTTTGATCCCAGAGGGCATCAGCTCACCAATATCAATGTCTGGACGCCGGATAGCCAGTGGCTGGTCTACGACGTGCGGCCCAATGGCAGCACTTTTAGTGGCTTAACCATTGAGCGGGTTAATTGTGTCACCCGCAATATTGAGGTGATCTATCGTGCTCAGCATGGCGCGCATGTTGGCGTCGTGACGGTCAGCCCCGACCTGCCCGCGCGCTATGTGTTTATCCACGGGCCGGAGCATCCAGACAGCCATTGGCATTATGATTTTCATCATCGGCGTGGGGTGATTGTTGCGGAGCCGGATAGAGAGCTGGCGGTCACCCTGGATGCCATGGATATCACGGCACCCTATACGCCTGGTGCTTTGCGCGGCGGTACACATGTCCACGTTTTCAGCCCTGATGGCAGCCGCCTTAGCTTTACCTATAACGACCATGTGCTGCATGAATTAGACCCGGCGCTGGATTGCCGCAATGTCGGTATTGCGCTGCCGCTGCATGGGGTCAATCCGCCTAAACAGCACCCTCGTGAATATGATGGCAGCCACTTTTGTGTGTTGATCAGCCGCACTACACCCATACCACAGGCGGGCAGTGATCAAATCAGCCGCGCTTATGAAGAGGGGTGGATTGGCACGCAGGGTTATCGGAGAGCGGATGGCACTCATCAGCGCTGGGCGCTGGCCTTTATTGGCGATACCCTTTCGGCGCAAGGGGAGAAAATCCCGGAAATCTTTATTGCTGATCTGCCTGAGCATCACCGAGATTATGCTCGTGCTGGAGATGCGCCGCTAGAGGGGACGCCAACCACACTACCTGCACCACCTGCCGGTGTCAGTCAGCGGCGGGTGACTTATACCACTGAGCGCCGCTTCCCGGGGCTTGTCACCAGCCCGCGTCACTGGTTGCGCGCCTCACCTGATGGCAGTGCCATTGCTTGCCTGATGAGAGATGATAATGATGTTGTGCAGCTGTGGTTAGTCTCCCCCAATGGCGGTGAACCACGGCAACTGACATCCAGCCAGTGGGGGATTCAATCCGCCTTTAGCTGGCATCCGCAAGGAGGTAGTCTGGCGTTTGTTTGTGATAACAGCGTGATGCGGTGTGATAGTACCAGCGGCCAACTTCAGCGGCTGACTGCACGTAGTGCCGTCGCCCCATTGGCTGACGCGGTGGTGTTTTCACCGGACGGCTCGCAAATTGCATTTATGCGGGAAATAGAAGGGTTCGCTCAAATCTTTACCGTAAATGCAGGTTAGATTATTGCGCTGGTGTTTCGTCAATATGTGCCGTTGGCTGACTTGCAGCTTCAGACTGGCGGACTCGTTCACGTGGGGAGCTGGCCATTTTGTCTGCGCTGTCTGAGCGCAGATAGTCATATGGCAGCAGCAGTGTATCCATGACTGCGGAGAAGGGCAGATCTACAGCTAGCAAGGGGCGTAGCGCCCAGCCGGTATTGTCATCTTTGAGCATCGCCACATTGGCTTCTGTGCCGGAGTAGTAACCCTGACTGCTGCTGGTGTGCGTCATAATGCTGGAGCAGCCGCTGGATAACAGCAGCGAACAGCCAGTAACAAAAGGGATAACTGTGTTTCTCATTGTTTTTTCAGCTCTCATCATCATGCCAGGCGATCACACACTAGATAGTGTCAGGTTTTGTCGTGATTTTTTACACTCTCTTACAGACAGTTCCTATGGTCAAAGATTCAATCTTATGGCGCGATTGCATTTAAGTGTAAGTTATAGCAGCTGATTTATCGAATATTAGTCAGGTGAAAACCCGCTATTGGGATTTTTCTCGTAAATTTTTTTGTTTTTTGCTCTTGAAAAGAAGCAGACCGCTACCATCTTATTATTAGGTCAGAGAGAGTACGCCGACAGGGTATTCTGACCATGGGCCTGTCCATATATGGAGGGCTTAATTAAAAATAGGATAACACCCTTGCTAATCTATTTAGGAGGCAGTTTTTATGCGTAATTCCGAGCTTGCTCCACTGTATCGTTCAGCTATTGGTTTCGATCGGCTATTTAATCTATTAGAGTCCGGCCAGAATCAAAGTAATGGAGGTTACCCTCCTTATAACGTCGAGCTGGTTGATGACAATAACTACCGCATTGCGATCGCGGTAGCGGGCTTTGCAGAGCAAGAGCTGGAGATCACCACTCAAGATAACATATTGATTGTTCGTGGCTCTCATGCCGGCGAACCTGCACAGCGCACCTACTTATATCAGGGTATTGCTGAGCGCAATTTCGAGCGTAAATTCCAGTTGGCTGAGCATGTTAAGATTAAAGGTGCCAACTTGGTTAACGGGTTGCTGTATATCGACCTCGAACGAGTAGTACCTGAAAATTTAAAACCACGTCGTATTGAAATTAAGTAATTAGCCTTTATATAGATGAAGTCATTTATTTAATAGCTGAGTGCAGCCTGCCGTAATCGGGGGCTAACCGGTCACGGATTGATAGCCGTAAATAATATAACGCCGCTGTTTTGCGTTAGAGCTGCTTATATCATTAATTCGTGGCTGC
The DNA here is from genome assembly GCF_013282745.1 of Yersinia bercovieri ATCC 43970. NCBI lineage: Bacteria > Pseudomonadati > Pseudomonadota > Gammaproteobacteria > Enterobacterales > Yersiniaceae > Yersinia > Yersinia bercovieri. Next base: position 1,300,455 of record NZ_CP054044.1, read on the forward strand.
TTATTATCTCGCTTCAAAGAAGGAGTATATCTATGCGTAATTATGATTTGTCACCATTACTTCGTCAGTGGATTGGTTTTGATAAACTGGCTAACTCAATGCAGGGCAGTCAGGATGCTCAAGGCTTCCCGCCATATAACATTGAAAAAACTGATGATAACCACTATCGCATCTCACTGGCATTGGCCGGTTTTAAACAGAGCGAACTGGATATCGAAGTTGAAGGCCCACGCCTGACGGTGCGCGGTAAGCCGGCACCGGTTGAAAAACAGGTTGAATACCTGCATCAGGGCTTGGTGCGTAAAGAGTTCGCGTTGACCTTCACGCTCGCTGAGCATCTGAATGTTGATAATGCTCAGTTTGAAAATGGCCTGCTGCACATTGATCTGTTGCGCCAGGTGCCTGAAGCGCTGCAACCACAGCGTATTACTATCGGCAGTGCGGCTCCACAAGAGCAGCAAGTGTTAGATAGCCCGGTCACTACTGACCAGCAGTAATAATAACCGACACCTCTGCGTGGGGTGTCGGTAGCGATTACCCTCTCCTTGTTTTGTCCTTTTAGCGTTAAGCTTTTTGCTGTTTTTTTTTCACCGGAGAGATTCCCCGCTCTCCGGTGCATTTTGTGGTGTATCCCACATTCAACTGCCCTCCCTTCTGACAGAATCCTTACTAATTGTAAGAATTTAAGGCCATGTCTGTATTTTGTAATAATCCACTTGGCCGGCCAGTTTTTAAACTTAGGCAAGGAAGTGATTTATGAGTGCTATCGCCCTTACCGTCAGTATGTTGGCGCTGGTCGCCGTATTGGGGTTATGGATCGGTAATTGGAAGATCTATGGTGTTGGGTTAGGTATTGGCGGAGTGCTATTTGGCGGCATTATTGTGGGCCATTTCGCACAAACATATGAAGTTGTTCTTAACGGGGACATGCTGCATTTCATTCAGGAGTTTGGTCTGATTCTGTTTGTTTACACTATCGGTATTCAAGTCGGGCCGGGGTTCTTCTCTTCACTGCGCGTCTCGGGGCTGCGACTTAACTGTTTTGCCATTCTGATGGTGGTGGTCGGCGGCTTAGTGACGGCGATTATCCATAAGCTGTTTGCGGTGCCGCTACCCATCATTTTGGGTATCTTTTCGGGAGCGGTCACTAACACGCCAGCACTCGGGGCGGCACAACAAATCCTTACTGATTTAGGTTCGCCACCACAATTGGTTAGCCAGATGGGGATGGGCTATGCCATGGCCTATCCATTCGGCATTTGCGGCATTTTGCTGGTGATGTGGCTGATTCGTTTATTCTTTAAAATCAACGTTGACCGCGAAGCAAAAGATTTTGATAGCAGTAATGGGCAGAACCGTGAATTGCTGCAAACTATGAATGTGGCGGTACGCAATCCCAATTTGAATGGTTTGTCAGTGCAGGAAGTGCCATTGCTCAACAGTGATGAGGTGGTCTGCTCCCGCCTGAAACGCGGTGATTTGCTGATGGTGCCGCTGCCTGGCACAGTGATCGAGCTGGGGGATTACCTGCATCTAGTTGGGCAGCGCGAAGCCTTGGAGAAAGTGCGGCTGGTGGTGGGTGAAGAGGTGGATGTCACTCTATCCACCGCAGGGACAGTATTGCAAACCGCCCGGGTGGTGGTGACCAATGAGGCGGTATTAGGTAAAAAGATCCGTGATCTTAATTTGAAACAGAAGTATGACGTGGCGATCACTCGGCTAAATCGTGCAGGTATTGAGCTGGTCGCCAGTAATAGTGCCAGCCTGCAATTTGGTGACATCCTGAATCTGGTTGGCCGCCCAGAGGCTATCGAGGCGGTCTCCGCCGTGGTGGGGAACGCGCAACAGAAGTTGCAACAAGTGCAGATGTTACCGGTCTTTATCGGCGTGGGTCTGGGTGTGCTACTGGGATCTATCCCGTTGTTTATTCCGGGATTTCCAGCGGCATTACGTTTGGGGCTGGCCGGTGGCCCGCTGGTGGTGGCGCTGATTCTCGGGCGTATCGGCAGTATCGGTAAGCTATATTGGTTTATGCCGCCGAGTGCCAATTTGGCGCTGCGTGAACTGGGGATTGTGCTGTTCTTGTCGGTGGTTGGCCTGAAATCCGGCGGTGACTTTATCAATACGCTGGTCAATGGTGATGGGTTGGCATGGATTGGTTACGGCGCGATGATTACCGGTATACCGCTGCTGACCGTGGGGATTCTGGCGCGCATGTTAGCCAAGATGAACTACCTGACCTTGTGCGGCATGTTAGCCGGTTCAATGACGGATCCACCGGCGCTGGCATTTGCCAATGGCTTGCATCCGACCAGCGGTGCGGCGGCGCTCTCTTATGCTACGGTTTATCCGCTGGCGATGTTCTTGCGCATCATGTCGCCGCAGATACTCGCGGTGCTGTTCTGGACAACCATGTAGCGCCAATGACTTTGAGTACGGTTGTAAAAACTTTCAGGGCCGCCTAATGAGCGGCCCTTGGCTCTTTATTTTCAGATATTCTCAGAAATCACTTTGCTTCCTGAAACGCCCGCTCAATCTCTTCCGCCAGTATCACCACGCCCTTTTCAATCTCTTCCGGAGCAGGGACATAATTCATCCGCATACATTGATGGGTATGTGGCCAGTCATATCCCAGACCAGGGAAGAAGTAGTGGCCCGGCACCATCAGCACACCGCGTTTTTTTAGGCGCTGATAGAGCAGTTCGGTGCTGATCGGCAGATCTTTAAACCATAGCCAGAGGAAGATGGCCCCCTCGGGTTTGTGGATCAGGCAGCGCTCCGGCGGCAAATATTTGCGCAAAATAGCAATGGTCTGCTGTACCCGCTCAAAATAGAATGGCCGAATCACCTCGTTAGATAAGCGCAATAGATCACCACGCTCAATCATTTCGGCGGCAATCGCTGGCCCCATGCTGCCCGGCGACAAGCTGATGATGCCATTCATATTGGTGATAGCCGAAATCACTTTCTCATCGGCAATGACAATGCCACAGCGTGAACCCGGTAGGCCCAGCTTCGACAAACTCATGCACAAAATGATATTCGGGTTCCACAGCGGGGTTGCGTCGGTAAAGATGATCCCGGGGAAGGGCACGCCATAAGCATTATCAATCAATAGCGGAATATCACGCTGCTGAGCGATAGCATCCAGGCGAATTAACTCTTCATCAGTAATCACATTACCGGTGGGATTAGTGGGGCGCGATACACATATCAAACCAATATCATCGGTAATATTGAGGTGATCAAAGTCAACGTGATATTTGAATTGCCCTTCTGGCAGCAGCTCAATATTGGGTTTGGCGGAGACAAATAGCTCCTCATCCAGACCAGCATCGGCATAACCGAGATACTCAGGGGCCAGCGGGAATAAGACCCGACGACGGCTACCATCAGCATAGCGGCCTGCGAATAGATTAAATAAGTAGAAAAATGCGCTCTGACTACCATTTGTCAGTGCAATATTCTGTGGCTCAATCTGCCAACCCAGCTCGTCGCGTAGCATTTTCGCCAATGCTTTTAACAGCAAATCTTTGCCTTGTGGCCCGTCGTAATTGCACAACGCCTCGGTCAATTGCCCGCGATCCAGCATCTCCTGACACAGTTGCTGGAAGTAAGCATCCATCTCTGGGATATGCGCCGGATTACCCCCGCCGAGCATGATAGAACCTGGGGTTCTAAGGCCGTCGTTGAGGTCGTCCATCAGTCTGGTGATCCCCGCGTAGCGGGTGAATTTGTCGCCGAAAAGTGAGAACTTCATAAATGAAAATTTATTGTTATCCGTAAGTGAACAAGTACCATACTCGCAGATAAAAGCGGGTGCAATGCGGAAGGATTTCTTCCTACCGAGCGAAAATATCGGCAGGAAGAGTTATTGCAGGATAATGCACTTATCTACTCTTTTTTGTCACCGACCCAAACCACCAGCACTTTATCGCCCTGATGTTGGCGGCTAAAGGCATAATAATCAGCGGTTTGTTGCGATTTCTGTTCGCCCGCGCCAATGGCGGGATGGCGGGCGCGGAACTGGCTGACTTTCTGCCAGTGCGCCAATAGCGCGCCTTTCGCACCCGATAATTCATTCCAGTTCATATCTGAACGGGTGCCCTGTAGTGGATCAGAACCGGTGGGGCCGAATTCTCGCCCACTCTCATCGCCGTAGAAAATCTGCACCGCCCCCGGTGCCAGTAGCAGCAGATCACCCGCCCGCTGCTGTTTTACCAATGACTGCTGCGCATCGTCTTTAAAAAACAGCCGGGTATCGTGTGAGGAGATATAACTCAACACATTGAAACCTTGCAGTTTATCCGCCATCTGTTGATAAGTGCCATCAATGGATGAGAAGCAGGTGAGCGCCTGTTTTGCCTGATCCTGAAAATCAAAGTTAATCATGGCATCAAAGCCATTTTGATAATAATCGCTCTTCATCACACCGTGGCCCCATGCCTCACCGGTCATCCAGAAAGGTAAGTCATCCAGCGCCTGATCGGGGTGAGCGGCTTTCCAGGCGGCCAGCGCGGCGGTGGTTTGTTGCTTAAGTTGTAGCCAGGCGGGTTTCTCCACATGTTTAGCGGTATCCACCCGAAAACCGTCAATGCCGTAATCGCGAACCCATTGGCTCAACCAATGCGTCATGTAATCACGTGGGGTGGCACCAGGAATTTCCCGCGCGGCGGTGTCCGGTTTGTTGCGGTAAAACACCGGTAAGCCGCTGGCTTGGGTCGATTCAGTTTTGATGTCCGGGAGGAAAGCCAGCGACATGGTCAGATCGTCATAGCCGGGGGAGTCGTAATCGCCAATATCCGTGCGGATCCACTTCTGGCCCCACCAGTTATCCCATGCCGCTTTATCACCGAAATTGATGTAATCGTTGAAACTATGCCAGGTTTGACCCCTGCCAGGTGTCCAATCCGTCCAGTTTTTACCTAAGGTTTTCTCCAGTTTATCGCCTTGTAGATAGAGTGCGCCGAATTGATAACTCTGCATATCGGCCAGCGTGGCATAACCCACGTGATTCATCACCACATCAAATAGAATGCGAATACCGCGTTTATGCGCCTGTTCAACCAGCGTATGCAGCTCCTGCCCGGAGCCCATGTTGGCATCCAGACGGGACCAATCCAGCCCGTAATAGCCGTGGTAGGCGTAATGTGGGAAGTCACCTTTGGTGCCGCCTCCGACCCAGCCGTGAATTTGCTCCAGCGGTGAACTGATCCACAATGCATTGACGCCAAGCTGTTGTAGGTAATCCAGTTTTTCAGTTAATCCCGCCAAATCACCCCCGTGGAAGGTGCCGATCTCCTGCATTCCGTCGCCGTGGCGGCCATAGCTGTGGTCATTGGTTGGGTTGCCATTTTTGAAGCGATCAGTCAGGGCAAAATAGACCGTGGCATTTTGCCAACTGAATGGTGCAGCTTGCTGGGTTTGCGACGACTCCAGCAGCAGTAAGCCGCCACTCTCGGGCGCGGGTTGCAAGGTGATTTTACCGAGGGAGACTTTTGCCGTTTGGCCAGAGTAGAAGTCTCGCACCATTTCACCTTCGGCAAAGGTTTGGCGCACATCAATGGTCACTGGCTGCCCATCCCAGCGCTGGCAACTATGCACCACCACCTTGACGGCCTCTGTCACCGGCTCTTTGAGGCTAAGAGTGAGGGTTGGTGTGCCGCTGCGGGTATCAATGCGCGCCTGATACTGACCATCGCGGAACAGTCGCCATGAGATATCTGCTTGATTCTGGCAGGGTTGCAGTGAAAAAGTTTGATTCAACTTCACCGCACCAGTGGGCTGCCAGCACTGTTTATCCTGATAAAACTTGAGCGGATATTCACCTTTGCTCAATGTGCTGCTGCTGAGAAAAATCCCGCTATCCTGCTCAGTAAAGGTGGGAAAGTGCGGGAGTGACCAATTCGCCATCGCCGCAGGAGAGAGCACCAGTAGCAAAGGGACAGTGAGACGTTTCATGGCACATCTTCCTTAGATCTGAATAGAGTTTGATGAATATCAGTGTGCCGTCTGGTGAAGAAATAGCCTCATCCTTGCGGGGCTTTTGTAGGGAGGAGAGCGGTGGAGGAGAGATTTTGGCCTGCAAGCAGGCCAGTGGTTCAGTTTATGATTGCGGCAAAACTTGCGGGTTGACGCAGTTCTCTTTGACGCTGCCGGTCAGTGCGGCAATCAGGTTATCCACGGCGCAGGCGGCCATGTTGTAACGGGTTTCATGGGTGGCAGAACCAATGTGTGGCACGGCAACCACATTAGGTAATTTGAGGAGTGGCGAGTCCATCGGCAGCGGCTCTTGCTCAAACACATCCAGCCCTGCGGCATGAATAGTGCCATCTTGCAGGGCGGCAATCAGCGCCTGCTCATCCACCACTGGCCCACGGCCGGCATTAATTAAGATGGCGCTGGACTTCATTTTTGCCAGTTGGCTGCGGCCAATCATATGGTAAGTCTGCTCGGTCATAGGCAGGGTAATACAGAGGAAATCAACCTCCGCCAGCAAAGTATCCAGTGAGCAGCGGCGCGCGCCAAAGCGTGTTTCGGCCTCTTCGTGGGGACGGCGGCTGGTGTACAGCACCGGCATACTAAAACCAAAATGCGCCCGCTGAGCCAGCGCCATGCCAATGCGCCCCATACCGAGAATGCCGATGGTTTTATGGTGAACATCCACACCATACCACTCATCACCGATGCTCTCTTGCCACTCACCCGCTTTGACTCGCTCGGCCAACTCTACCACTCTTCGTGCCGAAGAGAGCAGCAGCGCCATCATGGTGTCGGCCACGGTTTCGGTCAGCACCGTGGGGGTGTGCATCAGCGCCACACCACGCTGGTTTAGCGCATCCACATCAAAATTATCATAACCGACAGAAATGGTTGAAGCGGCCCGCAGACGCGGCGCTAATTGCAAAAAGGCGTGATCTATCTTGCCGCCGGAACCGATCAGCCCTTCAGCCTGTTGCAGCGCCGATAATAACTCAGGTTGATTCTCCGGCGTTAAACCAGCAAAACTGTTAACGGTAAAATGTTGCGCTAATCGTTGATGCAGATCGGTGGGAAGGCTTTTGTACAGCACAATGGCAGGCTTCATCGCAAACTCCAATTCATTTGGGCAAGTGAGATCTGAAGCCAGCATAACAGTGAACACGACAGCGAGATCAAGCAGTAATCTCGCTCATCATGTTACGACTCATTAAAAAATCACGCTTCACTGCTGGCGATACTCTTCGCCGTGAGGCTGTGCGCACCAATCGCGGCACAACGTAGCGCGGTAATGATCGCCAGTGCGGGGGCAATGGCAAACAGGGTAAACAGCCAGTGGGCGGTGTTCTCAGCCCCGGCAACGCCACCGGGGAAATTCAGGCCAGAGAGATTGGCGACCATCCCGGCCATCGCGGCACCGACGGCGGTCGCAAACATCTGTACCGTGGTAATCGACGCCCCGGCAATGTCTTTATCCTCATCAGCCGCCACTTGCAGAATGCGGGTCAGCAGATGCGGCCAACCAAAACCGATACCAAAACCCACCAGTGTTAGCGCGATGGCGATAGGTGCCATCTGTTGCCAGCTACCGAGTGAGGCGGCTGGCATCAGGATAGCCAGCGCCACAATCCCCGCCAGAACAATGATGGGGCCGCTGATAATCGCCCAACGAATACCTGATTTTTTCCAGCCGGCGCTCATCACCTCAGAGATTGTCCAGCCCGCCGCCATGGTGGCGGCAATATAGCCGGAAATCAGTGGTGACTGGCCGTGTAGTGTTTGCAGGAAGTAGGGAACGAAGATCTCGCAGGTAATGCCGACTGCCAGCAGAGAGATGGTGATATAGAGTGCCGCCAGCGGTGAGCTAAGGCGCAGTGCCCCTTTTGGTAGCAGACGTGTGGTGGCGCGGGACTCTATGCGGAATAACAGCAGTAACAGCACCACCGCCAGCGCCATTCCCGCCATGTTGATCAGGCCACTACTGGCGATGCTGCTGGCCGAGATAGTCAGGACAATGGCGGTTAATAGCACTAATTGCGTGACAGGGAGTGCCGAGGCGTCGCTGCTGGATCTGCCCGCCGGCAGGATACGCCAGGTAAAAATGGCATAAATCAGGGTTACCGGTAACAACGTCCAGAATGCAAAGCGCCAGGCATCCATTTCAGCAAAAATGCCGCCGATAGCAGGGCCAATCAGAGTTGCAACCCCCCACATACCCGAAATCAGTGCCATGGCCCGCGGCCATAGTGATTGCTGAAAGACCAGATTAATCATGGCGTAAGAGAGCGCAAACAGGAAGCCGCCGCCCAAACCTTGCACAGTTCGACCCACCAGCATCATCGGCATGTTGGGGGCCATGGCGCATAAGGCGCTGCCCAACATAAAGACCAGCGAGGCGAACAGGTAGGCGCTACGTGGCCCGTAACCACTGAGTAGCCGGGCAGAGAGCGCCGAGCCGAGGATGGAGGCGGTGACGAATAGGGTGGTATTCCAGGCGTACAGGCTCAGGCCGTTAATCTCCAGCACCACCGAGGGCAAAATGGTGGTGGCGATATAAATATTGATCGCATGTAATACAACGCCCCCCGACAGAGCGATGGCAAAGGCCGCATTTTTACCGGAGAACAGGTCACTCCAACGGCTTGCATCATTTATTATCACGTTTCCATCCTGCCAGAAGTCTGGTTGTTGAGTTGATTATATTGTTACGATAAAGTTAAACAAGAAAATTCTTGGAATACGGTAGGCCAGTCAGTGATAATAAGTCAAGCATTGGCTTGGGAAATGTTATGCTGGAAATGATTGATCAAAAATTAAAAAAATCGCCATGATAGTGGGGAAGATATGAATATCAACCATACAACCAGCCCGCCACACTCTGTCGCCAGGCGCTTGCTGATGCTGCTCAAGACCCGTGGCCCGCTACAAGCGAGTGATGCCGGGAGGCTACTGGGAACGACCGGTGAAGCGGCCCGGCAGCAATTCGTCAAACTGGCCAAAGAGGGGCTGGTGGTCGCCGAGGCAAAAGCGCAGGGGGTGGGCCGCCCGATTCAGCTATGGCAGTTAACCGAGGCTGGTAACGCGCACTTCCCTGATGGCCACGGTGAACTGACCGTGCAATTGTTGCGTTTGATCCGCAGCCAATTGGGTGACAGCGCCCTTGAGCTGCTGATTGATAGCCGTGAGCAGGAGACCTGCAATCAATATTGTCAAGCGATGGCGGGGGCGGCCAATGTGACCGAACGTGTTGAGCGGCTGGTGGCAATTCGCACGCACGAAGGTTATATGGCAGAGATGCAGGTAGAGGCGGATGGCGCATTGCTGTTGATCGAAAATCACTGCCCCATCTGTGCGGCAGCCACCCATTGTCAGGGGTTTTGTCGCGCCGAACTGGCGGTATTCCAGCAAGCTTTGGGAGTACCCGTCGAACGCGTTGAGCACATATTATCCGGCGCCCGCCGCTGCACTTATCGCATTAAACCAGAAGAGTTATGATGACCGGGAAGTGGCTACCGTCAGCAAGGTGCGGATAAACCTGAGTGTTTATCCGCATCAGCAGGTTGGGATTATAGCGGGCTTAAGGTTATCTCTACCCGGCGGTTTTGTGCTTTACCGGCGGCAGTGCTGTTACTGGCAACCGGATTATCCGGGCCTGCGCCGCTAGTGCGGACACGGTTGGCAGCCACGCCCTGCATAATCAGGGCGCTGCCCACACTATCCGCCCGCTGCTGTGAAAGTGTCATATTATGGGCTCTGGCACCGCTGCTATCGGTAAAACCTGTCACATTGACGGCGGTTTTATCATACTCTTTCAATACCATAGCGACCCCAGTCAGGGTATTGGCTCCCGCCGGTTTTAGGTTGCTGCTGTCAGTATCAAAAGTGACATTATTGGGCATGTTTAATACGATATTGTCGCCCTGACGGGTGACACTAACGCCCGTGCCGTTCATTTTTTCGCGCAACTTAGCTTCCTGCACATCCATGTAGTAGCCCGCACCGCCACCTAGCGCAGCCCCGGCTGCGGCACCAATTAATGCGCCTTTGCCACGGTCATGTTTCGATGATGACAACATGCCGATCCCCGCCCCTAAAGCGGCCCCGATCCCTGCGCCATAACCAGATTTCCCTGCTTGTGATTCGCCGGTATAGGGATTGGTGGTACAGGCGGAGAGGGTCAGCGCAACAGAGACGACAGCGACTCTGACCAATATGTGGTTTTTCATCAAATTTTCCTTAAATGGTGCTCTATTTCGGCGAAAACCTAGCAATATCGCCCAATAGCGGACTAAAAGTCATTAACCAGCCGTCACTTTATTGGCCGATGTTTATATACCATCGTTATCCGACAAAAAATGGGGGAATACTAGTGAGAAAACTCTCATAGTGTCAGCCGAAAGGTTCATTTGGCGGGTTTATCAACAAAATAGGCACAGAAAGGTTACTGATTAGTGGTGTTTTATGATTCCCCCTATAGGTCGCCTAATAGGGGGACAGTGTTCGAATAGGGTGAAAACCTAAAGCCCAGCCCCAGTCGGGGAAGGAAATGAGGGGGAGAAGCGGTAATTCTCCAATTCGTCAGGAATGAAAACAAAACCGATACGTTTTTTAATCATCGCCGAGGGCGTCGAGATCACTTCGGCTTCAACCATAGAGACACCGTCGGCTTTTAGCCGCTGGATCATGGCGTGCAGTGCGGCTGATCCCGCGCCTCTGATGGCACCTTCCACTTGAGGTGTTAAGACGTAAGCGGGGTTGGTTAATGTTGCCCTGATTGTGCCGTGTTTCATCGGCGGGCTGTCACCATTAGAGTAGCTGTCCGCGACACTGGCACTAACAATCTGATGATTAAATCTCACCACGATAATAGTCTGACCAGGACGAGGTTTTTGGCTGTAACTCTTTATTATCTGGCTGGTGACCTGGCCCGCATAGCGATTGGTCGCCATGTCGCTGGGGAATATGCCGTGGCGATCGCAACTCACACGGTGTTCTTGATATGTGTTTTCCCATGTCGCGATCGTTTCGAGTAGTTCATATAGGCTGTGACGGGTCTGCTCGCGACTGCCCTGAATGACCTCAATATCAAATCTTTCTGATGCTACCTGCCACTCGCCATTATGCAGTATGCGGGGTAATACATCTTGGTAAACATAAGAGGAGATAGGCATCTGATATGTTCCCAGCGGATATTGCTGAGCTTGCAGTGGTGAGACGATATCGCTATCACTGCTACTGCTACTGCTACTGCTACCGTCATTAAAGTTATCACTGTCATAGTCATAGTCATAGTCACTTTCACTATGACAGTGGGCATAAGGCTTTGCGTTGCTGGCCTCCGGCGGGCTATTGATGATGGCATATTGCATATAATTTTGCTCAGAGAGGGCAAAGGATTGTGTGATGCTATCAATTAACACGGATCGGCCCTGTTCCTCGGCGACATCGTTAATAGTTTGGATCAAACGATTACCCGCCGTCGGCTCACGAATAAAGGCATCTATTGCATCGTGATCACTGTCGATGGCACTTCTGTCCAAAATTCCATTCAGTGTCTGAATCAGGTACTCCGTTGACCAGGTGCGTAAACTGTTGCCAAACAGTAGGGTAAAATCGGCTAATACTGATGACAGCCAGGTGGCACAGGAGTATCTGATTTGGCGGGGAAAACGGGCTCCGATAACATATTCTAATGGTTTCTCGCAATAATGAGACACGGCGGGGAGAGTCAGCGACTGACCATGTAGCCCGGTATTTAACTGAGATAATGTGAGACTCGGGGGGGCTTTTTTCAGTGCGGTGGTCACCACGACAGGTTTAGGTTTTAACGGCTCACTCGTGCCGGCCACCACTCTGTTGGATGCATCCTCGCCGGCAAAAAACTTCTTAATATGTTGCCACGCCGACTCAACCTGATTACAACGCCCTTGGGTCACGACATTGTAGAGCGCCAGTGGGCCAGAGATAAAACATCCCGCGATCCCTGCCACGCCGCGTTTGGCTCGATGTGGCTCGTCGTGTACCGCCATCATCACTTTTTGTAAAACCAGTGGTTGCCGGAAATTACTATTGAAAATAGTTAAATCAATGGGATCTTGATTGATAAGAGAACCAAGGGGCATTGATATTATCGGCGATAAGTGGAGTAATTTGCCTTGTGCGGTCTCCAAAAAACTGAGAGATAATTCATTTTTAAGCCAAGAGAACAGAAATGAAATATGGGTTGTCGCTTGATGTAATAGGAAATCAATCCTCTGTGAATCCGGTGACATAATTAATACCATGCCATCATCAACAGTAATATCCATGAAATTATCAAAAGTGATATCAAAGGTATTATTGGTTACTTCAAAGCTAAGTAATAGTGATCTTTCTTGATTTTGTGTATCTGAACTCTCCTGAGGAAAAATAGCAGATAGCGGCAAGGTCATGGTATTACTTATATGACAGTCCGTATCGCAATCAATTGTTTTTACACCCGATTTACTATCTTTACCAATAGGAACCCATGTTTCATCTATAATATTAGATGTGTTCTGGCAGGGTATATTGTCTTGAGTGTTATATTTATAATACAAACAGTTCTGTGTGTTCTCTTTTGACGTGTTATCGATGCCATATATTGTGCTTTTGGTTTTATTCTCTGTGGCAAAAGCTATTCCAATAAATAGTTGATAGATTAATGTAAACAACAAAATTCTTTTGTTTTTTATATTGGTCATCTTTATCATCTCCATTGGGAATATATATTCACCAACAGAATAATGTGGTTATTCGCCTCTGGCATTATTAAAATTTGTCAGATGATAGGGGAAATAAAAAAGGGGATTAATAGAGTGGGCGCTGCCAATGCATTGTCATTATCATATTTTTAGTTTCAATATTATAAGCTTGCCCAATAACCGTAAAACCTTGGTTATGGTAGAAGCGACAGGCCCGTCGGTTCTGCTGGTAAACTTCCAGTGTCAGTGTGTTATAGCGTTGTTGAACGTAATCCATCAGCAGTTTGCCAATCCCTTTACCATGAAAGGATTGCTCAACAAACAAGGCGCCCACCAGCTGTTCTTCGAGAATACTGATAAATCCAACAATAGGTTCCCCGTGGCCGGGAGCGCCCTCCTGTTGCAGATAGACCCAGGTTTTTGCCGCTGGCAGATAGGTATTACGCACCAGCGGGCTGCTCTCGTGCCAATACTGCTCGGCCACAAAAGGATGCGCGGCAATGGTGCTGCTCAGCCATAATGGCATCAGGGCATCAAGATCGCCAGATTGATAATCTCTAATCATTTCAGCGCGTTATCCGGATGGCAGAAGCAGCTTGCCAGATGATCGTTCACCAGGCCGCTCGCCTGCATAAAAGCATAGCAAATAGTGGAGCCGATAAACTTAAAACCCCGTTTTTTCAGTGCCTTTGACATTGCATCGGAGGCCGGTGTGGTGGCGGGGCACTCGGCCAGACACCACCAATGATTCACTTTGGGTTCACCATCAACAAAACTCCAGATAAAATGCGAAAAATCCTCTCCGTTGGCTTCCATCGCGAGATAGGCTTGGGCATTGGTAATAATGGCCTGAATTTTCCCTCGATGGCGGATAATTCCGCTGTCCTGCATCAGTGTCTCGATATCGTCTGGCCCCATTTTTGCCACACGGGCCGGATCAAAATGGTGGAAACACTGGCGATAGCGCTCACGTTTTTTCAGCACAGTTATCCACGACAACCCCGCTTGTTGGCCCTCCAGGCACAGCATTTCGAACAGCGCCTGACTCTCAGTGCGTGGGACTCCCCATTCACTGTCGTGATAAGCGAGGTAGAGCGGATCAGCTGTAACCCAACCGCAGCGTTGTAAGCTCATATTTCTTTGCCTTTTTTGTTGTCAGCTATCGCTGGGCATAATCGCTGTTCAGGCGGAGATAAGCAACCTATCGCTTTTTTGTATTAGTCTATTCTTGATCATCAGGTTAACTGCACGATAATTAATCAGTAGGCAGAATTTAATATTGTTTTTTTGCCATTAATTAGCCTGATAATGAGGTTTTACTATGAATAGCTATTTTATAAGACGACTGGTATTAGTTGCCCCGCTTATTTCCGTAATCGGTATTGGCCCGGTATTTGCCTCGACACCCTCTTTTCCCCCTCACATAAGTGACATCAGAGATGATGACTGCACGCTGGAACCCGGCACCTCTTATTGTGATCCCAACCCCGAATGGAAAGAGAGAAAAATAAAAAATGTAGTAACGATAAAGGAGAATCAGCACTATTTTTTAGCCCCGCCCCCCATTACCTGGTAGCGGAGTGGCTGAATAGTTGAGGTTATTTTTCACATCAATTCGCATGTGTTACTGGATTCTGGCTGTATATCTTCCAGTCAACGGGTATACTGCCTTATTCTATTTTAATCCACTTGTATCGCGTGCGAATCCAACATGCAAAAGTTTGATACCAAGACCTTTCAGGGCCTGATCCTGACGTTACAGGACTATTGGGCGCGCCAAGGCTGCACCATTGTTCAACCACTGGACATGGAAGTCGGCGCGGGTACTTCCCACCCCATGACCTGCCTGCGTGCACTTGGCCCTGAGCCAATCGCTGCCGCTTATGTGCAACCTTCACGCCGCCCGACCGATGGTCGCTACGGTGAAAACCCGAATCGCCTGCAACACTATTACCAGTTCCAGGTGATCATTAAGCCTTCGCCAGACAACATTCAGGAGCTGTACTTAGGTTCGCTGAAAGAGCTGGGTCTGGACCCGACTATCCACGACATTCGCTTTGTCGAAGACAACTGGGAGAACCCAACTTTGGGGGCCTGGGGTCTGGGCTGGGAAGTGTGGCTTAATGGGATGGAAGTGACACAGTTCACTTACTTCCAGCAAGTCGGCGGTTTGGAATGTAAACCGGTCACCGGTGAAATCACCTATGGTCTGGAGCGCCTGGCGATGTACATTCAGGGCGTAGATAGCGTCTATGATCTGATTTGGTGCGACGGCCCGCTGGGCAAAACCACTTACGGTGATATTTATCATCAGAATGAAGTGGAGCAATCCACCTATAACTTCGAATATGCCGATGTGGACTTTCTGTTCTCCTGCTTTGAGCAGTATGAGAAAGAAGCTAAATCGCTACTGGCGCTAGAAACCCCGCTGCCGCTGCCAGCTTACGAACGCATTCTGAAAGCAGGCCACACCTTTAACTTGCTGGACGCCCGCAAAGCCATCTCAGTGACTGAGCGTCAGCGCTATATCCTGCGTATCCGCACACTGACCAAAGCTGTCGCCGAGGCTTATTATGCCTCCCGCGAGGCGTTGGGCTTCCCTATGTGCAAAAAGAATCAGAACTAAGAGGCTGTCATGACTCAACAGACTTTCCTGGTGGAAATCGGCACGGAAGAGCTGCCGCCGAAGGCTCTTCGTTCGCTGGCCGAATCTTTTGCTGCCAATTTTACCGCCGAGCTGGATAGCGCCAATCTGCCTCATGGCGAGGTGATTTGGTATGCCGCACCGCGCCGTTTAGCGCTAAAAGTAGTAAATTTAAGTGCCGCTCAGGCCGATCGCGAAGTCGAAAAACGTGGCCCGGCGATTGCACAAGCATTTGATGCTGAAGGTAAACCTAGCAAAGCGGCTGAGGGTTGGGCGCGCGGTTGTGGGATTACTGTCGATCAAGCTGAACGCCTGGTCACAGACAAAGGCGAATGGCTGCTGTATCGCGCGCATGTCAAAGGGGAGTCGGCGCAATTACTGCTGGCGGGCATGGTTAATGCCGCACTGGCTAAGTTGCCGATCCCTAAACTAATGCGCTGGGGTGATAAAGAGACTCAATTCGTTCGCCCAGTCCATACTGTGACCATGCTGTTAGGCAGCGAATTAATTGCTGGCACAGTGTTGGGTATCGATTCAGACCGCATTATCCGTGGTCATCGCTTTATGGGTGAAGCGGAATTCGCCCTTGATAATGCCGAGCAGTATCCGCAGGCCCTGCTGGAACGCGGCAAAGTGATCGCTGATTATGAATTGCGTAAAGCTATCATCAAGCGTGATGCAGAGCTGGCAGCACAGAAGATTGGCGGCGTCGCCGATCTGAGCGAAAGCTTGCTGGAAGAGGTCGCGTCGCTGGTGGAGTGGCCGGTGGTACTGACCGCCAAATTTGAAGAGAAATTCCTGGCCGTCCCTGCGGAAGCGCTGGTGTACACCATGAAAGGCGACCAGAAGTATTTCCCAGTTTACGACACTGCCGGTAACTTGCTGCCAAACTTCATTTTTGTCACCAATATTGAATCTAAAGATCCTCAGCAGATTATCTCTGGTAACGAGAAAGTGGTTCGCCCACGTCTGGCTGATGCAGAGTTCTTCTTTAATACCGACCGCAAAAAACGTCTGGAAGATAATTTACCGCGTCTGGAAACCGTGCTGTTCCAACAGCAACTGGGCACTTTGCGCGATAAAACCGATCGTATTCAGGCGCTGGCAGGCTGGGTTGCCGCCCAAATTGGGGCCGATGTTAACCACGCAACGCGTGCCGGTTTGCTCTCCAAGTGTGACCTGATGACCAACATGGTTTTCGAATTCACCGACACTCAAGGTGTGATGGGGATGCACTATGCTCGCCACGACGGTGAAGCTGAAGATGTTGCGGTTGCACTGAATGAGCAATATCAGCCACGTTTTGCGGGCGATGACTTGCCGTCTAATCCCATTGCCTGTGCGCTGGCGATTGCCGATAAAATGGACACGCTGGCGGGTATCTTTGGTATCGGTCAACATCCGAAAGGCGATAAAGACCCGTTTGCACTGCGCCGTGCGGCATTGGGTGTGCTGCGTATTATCGTCGAAAAGAACTTGCCGCTGGATCTGCAAACCCTGACCGAAGAGGCCGTGCGCCTGTACGGCAGCAAGCTGACCAACGCCAAAGTGGTTGATGAAGTGATTGAGTTCATGCTGGGCCGCTTCCGTGCCTGGTATCAGGATGAAGGTCATAGCGTCGATACCATTCAGGCGGTATTGGCGCGTCGTCCAACCAGACCTGCTGATTTTGATGCCCGGGTGAAAGCGGTAACCTATTTCCGCACACTCGATGCAGCCGCTGCACTGGCTGCCGCGAATAAGCGTGTATCGAATATTCTGGCAAAATCGACTGATACCCTGAATGACCACGTGCGTGCTTCGGTGCTAAAAGACCCGGCAGAGCTGAAACTGGCGACTCACTTGGTGGTCTTGCGCGATAAGCTGGAACCTATTTTTGCTGCCGGTCAGTATAAAGAGGCATTGGTGGAACTGGCTGCGCTACGAGAAACCATTGATGAGTTCTTCGACAGCGTGATGGTAATGGCGGAAGATGATGCGGTTCGCATTAACCGACTGACATTACTGAGTAAATTACGCGAGCTATTCTTGCAGGTTGCTGATATTTCGCTGTTACAGTAAGTCTGGTATTTGGCTCGTCATAGGGGAGCGTTTATCGCTCCCCTTAGCTATTCTTAACACTGTCATTGGGTGATAAGAGTGGGATGTTGTGAAGATAAGTCCCTATTACAGGAGTAGTTTCACATGACTTTTGCATTGAATACGACCCGTTATTCGCGTTGGTTTGCGCCATTCCTGGCGTTACTGGTAGTGTTCCAACTCACTGCTTGCGGTGATAAAGAGCCAGAACAACGTAAGGCTTTTATTGATTATCTGCAAAACACCGTAATGCGTAGCGGGATGAAGCTGCCAACACTGAGTGAAGATCAAAAGCAGAAGTTTGGCCCTTATGTCAGCGATTACGCGATTTTAGTCACTTTTTCGCAGCAACTGACGAAATCTGTGGATGCTAGCCTGACGCCTGCTATTGCACAGATCAATGAAATTCGTGTGGCGCAAGATTATCTCAATAAGCGTGATGCATTACAGCAGTCAGCGGGAGCTTTGAACCTGTTGGTGCAGCAGATTCGCACTGCCAAAACTCAGGCCGATAGCGCTGTAGCTGCCTTGAAACAGCCTGATGATTTGAAAGCGGTATTCAACAAAGCTTTTGATAATATTGTGACTCAGCCCACCAATGTGTTGATCCCAGCTATTCCCGTGGTATCTGCTTTTGTGCAAGATTTGGCCCAGGTAGGGGATTTCCTGCAACAGCAGGGTACACAGGTCAGCTTTAATAATGGCGGCGTTCAGTTCCAGACGCCACAGCAAGCGGCTTTGTATAACACCATGATGGCTAATTTAGTCGCCAAGTACCCGGCGATGATGGCGGCACAAAAGAGTGTGATGAGTGTTATTCAGTGATGATTTTGGTTTGATTTAGTTTGGATTGGTGTTTGATTTAGTTTGAATTGAACTGATGAACGGCGCTGGTTGATATGAGATCAGCGCTCACTTTGTCTCTGATATCTCAATCGAGCACGTGCGCTAGCGCAGGGGTTCCAAGGGGGTTACGCGCTTGTAACCCCTTTAGCGGCTGAGGCATCGGAGGTTAGGTGAGCACCAATCTCATGTCAACCGAACAGGTTACTCAATTAAACGACATATTTCTCAATTGCCACCGCCACACCATCTTCACTATTCGTCGTAGTAATAAACTGCGCAATCTCTTTTAGTTCAGGAATAGCATTCCCCATCGCCACACCCACGCCAGCGTAATTAACCATTGCGATATCATTACCCTGATCACCCAGCGCCATCACATTTTCCTGTGCAATGCCTAAATGGTCAGCCAGCATTTTCACCCCCGTCCCCTTATCAACTCGCTTACTCAAAATTTCCAGGTAGAAAGGGGCACTCTTCATGATGGTGAAACGCTCGAAAGCCTCAGCGGGCATCATTGCTAATGCGCGGTCAAGGGCCTCTGGCTCATCGATCATCATCACTTTTGGGAAGCGTAATGTTGGGTCCATCTCCTCTACGGCACGATATTTCAATGGGATACCCGTCAATAACACTTCATGCAGGGTGTATTTGCTGATGTCTTTGTTGGCGGTATATAAGGTATCAAAATCAAAAGCCTGGAAACTGACACCCATTTTGCGCGATAAGGCTTCAAAATAGAGATAATCTTCGAAACTGAGGGTTTCCTGCAAAATACATTCACCGGTGGCAGCTTTTTGGACCAATGCACCATTATTACTGATGCAATAATCGCCACTGTTTTCCATATTCAATTCGCGTAAATAGCGCTGGACCCCGATATAGGGCCGGCCCGTGGCCAATACCACGCAAACACCTTTGGCTCGAGCGGCATCAATGGCCTGCTTTACTCGTGGTGTGATTTCATGCTGTGGATTCAGTAAGGTGCCGTCCATATCGATAGCGATCAATTCAATAGCCATAAGGTCCTCAGATTTATTTAACTAATACCTCATGCTAACGCGATTCAGCGCTCAAATGCTAGTGAGTCTGTGCGCCACACGATTGTTGCGACGATAAGGGCGGTATTTAGGCAAAAAAAGATCCAGAGACAGTATCCTGCTCTGGATCTTTTATCGTTTATCTTACCCGCAGATTAGATATCGATATTGGCTGCGCGCAGCGCATTCTCTTCGATAAAGGCACGGCGAGGTTCAACCGCGTCACCCATCAGAGTGGTGAATAGCTGATCAGCTGCTATGGCATCTTTCACCATAACTCGCAGCATACGACGGCTGGTTGGGTCCATCGTGGTTTCCCACAGCTGTTCTGGGTTCATTTCACCCAAGCCTTTATAGCGCTGGATTGCCAGGCCACGACGGGACTCTTTCACTAACCAATCCAGTGCGTCTTCGAAGCTTGAAACCGGCACACGGCGCTCGCCACGCTCAACAAAAGCGTCTTCTTCGATTAAGCCACGCAGCTTATCGCCCAACAGACAGATTTTGCGATATTCACCACCGTGGATGAAATCAAAGTCCAGCTCATAGTCAGTATCCACACCATGGGTGCGGATACGTAAAATTGGCTCGAACAACTGACGCTCACGGTTTTCGCGCACCACTGAACTGTAGCTGCTGCCGTGCTGCTCTTTCTCATTCAGCAACACCACCAGCGAATCAATCCACTGCGTCACAACCTCTTTATTGCTCAAATCTTCTTCTAGTAGAGTTGGCTGATAAATCAGGTTATTCAGCAGAGCACGCGGGAAGCGGCGTTCCATGCGGGCGATAGTTTTCTGAACACTGTAGTGCTCAGCAACCAATTTTTCTAATGGCTCACCAGCCAGTGCCGGTGCATGGGCATTGATGTGCAATGCTGCGCCATCCAGTGCCAGCGACATCTGGTACTGCTCCATCGCATCATCATCTTTGATGTACTGCTCTTGCTTGCCTTTCTTCACTTTGTACAGTGGCGGTTGAGCGATAAATACATGTCCACGCTCAATAATTTCCGGCATCTGACGGTAGAAGAAGGTCAACAATAACGTGCGGATGTGAGAACCATCGACGTCGGCATCGGTCATGATAATGATATTGTGATAGCGCAATTTGTCCGGGTTATATTCATCCCGACCAATGCCACAACCCAGCGCGGTGATCAGCGTTGCCACTTCTTGCGAAGAGAGCATTTTGTCAAAACGCGCTTTCTCAACGTTCAGAATTTTACCTTTCAGCGGCAAAATAGCCTGATTTTTACGGTTACGGCCCTGTTTAGCAGAACCGCCCGCAGAGTCCCCTTCCACTAAGTAGAGTTCGGACAACGCCGGGTCACGCTCCTGGCAGTCGGCCAGTTTGCCTGGCAGACCAGCTAAATCCAGCGCGCCTTTACGGCGGGTCATTTCACGGGCTTTACGCGCGGCTTCACGGGCGCGGGCTGCATCAATGATTTTACCGACCACGATTTTGGCGTCAGTTGGGTTTTCCAGCAAATACTCAACCAGTTTCTCGTTCATCAGTGTTTCAACCGCCGTTTTCACCTCAGAAGAGACCAACTTATCTTTGGTCTGTGAGGAGAACTTAGGATCTGGCACTTTCACCGAAACCACGGCAATCAGACCTTCACGGGCGTCATCACCGGTGGCACTGATTTTCGCTTTTTTGCTGTAACCCTCTTTATCCATGTAGCTGTTCAGCGTGCGGGTCATCGCCGTACGGAAACCAACCAGATGAGTACCACCATCACGCTGTGGAATGTTGTTGGTAAAGCAGTAAATATTTTCCTGGAAACCATCATTCCACTGCAGTGCCACTTCCACACCGATGTCATCTTTCACGGTAGAGAAGTAGAATACTTTCGGGTGGATCGGGTTTTTGTTCTTGCTCAGATACTCAACAAACGCCTTGATACCGCCTTCGTAGTGGAAGTGGTCTTCTCTGTCGTTGCGCTTGTCTTTCAGCTTGATTGAAACACCTGAGTTCAGGAATGACAGCTCACGCAGACGTTTAGCTAAAATTTCATACTGGAATTCGGTGTTATTGGTGAAGGTCTCGAAACTCGGCCAAAAACGCACGGTAGTCCCGGTTAGATCAGTTTCACCCACCACTTTCAGAGGTGCTTGCGGCACACCCATTTTGTAAGTCTGCTCGTGAACTTTACCTTCACGGCGAATGACCAGCTCCAGTTTCTCAGATAGGGCGTTAACAACTGACACACCCACGCCATGCAAACCGCCGGAAACTTTGTAAGAGTTATCATCAAACTTACCGCCCGCATGTAGCACGGTCATGATGACCTCAGCTGCCGATACCCCTTCCTCTTCATGTAAGCCGGTTGGGATACCACGGCCATCATCCTGTACAGAAACCGAGTTGTCAGAATGGATGGTGACGATAATTTCTTTACAGTGGCCAGCGAGGGCTTCGTCGATAGCGTTGTCCACAACCTCGAATACCATGTGGTGCAGACCGGTACCGTCATCAGTATCACCGATATACATGCCCGGGCGCTTACGAACCGCATCCAGCCCTTTTAATACCTTGATACTTGAGGAGTCATAAGTATTCGACATCAACGTTTCTCGCTCATTTTTAATCCTGTGGTTGAACCTCTATTTTGCCATGTTCCACGCGGAACATCTTGCCCTTTTCGCCTACCATGTCGGCCACTTGCTCAGCGCTCACTGCGCTGACAAAAACCTGGGCCTGGGTCGCTTTCAAACGCTCGGCCAATAAACGACGACGGCCGGTGTCTAATTCGGAAGCAAAATCGTCAAGCAGATACAGGCAACGCCGCCCGCTCTGTCGGGTGAGAAACTCACCCTGCGCTAACCGCAGTGCGCACATCAGCAGTTTTAGCTGACCGCGCGATAGCAGATCTTCTACCGGCGTACCATCAGCCCGAATGCGGAAATCCGCTTTATGCGGCCCGATGGCGGTATAGGTTAGCGCGCGGTCACGCTCAAACTGGCGTTCCAGCAACTCACCGTAGTCGCTCTCCTTATCCCAGCCGCGCTGGAAAGAGAAACTCAGGGCGAACTCTGGCAGGAACAGGGCGCATGTGGCTGAAATATCTGCCGCAATTGCGTCACTGTATGCCGCCCGCCACTCGCTAATACGCTCGGCCAGCGGGACTATCTCTTGATCCCATGGCCGAATTTGCGCATAGCGACTAACCTGGCGCAGCGCGGCATTACGCTGCTTAAGTAACCTTTTCAGATTGCTCCAGGCCGTAAAAAAACCGGGTTCGTTATGAAAGCAACCCCAGTCTAAAAAAGCGCGCCGGAATTTTGGCCCGCCATTCAATAGCGTAAAACCCTCGGGGGTAATCAACTGCATCGGCAGCATTTGTGCCAATTCAGCCACTTTATGACCGTCAGTGCCATCGATGCGCACTTTGCTATCACCCTGTCGGCTTTTACTCAGGCCGACAGATGACTCCCGTTCATTCACATCAACCCGACCATGCAGCACAAACTCGGCACAGTCGTGGCGAATCACTCGCCCGGCCTGCAAACTGCGAAAAGCGCGGCCATGACCCAAGGTATAAATCGCCTCCAACACACTGGTTTTGCCACTGCCGTTGGGGCCGACTAAAAAATTAAAACCCGACGCCAGCGCCAAGTCTGCCGATTCGATATTGCGAAAATCTTTAATCAGTAAACGCGTCAAAGCCATGCTGCAAATTTCTTCATTATCGAAGTAATCGAACTATCAAGGGCGTTATCGTCGCAGGCCATTTACGTGCGGCCAGCGCACAGCCACCGGAGCGTACTTATTGTACGTGAGGATGGCGAGCACTGCCCAATCGCAAAGGGGCAAGTAAGATAGCCCGATAAATATTACAACCGCATTGGCATGACCACGTAGGCCGCGGCCTGACTGGCACCATCTTCGATCTGCACACTCGAAACTGAATCAGTCAGTAACAGGCGCACATCTTCACACTTCAGTGCGTTAAGCACATCAAGCACATAGCTGACGTTGAAACCGATCTCCATTTCCGTCCCGTCGTAGCTGACATCGAGGATCTCTTCTGCTTCTTCCTGCTCAGGGTTATTGGCCGTGATCTTGAGCTGATTTTGGCTAACATAGAGCCGAACGCCACGAAACTTCTCATTAGATAAGATAGCCGCTCGAGCAAAAGCTTGTTTCAGCAAATCACAGCTCGCTTCCAACGTTTTGTCCGGATTTTTCGGCAATACGCGGCGATAATCAGGGAAACGGCCATCGACCAGCTTAGAGGTGAAAATAAAATCACCGACATGAGCGCGGATGTTGTTACTGCCAATTTGCAGACGCAGTGGTGTATCACCACCATCCAGTAACCTCACCAACTCCATCACGCCTTTACGTGGCACGATCACCGAATGTGACGGCAGCGTTTGGCCAATCGGCATTGAGCATACCGCCAAACGGTGACCATCGGTCGCGACGGTGCGCAACTCTTCGCCTTCGGTCTCAAACAGCATGCCATTCAAGTAATAGCGCACATCCTGATGGGCCATCGAGAACTGAGTGGACTCAATCAGGCGCTTCAAGGTGGCTTGCGGTAAAGTGAATTCAACTTCACTCTGCCAGTCATCCAGATTAGGGAAATCTACCGCCGGTAAGGTGGATAGCGAGAAGCGGCTACGACCAGAGCGCACCAGCAGACGATCGCCATCTAATGCGACGGTAATTTCGGCCCCTTCCGGCAAACCACGCCAGATATCAAAAAACTTCCGGGCAGGCACTGTGGTAGCACCCTGTTCATGGGGCTGGGATAGGGCAACACAGGCCACCATCTCCATCTCCAGATCGGTACCGGTCAGGCGCAAAGAACCTTCCGTCACTTGCAGCAACAAGTTACCCAGAATAGGCAACGTAGGGCGTCCACCCAGCGGGCTACTGACCTGTTGCAGCGGTTTTAGCAGATGCTCACGTTCAATGATAAATTTCATAGCGCTAGGAGGATAATGTTCTGATTAAGTTAGAGAAATCTTCTTTGATGTCGTGACTTTCTTCACGCAACTGCTCAATTTTCCGGCAGGCGTGCAACACCGTGGTATGGTCGCGGCCACCAAACGCATCGCCGATTTCAGGCAGGCTGTGGTTGGTTAGCTCTTTCGCCAACGCCATCGCCATTTGACGTGGGCGGGCTACCGAACGTGAACGCCGTTTGGAGAGTAGGTCAGCGACCTTAATTTTATAATATTCAGCAACAGTTTTTTGAATATTATCGATAGTAACCAGCTTTTCCTGCAATGCCAGTAAGTCGCGCAGCGCTTCGCGCACAAAATCAATGGTAATTGCCCGACCCGTAAAATTGGCGTTGGCTATCACACGATTCAATGCCCCTTCCAGCTCACGCACGTTAGAACGCAGACGCTTGGCAATAAAGAACGCGACCTCACCGGGCAAGCGAATATCATTTTCATCCGCTTTCTTCATCAGAATCGCGACACGGGTTTCCAGTTCCGGCGGCTCGATAGCTACCGTCAGGCCCCAGCCAAACCGCGACTTCAGACGATCTTCTACGCCATTGATCTCTTTTGGATAGCGATCTGACGTCAAAATGATCTGCTGATTACCTTCCAGCAAGGCATTAAAGGTGTGGAAAAACTCTTCCTGCGAACGCTCTTTATTGGCAAAGAACTGAATATCATCGATTAATAGTGCATCAACCGAACGATAATAGCGCTTAAACTCTTCTATCGCGTTGTTCTGCAAGGCTTTGACCATATCTTGCACAAAACGCTCTGAATGCATGTAAACCACTTTGGCATTGGCTTTACGGGCCATGATGCCATTCCCCACAGCATGTAACAGGTGAGTTTTACCCAAACCTGTACCGCCATAGAGGAATAACGGGTTATACGCCCCCCCGGATTATCAGCCACCTGACGTGCTGCTGCCCGGGCCAGTTGGTTCGATTTACCCTCAACGAAGTTATCAAATGTGTGCTTCGGGTTAACATTCGAACGGTAAGAGTGTTCAGGCTGAGCGGGCGAACTATCCCAACTCGGGCGCACAGGTGCGCTGCGGGTAACCGGAGCGACAGGCGCACTAACGCTGGCTGTAACTGGATGACTGTGTGCCGCTCTTACCGCCGGTTTACTCCCCACTTCAAAACGCAGTAAGGGAACCTCGCTGCCACAAAAGTCATTAAGTAAGCCATTGATATTGTTTAAGTACTTATCACGGACCCAGTCCAGAACAAAACGATTAGGGGCGTAAAGCGCCAGAGTATTGTCACTCAGTTCCGCCTGTAGGGGGCGTATCCACATACTAAATTCTGTGGCAGGTAACTCATCCTGCAATCGGGCAAGACACTGCTGCCAAAGCGAAAGTGACACGGCGGACTCCACTCGAACAAGATCAATAAAAGAAAGAAATCAGGATTTTTGCAACTCATCGTTTTTGACACACGCCAATAGGCCTGTAGCAAGCCAAGGTGACATGCGAACCGTTTTTCGGTTGTTTTTACGACTAACATCTCCCCGCGATCCCGGAGTAGTGATCCCAGAGTAGTAGATGCGATCGGAATGGCGGATCATAGCGCAAAAGGAGCAATAGATCCTCCCCTTCCTCACAGATTAGATCCTTTTTATCCACAGGGCATAACTTCTGCCGGGAGTGTAACCCAGCGCACAGCTTTTCGTGCCCCTCATCGTCAACGATCGCGAAATATTTCAGATTATACTGGTTCCACCTTCCCCTTTTCCGGCAACTGATCCTCATTATTCCACAAAGGATCTCACAGCGATCCTTGCGCTTTATTCGGGAGTCCGTATAATCCTCAGCCCTACGTGTGATGACTGTTATCTTGATGGCCCAGGTCAAAAAGAGACCAGCAGTAAACACGGACAGGCTCTTGGTAAACTCCCGATACAGAAAACTTCTGTGCGGGCGTGCGCAATGTCAATTGACTCAGGACTGTACAATTATTACAATCCCGCTTCTTTATATGTTGCGATTGAGGCGTCGGTGTCTTCACTCCGAGCAGCCAAACGCGTTTACTGAATCAGTAATTATTTTAAGTTTAGGTAGAAATCGCTATGAAACGCACTTTCCAACCGTCCGTATTGAAGCGCAACCGTAGCCACGGTTTCCGTGCTCGTATGGCCACCAAAAATGGTCGTCTAGTTCTGGCTCGCCGTCGTGCGAAAAGCCGTTCTCGTCTGACTGTTTCTAAGTAATAAAAGCTAACCATCTCAGTGGTTAAGCTAGCATTTCCTAGGGAGTTACGTTTGTTAACTCCCAGTCATTTCACTTTCGTCTTCCAGCAGCCACTACGGGCTGGCACGCCGCAAATCACCATCCTCGGCCGCCTGAACGAGCTGGGGCATCCCCGCATCGGTCTTACCGTCGCCAAAAAACATGTCAAACGTGCTCACGAACGTAATCGGATAAAGCGCCTAACCCGCGAAAGCTTCCGTTTACATCAGCACACGTTGCCGTCTATGGATTTTGTCGTTTTGGTGAAAAAGGGTGTGGCTGACCTCGATAACCGTGCGTTGACGGAAGCTTTGGAAAAATTATGGCGTCGCCACTGTCGCCAGGCTCCCGCATCCTGATCGGGCTAATCAGGGGCTATCAGCTCGTGATTAGTCCGCTGCTGGGGCCGCGCTGTCGTTTCCATCCGACATGCTCTCATTACGGAATTGAGGCATTGCGCCGGTTTGGCATGATAAAAGGCAGTTGGTTAACACTGAAACGCGTATTAAAATGCCACCCTTTGAACCCAGGTGGCGATGATCCCGTGCCGCCGAAACCCGACGATAACAGAGAACACTAACGATGGATTCGCAACGCAATCTTCTACTCATCGCTCTGCTGTTCGTGTCTTTCATGATCTGGCAAGCCTGGCAAGTGGATAACAATCCACAACCAGCGGCCCAGACCACGCAACAGACTGCGAATACTGCTACCGGTGATAAAGCAAGTCAGGCCGTGCCAGCCAGTGGTCAGGGTCAACTGATTACTGTAAAAACTGATGTGCTGTCTCTGACCATTAATACCCGTGGCGGTGACATCGAGCAGGCTAACCTGCTGGCTTACCCGGATGCTCTGGGTTCAGACAAAACTTTCGAATTACTGGAAACCACACCAGCTTTCGTTTATCAGGCGCAAAGCGGTCTGACAGGCAAAAGCGGCCCGGATAATCCAGCTAACGGTGAGCGCCCGCTATTTGAAGCGCCACAGACCAGCTTTGTCTTAGCCGATGGTCAGGATGAACTGCGCATTCCATTGACCTTCACTGGCAAAGATGGCTCCGTTTTCACCAAAACTTTTGTGCTAAAACGTAACGACTACGCCATTGGCGTGGATTATCACGTTAAAAATGCCTCAGATGCCCCATTGGAACTGACGCTATTTGGCCAATTGAAGCAGAGCATCAACTTGCCTAAACACCGTGATACTGGCAGCAATAACTTTGCGCTGCATACTTATCGTGGTGCCGCTTACTCTTCTGATGACACTAAATATAAAAAATACAGCTTTAGTGATATCGAAGACAAAAGTTTAGACATCACCACCAAAGGTGGCTGGGTTGCAATGTTGCAGCAGTATTTCGCCACAGCGTGGATTCCAGCGGCTAACGAAACCAACACCTTCTACTCTGCTGATTTGGGTAACGGTCTGGCTGCTATCGGCTTCAAAGGCATGCCCGTCGTCATTCAACCGGGTGAGCAGAAACAACTGGGTGCCACCTTGTGGGTTGGCCCGGAAATTCAGGACAAAATGGCAGCCATCGCGCCACACCTGGATCTGACGGTTGATTATGGTTGGTTATGGTTTATTTCTCAGCCACTGTTCAAACTGCTGAAATTCATTCACAGCTTTGTCGGTAACTGGGGCTTCTCCATCATTGTCATCACCTTTATCGTGCGCGGTATCATGTACCCGCTGACGAAGGCGCAATACACCTCGATGGCGAAAATGCGTTTGCTGCAGCCTAAACTGGCCGCCATGCGTGAGCGTATCGGCGACGATAAGCAGCGCATGAGTCAGGAGATGATGGCGCTGTACAAAGCTGAGAAGGTTAATCCACTGGGTGGCTGCTTACCGCTGGTCATTCAGATGCCTATCTTCCTGGCGTTGTACTACATGTTGATGAGCTCGGTTGAATTGCGCCACGCGCCGTTCATCTTGTGGATTCATGACCTGTCAGCACAAGACCCGTACTACATCTTGCCAATTCTGATGGGTATCACCATGTACTTCATTCAGAAGATGTCACCGACCACCGTGACTGACCCGATGCAGCAGAAGATCATGACTTTCATGCCAGTCATCTTCACGGTGTTCTTCCTGTGGTTCCCGGCGGGTCTGGTACTGTACTATATCGTCAGTAACCTGGTGACCATCCTGCAGCAACAGCTGATTTATCGTGGTCTGGAAAAACGTGGCTTACACAGCCGCGATAAGAAAAAACAGTCGTAATAGATAGATACCCAAATTAATTGGCGTTGCAGAGGCCCAAGGATGGGCCAGGTAGATAAACAGCTAACAAAACGCTGTAACCTCAAGTAAGCAGGGTATCAAGGCGGTCAATATGACCGCCTTATTCTTTTTACACAAGCCTGATTTTCGTGATTCAGGCTTGTGCAAAAACAATAAGTTAAAGAGAGAAATTACCATGAGCGCCACTGATACTATCGTCGCACAAGCAACGCCGCCAGGCCGTGGTGGCGTGGGTATTTTACGTGTTTCAGGTCGTGCTGCCGCCGCCGTCGCGCAGGCGGTTTTGGGCAAATTGCCCAAACCACGTTATGCCGATTATCTGCCATTTAAAGATGTCGATGGCAGTACGCTGGATCAAGGTATTGCTCTCTACTTCCCCGGCCCGAACTCCTTCACTGGCGAGGACGTGCTGGAACTACAAGGTCACGGCGGCCCCGTGATACTGGATCTGCTGTTAAAACGCATTCTGGCCCTGCCAGGGCTGCGCATTGCCCGTCCGGGTGAGTTCTCTGAACGCGCATTCCTCAACGACAAGCTGGACTTGGCACAAGCAGAGGCGATTGCTGACTTGATTGATGCCAGTTCAGAGCAAGCCGCGCGCTCGGCGGTGAACTCATTGCAGGGGGCGTTTTCAGTTCGCATCCATCAATTGGTGGAAGCACTTACTCACCTGCGAATCTACGTCGAGGCTGCCATTGACTTCCCAGATGAGGAAATCGACTTCCTTTCCGATGGCAAAATTGAAGGCCAGCTAAACGGCGTCATGGCCGAGCTGGAGCAGGTGCGCACTGAAGCCCGCCAAGGCAGTCTGCTGCGCGAAGGGATGAAAGTGGTGATTGCAGGCCGCCCTAATGCCGGTAAATCTAGCTTACTCAATGCGTTAGCAGGCCGTGAAGCCGCGATTGTCACCGATATTGCAGGAACCACTCGTGATGTATTGCGGGAACATATTCATATCGATGGGATGCCACTGCATATCATCGACACCGCCGGTTTACGCGAAGCCAGTGACGAAGTTGAGCGCATTGGCATCGAACGGGCATGGAATGAGATAGAACAAGCCGACCGAGTGCTGTTTATGGTTGATGGCACCACCACGGATGCCACTGAACCCGCCGCGATTTGGCCGGAGTTTATGGCGCGCTTGCCCTCGACGCTCCCCATCACTGTGGTGCGCAATAAAGCGGATATCACCGGTGAGACGCTGGGGCTAACAGAAGTGAATGGTCACTCACTAATTCGCTTATCCGCCCGAACAGGCGAAGGCATTGACCTGCTGCGCAACCATTTGAAGCAGAGTATGGGCTTTACCAGCAACACCGAAGGCGGTTTTCTGGCTCGCCGCCGCCATTTGCAGGCACTGGAAACAGCCGCACAGCATTTGGTGCAGGGCCACGAACAGTTAGTAAGCGCTTACGCCGGTGAACTACTGGCTGAAGAGTTACGGTTAGCACAACAGTCATTGAGTGAAATTACCGGTGAATTTAGCTCGGATGACTTACTGGGGCGCATTTTCTCCAGTTTTTGTATTGGAAAATGAGTGTGATGCGCTAGCGCGGGAGCAGATTATCGCTAATTTTGATAATCTTGCTCTATGTGTCTGAACTGTGCAGCGGCTTGAGCGAGCAAAATCAGCACTGCCAGTGACTCGAACACTTAACTATATCCCTAAATTTGAGGTATCCATGATTATAAAACCACGTGTACGCGGCTTTATCTGTGTGACTGCTCACCCGGCGGGCTGTGAAGCCAACGTCAAAAAGCAAATCGACTATGTCACCGCAGCAGGCCCCATCGCTAATGGCCCAAAACGAGTATTAGTGATTGGTGCGTCAACTGGATACGGGCTGGCAGCCCGCATCACAGCAGCATTTGGTTGTGGTGCCGATACCTTGGGTGTTTTCTTCGAACGTCCTGGCGAAGAGAGCAAACCCGCAACCTCTGGTTGGTACAATAGCGCGGCATTCCATAAGTTTGCCGAGCAAAAAGGTCTGTACGCGAAGAGTATCAATGGTGATGCTTTCTCCGATCAGATTAAACAGCTGACCATTGATGCTATCAAACAAGATTTAGGTCAAGTTGATCAGGTGATCTACAGCCTGGCCTCACCACGCCGTACTCACCCAAAAACCGGTGAAGTGTTCAACTCCACACTGAAACCTATCGGTCATGAAGTTAAGTTCCGTGGTCTTGATACCGACAAAGAAGTGATCAAAGAAGCCGTACTGCAACCGGCTACCCAGGAAGAGATCGACAACACGGTTGCGGTCATGGGTGGCGAAGACTGGCAGATGTGGATTGATGCGCTGTTGGAAGCCGGCGTGCTGGCGGAAGGTGCGCAAACCACCGCCTTCACCTATCTGGGCGAGAAGATCACCCATGATATCTACTGGAACGGCTCCATTGGCGCAGCCAAAAAGGATCTGGACCAAAAGGTACTGGCTATCCGCGATAGCCTGGCAGCCCACGGCGGCGGTGATGCCCGTGTGTCAGTGCTGAAAGCGGTTGTGACTCAAGCCAGCTCTGCCATTCCAATGATGCCACTCTATTTGTCACTGTTATTCAAAGTGATGAAAGAGAAAGGCACTCACGAAGGTTGTATCGAGCAGGTCTACTCGCTGTATAAAGATAGCCTGTGTGGCAACGCGCCACATATGGATCAAGAGGGCCGTCTGCGCGCAGACTACAAAGAGCTGGCTCCTGAAGTTCAAAGCCAGGTGCAGCAGTTGTGGGATCAAGTTACCAATGACAACATCTATCAACTAACTGATTTTGTTGGCTATAAAACCGAATTCCTCAATCTGTTCGGTTTCTCGATCGACGGTGTGGACTATGACGCCGATGTTAATCCTGATGTGAAAATCCCGAATCTGATTCAGGGCTAAACTCAGGTTTATCGCACTAAAACCCGCTGCGCTGCAACTTGACCGCGCAGCGGGTTGATAATAATCTTATATCCCCCTCTCTTATACTCTCCTTGATACCGCTATAGCTTTATAATGGATAAGCTAAGTCTATATTCTTCGTTTACGGATAGCGCAATCGCCTGCAACCTTGTGAATAAATTCTCCTTTAGATACTGAATTAATATTTATTCCACAGGGAAATGATGATGAGAATACCTTCAGTGGCAGTACCTCTCCTTAGCTTAATTATTTTAACTTCGCTGAATGCTCACAGTGAGGAGCAGAGATTGATTAAGTTAGGGTTTAATCCCGGCCCCTATAAAGAACAATTTGAGAAGGGCGTAGCCCCCTATCTGATAAAAAAAGGCTACAGCATTGAATATAAAGATTTCAATGATGGCATTCAGGTCAATAATGCGGTCAGCACTGGTGAGATTGATGGCAATATCATGCAGCATCCGATTTATCTGCAAGCAATAAATGACCGGCTGCGCATAGATAATACGGGTATTGTTCAGGTACCAACGCCACCCATGGGGCTATATTCCAATAAGCACCAAAAAGAGGATAAACCCAAAGATGGCGCATGGATTTCAGTCCCGAACCAACCCTCAAATGAGTACCGCGCGGCACTCTTACTGCAATCCATTGGCTGGATAAAGCTGAAAGAGAAAATTGATCCCGCGACCTTCTCGCAGAAAGATATTGCGGAAAATCCGTATCACTTGGTGATCAAAGAGATGGATAATGCCCAGCAAGTCAGGGCGCTACCTGATGTCGACTTTGGTGCTATTCAAGGTAACTTTGCCGTCTCTAACGGAATAAAACTCACCTCAGCTCTGCAACTTGAAAAACCCACTACACAATTTGTTAATGTGGTTACTGTTGCCGGTAAAAATAAGGATGCTGAGTTTGCTAAAGATATTATTGCCGGATATCACTCACCTGAATTCAAAAAATACATTTTGGAAAACGAAAAGTATACGGGTTATATGCTGCCTGATTATCTGAACTAATGGAATAAGCCGATGATTGAGCTTCAGCATATTTCTAAAACCTTTGAACGCCAAGGTATCAAACTACAGGCATTGAATAATGTCAGTTTAACCGTCGCAGATGGCGATATATTTGGCATCATCGGTTATAGCGGAGCAGGGAAAAGCACCTTATTACGGATGGTCAATTCGCTGGAAAGCCCGACATCAGGTAATGTCATTATTGATGGTAAAAATCTGCATGACTTTAGTCATGAGCAGCTACGGCTGCTGAAAAAAAATATTGGCATGATATTCCAAAACTTTAATTTACTGGAATCAAAGACAGTTTTTAAAAATGTCGCTATGCCGCTCATTCTATTGGGGAAAAACAAAAAATTCATTCAGGAACGCGTTGCTGAACTGTTAGATTTTGTTGGCTTAGGTGATAAAAGCCATAGCTTCCCTAACGAATTATCGGGCGGCCAGAAGCAACGGGTGGGTATTGCGCGCGCCCTGGCAACCAATCCGTCGATCCTATTATGTGATGAGGCCACATCCTCACTGGACCCACAAACAACCGCCCAGATCTTATTATTGCTAAAGAAAATCAACCAGCAATACAACATTACGGTTTTGCTGATTACTCATGAAATGTCAGTGATTCAAAAAATATGCAATAAGGTGGCAGTGATGGAGAACGGCCAAATTATTGAGCAAGGATCGGTATTAACGGTGTTTGGTCACCCAACTCATCCCACCACCCTTAATTTCGTCCGCACCGTAATAAAAGATAGCTTACCTGAGAGTGTGAAAAAGCTGTTGAATAACAGCCATGCAGGCCGCCAATTCCGATTAGCCTTTATGGGGTCAATAGCCACTCAGCCGGTGATCAATCAGCTTATCAAGCAGTATGACATTGGCGTTAATATTCTGTTTGCCAACATGTCAGAGATACAGGACACCACCCTCGGCCACATGGTGCTGTTATTAACCGGCGAGAATCATACCATTGATGGTGCTGTCAGTTATCTGACGGAAACCGGTATTGATATACAGGAAATAAATTGATGATCGAAACCGCCATTACACTAGACCAATTTATTCAAGCGCTACACGACACACTGGTGATGGTCAGTATCTCATTGGTGATCGGTTCTCTTATTGGTATACCACTGGGAATTTTACTGGTGGTAACTCGGCCGGGTGGATTAATTAAGAGCCGTGCCTTTTATAATATTCTCAATCCCGTGATCAATATCATCCGATCACTGCCCTTTATTATTCTGATGGTGGCGATTATTCCGCTAACACGCCTGATTGTGAATACCACTATTGGGACACCGGGAGCGATTGTGCCGCTGATTATTTTTATCGCGCCCTATATTGGCCGGCTGGTAGAGAACTCATTACTAGATGTGAACCCCGGAATTCTGGAGGCCGCAAAATCAATGGGCGCGACCCCTTTGCAGGCGATTTGGTATTTTCTGTTACCCGAAGCCTTGTCATCGTTAATATTGGCCCTGACCACCGCCACCATTGGCTTAATTGGTGCAACAGCAATGGCGGGAACTGTGGGCGGCGGCGGGATCGGGGATTTAGCTATTACTTATGGTTATCAGCGTTTTGATACTTTTGTGACGATCACCACCGCCATTGTATTAATTATTACTGTGCAGTTAATCCAATCACTGGGCAATTTATTTGCCAGTAAAATTCGCCGTGAGTAAGCCAAAGAGAGTTAGATTTATACGCAAAGTGCCTGCGGCGGAGAGAATAGGTAGATCGTAAAGACGCCGTACTTCTTTTTTAAAAACACGCCTCCCTGATGGCTCGAGCCGCGCCATCCCTGGCGCAGACGCTTTACTCCTCTACCTATCCTCACCATTTAAGATCGAGTCACTAAGAATTTCAGCAAAAATACCGTAGTTAATTAAACCTTAAAGCCGCTAATGACACTCTCCAACTGCAAGGTTTGATCCTGCATGGCTTGAGCCGCTGCCGCCACTTGCTCCACCAGCGCCGCATTTTGCTGAGTTGCGTTATCTAACTGATTAATCGCCAAATTAACCTGCTCGATCCCCAAACTCTGCTCCTGGCTGGATGACATAATCTCATTCATCAGTGCCGCCACATTGGAAACACCGCTCATCAGATCATCCATGGTAGTGCCCGCATCGGCCACTAAGCCAGTACCAATCGCAATATCAGACACCGAATCTTCAATCAGCTTTTTAATCTCGCGGGCAGAAGTTGCCGAACGTTGCGCTAAATTACGCACCTCCGATGCGACCACCGCAAAACCACGCCCCTGCTCACCCGCTCTGGCGGCCTCCACTGCCGCATTCAGTGCCAATATATTGGTTTGGAAGGCAATACTGTCAATCACACTGATAATATCGACAATTTTCTTCGATGAATGATTGATGGAACCCATGGTATCCACCACTTTTTTCACTACCGTACTGCCCTTCACCGCCACGGCTGAAGCATCCATCGCCAATTGGTTGGCATGGCTGGCGTTATCCGCATTTTGCTTCACGGTACTGGTCAGCTCATCCATCGAAGCCGCCGTCTCTTCAATTGAGCTGGCCTGATCTTCGGTACGGGCAGACAAGTCCAGATTACCGCTGGCGATTTCACGTGATGCCGATGCAATAGCCAAACTGCTCTCACCGACTTGGCGCATCATTTGCTGCAAATAGTCGATAAAAGCATTGAAACTCTGGTTAATGGCATTGAACTCCGGACTGCTGCTTTCCGGCAAGCGCTGGGTTAAGTCGGCCCCGCCCGCAGACAATGCGGTGATATTCTCTTTCAAATTCGCTAAGCGCTTCATAAATACGCGGATAGAGAACACCAGGAAAATCAGCAATAACAGCATGATAGGAATCTGTACTAGCCCCAGATGCATCAGGATACTGTGGCTCTGTTTGACCAATAAGCTGGTTGGCAAGTCAGTGACCAAATACCATGGGCTATTGGCGATCGGGCGGATAAACAGGGTGTGTGAGGTGCCATCGACATCAAATTCGCTTTCCAGCGATTTTTGCTCTCTCATTTGTGGCAACAACCGCTGGGTTTCGGCCGCCATCGGCAAACTAGCGGCAAAATCAGAGAGATTTTTTAGCTCTGCTTTGCCGTCAGCCAAGGCGCTGCTACCCACAATCTTACCATCCGCTTCGACAATCAGAATGGTGCCGTTCACTTTCTGCTCCATCTCTTTAACCAGGCGGTTAAAGAAGCCTAAAGTGACGTCAATGGTTGAAACGCCATATGCCTCGTTGCCTTTATAAATCGCCATCGCACAGTTGGTTCTCGGCTGCGGGCTGGCGTCATCCTGATAGGCTTTAGCCCAGGCGCAGAAGCCTTTCGGCGCATTTAAGCCATCTTTGTACCACGACTGCTCAAAATAATTTTGCGATTCTGGCGAGTTCCAATGAGTGTTAACCGTTAACTTATTTTCCCCATTACGGGCAAAAAAGGTGCTGAATTTCGCCACCCCTTGCTCACGTTTATTGGGCAGAGGCCAAATACCGCCGCCGAATACATTGCTGTCGCCGTATTGATCCACCAAGCCCGGTAATAGTGAGTCGATGGTACTGCTGTCCATAATGGCAACCGCCTGGGTAATACTGCGGGCCTGGGCTTCCACTTTATTCATTTGCGCGGTGATGGCCGTCGCAATTTGGTCAACGCTATTGCCAACAATAGTGCTTTCCGATTGTTTGAGTTGTGGTGTGATAAAAAGCTGAATCACCACCAGGGTGATGATTAGCAAAAGAATGAAAAACACACTAACGAGTAAGGTGAATCGGGCTTGAGTGGTTTTTAGCATTATCGTGTCGCTCAATGTCAGAGAGCTGGATAGCTCCAGATCTATTAACGGCACTCCGCGCGCAGACTTGATAACGGATTGAAACGATTTTTCCGTTTTTATCCGTCGATCACAATTTCAGTGTAATTAATCGACGGATGACAAACAGTTAAGTGAAATTTTCAGGGGGGGAGCGGTAGATAGTCATTGTGATATCGCGCAAGTTTGTCCTACTCTGGTGGTGAAACAGTGTTACTCATTTACTCAATGGGAGTATGTCATGTCACAGCAACCCCTTAAAATCGTTACCCTGCTAGGTAGCCTGCGTAGTGGTTCTTACAATGCCATGGTCGCCCGTGCGCTGCCTAAATTAGCACCTGCGGGTTTCACCATCGAAGCCCTGCCGTCTATTCGCGATATTCCGCTTTATGATGCTGATGTACAACAGGAAGATGGCTTCCCAACCACGGTTCAGGCCATTGCGGAGCAAATCCGTCAGGCGGATGGCGTAATTATCGTGACGCCGGAATATAACTACTCCGTCCCCGGCGGCTTGAAGAATGCGATCGACTGGCTATCCCGTTTACCCAATCAGCCGCTGGCGAACAAACCCGTGGCGATTCAAACCAGCTCTATGGGGCCGATTGGCGGTGCACGTTGCCAATACCATCTGCGCCAAATTTTGGTCTTCCTCGATGCAATGGTGATGAATAAGCCTGAATTTATGGGCGGGGTGATTCAAAGCAAAGTGGATGAGCAAGCCAAAGAGCTTTCCGATCAAGGGACACTGGATTTCCTGACAAAACAGCTTGCTGCCTTTGCCACTTACATTGATCGAGTGCGCGAAAAGTAAGTTTTTATCTCTGCTCCCCATAAGCCTGCGGGTAGTGGGCATCTGGATGCGCAATGTGCCAGCAAGGCACTGGAGCAAATCAGCGCTCAGTTGAAAGCTTAAGATTATCGATAAGACGCCCCCTCCCTCGTGTCGAAAGGGGGCGTTGGCAAGATCAGAGGTCAATCACCGGCGATCAGTGGTCAACAAAAGCAATTTTCAGCACAAATAGCAGCGCCACCACTACCACACATGGGCTGATTTCACGCCAGCGGCCAGTACCCAACTTCATCAGGCAATAAGAGATAAAGCCCAGCGCGATACCTTCGGTAATTGAGAAGCTAAACGGCATCATCACGGCAGTGACAAACGCCGGAACCGCTTCGGTCAGATCATCCCACTTCACGCGGGATAAGCTGGAGGTCATCAATACGCCCACATAAATCAGCGCCCCGGCGGCGGCATAAGCGGGCACCATACCCGCCAGTGGCGAAATAAACATCACCAGCAGGAACAAGATACCCACCACCACGGCAGTCAGGCCGGTACGGCCACCGACAGAAACTCCGGAGGAGCTTTCAATATAGGCCGTCACTGACGAAGTGCCGATAAAAGCACCGGCAACAGAGCTGATACTATCGACGTACAGCGCTTGTTTCATGCGCGGAAACTTGCCTTTATCATCGGTTAAGCCCGCTTTATCCGTCACGCCAATCAATGTGCCGGATGAATCGAATAGGTTAACCAGCATGAAGGAGAAAATGATCCCCGCCATACCAACATTCAGCGCCCCAGCCAGGTCAACCTGCCCGACCACCGAGGTCACACTTGGCGGCATGGAGAAAATACCCGAGTAGTGTACATCACCCAGCGCCCAGCCAATTAGGGTGGTCACCACGATAGAAACCAGCACCGCAGCATGGATATTGCGTGATGCCAGTATCGCGATAATAAAGAAGCCCAGCGCCCCCAGTAGCACGCTGTGAGAGGTCAGGTTACCCACGGTCACCAATGTATCTGGGTTTGCAACCACGATACCGGCATTTTTCAGCCCCATCATGGCAATAAACAGGCCGATACCACTGGTGATCCCCACGCGCAGGCTCAGCGGGATGTTGGCAATCATCCAATAGCGAATGCGGAAAATAGTCAGCAAAAGGAAACCGATTGCGCCCCAGAAAATCGCCCCCATGCCAACCTGCCATGAAATGCCCATCGCGCCAACCACCACAAAAGCGAAGAAAGCGTTCAGCCCCATCGCCGGTGCCAGTGCTACCGGTAAGTTCGCCAATAAGCCCATAAAGATGCTGCCAAAAGCGGCGATCAGGCAGGTAGTGACGAATACTGCCTGCACATCCATCCCCGCAACCCCTAAAATCTGTGGGTTAACGAACACGATATAGACCATGGTCAGGAAGGTGGTGATACCGGCGATCAGCTCAGTGCGTGCCGTGGTGCCGTGTTGCTTTAGCTTAAAAACACGTTCGAGCAGCCCCTGCTCAGTATCAAGGTTTGGTTTACTCATAAGGCGTTCCACAAGAAGGG
Organism: Yersinia bercovieri ATCC 43970; assembly: GCF_013282745.1. Taxonomy (NCBI): domain Bacteria; kingdom Pseudomonadati; phylum Pseudomonadota; class Gammaproteobacteria; order Enterobacterales; family Yersiniaceae; genus Yersinia; species Yersinia bercovieri. Next base: position 1,339,283 of record NZ_CP054044.1, read on the forward strand.
AGTGATAGTTGGGAACATCCTATAACAAAAAACCAATCTTAAGAGCGGGATCACACTCTTTTTTGTCTGTTTTTTATCGCCTCTGTTGCGCAACATCTGCATGGTGCTAACCCTCATCACTCAACGCATTGAATTTTATTCGTTTAATATTCGTTATATTGCTAGCAGGGTAATTATGTATCGCATTCTGAGCCAGGATGATTAAAGTAAGTAGGGGGTAAGTCTCGATTATATAGATACGAAAATAAGGAAATTGAGTGAACCAGATAGATTGCGTAATGTTCGATTGCGATGGCACCCTGGTGGATAGCGAAGTGCTGTGCTGCCAGGCTTATGTGGTGATGTTTGCCCATTACGACATTCACTTATCACTGGAGCAGGTGATTAAGCGCTTTAAAGGCGTGAAATTGAATGAGATCGTCGCGTTGGTGAGCAAAGAGAACGGCCTGAACCAACCGATTGAAACACTGGAAAAACTCTATCGCGCAGAAGTCGCCCGCTTATTTGATGCCCAATTGCAACCGATCGCCGGTGCAAAGGCGCTGCTAGAGCAAATTACGCTGCCGGTTTGTGTGGTATCCAACGGGCCGGTGAGCAAGATGCAGCACTCCCTTGGCCTGACGGGCTTGCGCCCCTTCTTTGAAGATAGGCTCTATAGCGGCTACGACATTCAACGCTGGAAGCCCGATCCGGCGCTGATTTACCATGCAGCGAAAGAGATGCAGGTCGCGTCTGAGCGCTGCATTCTGGTGGAAGACTCCGCTGCCGGAACACACGCCGGGATCGCGGCAGGTATTCCGGTCTTTTACTACTGCGCCGATCCGCACAATCAGCCGATCCACCACCCGCTAGTCACCATGTTCGATGATATGCAGCAACTACCTGATTTATGGCGTGAAAAAGGCTGGCGTATCACCCACGACTAGTGACTGGCAGTGCCACTTTATTTCGCCACCAGCGCCATGCACCTTTAATGGCGCTTTGCTGCTTAATGACGTGTTGCGGGCTGAAACGGCGGTTAAGGCCATTCGCCAGTAGATCCAGCGCCAGACAGAGAACAAAGTAGACCAGCGCCACAAACAGAAACACTTCCATCGGGTAAACCATGCTGCGATTATTGACCTGAGTCGCCAAAAACGTCAGCTCATTCACCCCGACGATATAAGCCAACGAGGTATCTTTAATCAATGAGATCCATTGATTAATAAATGATGGCACCATCATGCGCAGGGCTTGCGGCAGCACCACAAACCCTAAAACTTGCCAGCGGTTAAAGCCGAGTGACAGACCCGCCTGCCACTGACCCGCACCGATCGCCACAATTCCGGCTTTCACTGCGTGAGCCAGATAGGCGGATGCAATCAACGCCAGCGCACACACCACGGTGGTGATTTCGGGAATATCCACGCCAAACACGATCGGCAGCAGGAAATAGGTCCAAAAAATCAGCATAATCACGGGAATAGCACGGAAAAAACCTAAAACAGCCGCCAATATGCCCGCCCAGACACCACGAGACATCGCCAGCGCCACCCCCAATAGAGTGCCTAAAATAGCGGAAGCGACCCCCGCCATGATGCTGATCAGCACAGTTAATGCCGCCCCACCCAGCGGGCCATCCGGATAGGTGCCCCACAGCAGATAGCTCCAGTTATCGGCAATAATCGTAAAATCCATCTTAATGCCCTCTGATGGCAGTTCGTTGTTGACGCCACATACCCCACGCCTCGATCAGCGCAATAATGGCGATATACAGCACCGTTGCTACGCCAAATGCCTGAAACGTCCGCAATGTCTCGGTTTCCACCTGACGGGATGCATAGGAGAGTTCGGCCACACCAATCGCCATCGCCAAAGAGGAGTTTTTAATAATATTCATATATTGGCCCAGCAATGGCGGCATCGCGATTTTCAACGCCTGTGGCAACACCACATGGCGCATCGATTGCCAGCCCGTTAGCCCCAGCGCATGGGCGGCATATTTTTGCCCTTTCGCCACCCCGCTGATACCAGCTCGCAGCTCCTCAGCAATAAACGCCGTGGAGTAGAGGGTCAGCCCGATAAAACCGGCTAAAAACTCAAAAGAGGGCCAGTTCAGGGTTAACCCGAGCAGAGTGATTTCATGGGAAGAGTTCAGCCAGGGGATCCAACTGGCGGGCAGGAGTTGGCTGGCGGCAAAGTACCAAAAGAACAGCTGGATCAACAGCGGCGTATTGCGAAATAGAGTGCTGTACCCCATGGCAAACCACTGTAGCGCTCTATTTTCGCTATCTCTGGCCGCTGCCAGTAAAAAGCCCAATAGCGTCGAGGCCACCACGGTGCAGGCGGAGATCCACAAGGTAAGCAGGAAACCGCTCCACAGCCAGCCGAGATATTGCGGGGCTAGCAGCCAGTCGGTGAGATGATGTAGATTCATATATCTCTATACCCGTTGTAATGCAAACAGCCCCGCATGATCATCATGCAGGGCCTTGGTGTTCCACGCGAAATCAGGCTTTAGGTTGTTGATCTAAAGGTGCAAATTTAAACTCACCTCTTGGCTGAGCGGCATTGGTTGCCGGCCCGAACCAGCGGTCATAAATTTTTGCCGCTTCGCCCTCTTTTTCCAGTTTAACCAGTGTTTCGTTCACTGTTGCGGTTAAGCGCTCTTCGCCCTTAGGAATACCCACGCCCTGATACTCTTTGGTGATACTAAAGGGTGAAATCTCAAAATCTGCTTTTTGTGCCGCAGGCAAGTTACCCAGCAGCCCCACTAATTTTGCATCATCCTGAGTGATGGCTTGAACGTTACCATTACGCAGGGCAGTAAATGCCAGTGGTGTATCATCATAAGAGATCACTTTTGCTGTGGGGTAGTGCTCACGCAGAGTGATCTCCTGCACCGTGCCTTTATCGGCGCCGATACGTAATTTGCGGATATCTTCCGGCGTTTTCAGCACCCCTTTATGGGCGATAAATTTCTGACCGGTGGCAAAATAGGGCAGGCTGAAGTTAACTTCCTTGGCGCGCTCATCAGTGATGGTGAAGTTGGCCGCAATCAGATCGACTTTCTTCGAGGTCAGCAGTGGAATACGGTTAGCCGGGTTAGTTGCCCGCAGTTCCACTTTTACCCCTAAATCTTTGGCAATCGCGTTCGCCACATCCACATCATAGCCCACCAGTTTTTTACTCTGCGGATCGATATAGCCGAATGGGGGGTTGCTATCAAAAACGGCAATCCGCACCACACCCGCTTGCTTGATGTCATCTAACTTATCGGCGTGAGCTGCAGCAGAAAGTGTCGCCAGACCAGCTAGCAAGGTTAATGCCAAAGCGCTTTTTTTGGTGGTCAGAGATTGCTTCATTGAAAGCTCCTAAGATGATTGAGATGTTGCGATATGCATAAGCTAGCAACTCATCGTTAGGTCAGGAAATAATATAAAACGATATATTTATAACTAATTAATCTCAGTGAATGAGACTAATTATATTGGGAAAGAGAGCGGGATATATGGTAAGTGAAACGCCGGAGGATGGGGTGCCCATAAAACCTCCACTTCAATTTATCCATATAAAAACAGTGAATATTCATTCTGCTCTCATGGGCTAATGACACGATTGTAGCCGCACATTTCGACCTAGTCGTGTCATTACCATATGTTTGAAAAATGTCATCAGGCAGAATTATTTACTGTCATCAGGGGCATCAGGTATTGCCACTGCTGCTTTGGGTTTTTCCTGACTCTCCATGACTGCAGATTTGACTTTTCGAGGCAGACTAACTGACTCTTCCGTAATCTCTGACTGACCAATAAAAATGCCGCCTTTTTTAATGGAGAAATTACTGCCTTTTACAATGCCGTTTAAGCGGCCATTCTCTAAAATTTCCAGATGATCGGAAATACAAACACCATCAATGCGCCCATCAACCGTCATGTTGGGAGCCGTTAAATTCCCTTCAATTTGGCCACTGCGCATCAACCTTATCGTGCCTTCATTTACCGTAATATTCCCATTCACCATACCGTAGATTTGAATATCACCATCAAGATTAATATCTCCTTTTATTTTTGTTCCCGCCGCGATAATCGTGTTGGTCTTCACTGAGTCTGATGGTGAGTTAGATAGTGGTGTATTGGATTGTAGAGAAGAGTTGACCATTGTAGACACCGTGTTATGACTGTTTTCTTTCTTTTTAAACATAATAGTTATCAGAATAAAAATGAGGAATAAAGTAGGCGCAAGAAGAAGATAAAAAAATAAATTGTAGACCATATAACCCACTAAAGCTGCACCCCATAGCACCCACAACAGGCTAAGAGCCACATTTTTTGGTATATACAGACGCATGTTCACTTATCCCGCCCAGTGTAAAAACGCATTAATAGTGATATGAATTTATGTGATCTGAAATTGAGTTGAGTTTTAAATTTAACCCGGAAAATAGTTTTCCATTGCAGCGGAAATTGTATTTCCATAAAAACATTCACTCAAAAACAACACCCACACAAATAAGCATAAGACTATGGCATTATGTCAATCAATTGATGGCGAAATATAAACAAATACAAAACAATGTGGAATTAACGTTTTTGGATAATAGCCTAGAGGATAATGCAAGTGGCGGGATGATATTCACTAAAGTGTTCTGGTCTAGTAAAAGTCATCCCCCAATCAAGTATCAATACACAGCCTGATTGGGGGATATATTATTTTTCACTCTTATTGGAGAGCAGTTTCTCTAAGTCATCACCGCCCAGGTGGCGGAAATCATGCCCTTTGACGAAGTAGAAAATGAATTCACAAATATTTTGGCAGCGGTCGCCGATGCGCTCAATCGAGCGGGCGCAGAATAGCGCGGTCAGCACACTGGGGATGGTGCGCGGATCTTCCATCATATAGGTCATCAATTGGCGCACGATGCCCTCATACTCCTGATCGACCTTCCTATCTTCGCGATAAATCCGGATAGCCTCATCCAAATCCATGCGCGCGAAAGCATCCAGCACATCATGCAACATCTGCACCGTGTGGCGACCTAATGACTCCAGGCTGACCAACAAAGGCTGATGCTGATGGGAGAATTTTTCCAATGCGGTGCGGCAGATTTTATCCGCCACATCACCAATACGCTCCAGCTCAGAAATAGTCTTGATGATCGCCATCACTAACCGCAAATCACTGGCGGTTGGCTGACGTTTGGCAATGATGCGCACACAGGCTTCATCAATGGCTACTTCCATCATATTGACCTTTTTATCGCCAGCAATGACCTGCTTGGCTAACTCACCGTCCTGATTATGCATGGCGGTGATGGCGTCAGATAATTGTTGTTCCACCAGCCCACCCATAGTTAAAACCTGGGTGCGGATATGCTCAAGTTCTGCGTTGAACTGGCCGGAAATATGTTTATTTAGATTCAGGTTATCCATGATACTTCCCGTACATATAAATAGTAGAAATTGATATATACCCTAAATAATTCGAGTTGCAGGAGGGCGGCAATTGAGCGCATTCCCAGTCACTTACTCAAGTAAGTGACTGGGGTGAACGAAAGCAGCCAATGCACATGCAGCTTGAAGTATGACGGGGATAGGCCTATCAACCATAGCGACCGGTAATATAATCTTCCGTCTGTTTCTGCTGTGGCGCAGTAAACAGTGTATCGGTATCACTGAATTCAATTAACTCACCCAAATACATAAATGCAGTGTGATCTGAGCAACGGGCCGCCTGTTGCATGTTGTGGGTCACAATCACCACCGTGTAATCAGACTTCAATTCACTGATCAGCTCTTCAATTCGGCCAGTGGAGATTGGATCAAGCGCCGAGCAAGGCTCATCAAGCAGCAACACATCCGGGCGGATTGCGATACCGCGCGCAATACAGAGGCGCTGCTGCTGTCCACCGGACAAACTATAACCGCTCTGGTGCAGCTTATCTTTGGTTTCATTCCACAGTGCCGCTTTGGTTAGCGCCCATTGCACCCGCTCATCCATATCCGCGCGAGACAGGTTTTCAAACAGTTTTACACCAAAAGCGATGTTATCGTAAATCGACATGGGGAATGGCGTCGGTTTTTGGAAAACCATGCCCACTTTCGCCCGCAACAACGCAATATCTTGTTTGTCGGTCAGGATATTCTGGCCATCCAGCAAGATGTCGCCTTCAGCTCGCTGATCCGGATACAACTGATACATTTTGTTAAATGTACGCAGCAGTGTCGATTTACCGCAACCTGATGGGCCGATAAATGCTGTGACCTGGTTTTTGGCAATATCCAGCGAGATATTCTTCAGCGCATGGAATTTGCCATAGTAGAAGTTCAGATCGCGAACCTGAATTTTGCTGTTGTTGCTGTCAGTAGCCATACTCATCAAGACTTCTCTCTTTTAGCCAATGCCGCCGGAGCCGCATTTTGGAATTTATTGGCGAATCGGTATTTTCTATTGCTAATAGCTGATGTTCTCTCAGCCAATTAATACTTTTTCTTAGCGAAAACAACGCGAGCCAGAATATTCAGTAACAGTACACACAGGGTAATCAGCAGCACCCCGGCCCAGGCCAGTTGTTGCCATTCGGCAAATGGACTCATGGCAAACTTAAAGATGGTGACCGGCAAGTTAGCAATTGGCCGAGTCAAATCGGTACTCCAGAACTGGTTGGAGAGCGAGGTGAACAGCAAAGGTGCCGTTTCGCCAGCAATACGCGCCACCGCCAATAAGATACCGGTCAAAATACCGGAGATAGAGGCTTTCAGCGTAATGGCCGAAATCATGCGCCACTTCGGTGTTCCCAGTGCATAAGCGGCTTCACGCAGGCTGTCCGGCACCAGCTTCAACATATTCTCGGTGGTGCGGATAACAATCGGCACTTGTAATAGCGCCAGTGCAATTACCCCCGCCCAACCGGAGAAGTGCTCCATCTTGGCAACCACGATGGTGTAGACAAACAGGCCGACCACGATAGAGGGGGCTGATAACAGAATGTCATTGATAAAGCGGGTGATCTCCGCCAGCCAGGATTTACGCCCATATTCGGCCAGATAGATCCCCGCCATGATACCCAGTGGCGTACCAATCACTGTCGCCCATAGAATTAACAACCCACTACCGGCAATCGCATTCGCCAAACCGCCGCCTGCGGTATTAGGTGGTGGTGTCATCTCGGTAAACAGCGCCAGCGACATTCCATCAATACCTTTGGTGACGGTCGAGAACAGAATCCACACTAACCAGAACAGACCAAACGCCATCGTCGCCATTGAAAGCAATAAAGCAATTCGGTTCTTTTGACGACGCCATGCCTGCTTTTTACGGCGGGTTTCCATCAGCGTCGCATCACTTTGCATATCCATCGTCGCCATCTTAACGCCCCTCTTTCTTAGCCAGACGCAGAATCATTAGCTTAGATAAAGCCAGCACGATAAAGGTAATGACGAATAAGATCAGCCCCAACTCCATCAATGCTGCGGTGTGCAGGCCAGACTCAGCTTCGGCAAACTCATTCGCCAACGCCGAGGTAATGCTGTTACCGGGCATAAACAGTGAGAAACTGTCGAGCTGATAGGTGTTGCCGATAATAAAGGTCACCGCCATGGTCTCCCCTAATGCACGGCCCAGCCCCAACATCACGCCACCAATAACCCCGTTTTTGGTATAAGGCAGCACAATGCGCCAGATAACTTCCCAGGTGGTGCAGCCAATGCCGTAAGCGGACTCTTTCATCATCACCGGCGTTTGTTCAAACACATCGCGCATCACCGCGGCAATGTAAGGAATAATCATGATGGCTAAGATGACACCCGCGGCCAGAATGCCGATCCCGAATGCGGGGCCAGAGAACAGTACCCCCACGATCGGGATGCCGGACATTACGTTGCCGACCGGTTCCTGGAAATAGCGGGCAAAAAGGGGCGCGAAGACAAACAAGCCCCACATGCCATAAACAATACTGGGGATCGCCGCTAACAGTTCGATTGCGATACCGAGCGGGCGTTTTAACCAGTTTGGCGCCAATTCAGTTAAGAACAAGGCGATACCAAAACTGACCGGAACTGCAATGATCAGGGCAATCACCGAGGTGACCACAGTGCCATAAATTGGCACTAAGGCACCAAACTGTTCCGCCGGGGCATCCCACTCTTTGGTCCACAGGAAGGCCCAACCAAACTTCTCGATGCTAGGCCAGGAGGCAACAATCAGTGAAATGATGATGCCGCCTAGCAGAAATAGGGTAATCAGCGCAGCCAGTTTAACTAGCGCACTGAAAATGATGTCACCGTATCGACTCGGTGCTTTGATCGTCGGCTTGTCAGCCATAGACTCTCTTCTCATCTGAGTGTTATACCCCCTTAGTACTTGAAGCCGCAGGGGTGTTGGCTGCGTTCACTAACCCGAATCACTTACACCAGTAAGCTCATCGGGATTAGCTCAATTGCCGCCTACCTGCAACTCCAATGACTTTGGGTATAAGGTAATTTTATAAATAACTTATTACAGGGAAAACTAACTTCAATCAGAAGATTGGTTTGCCGTTACTGTCTTTAATCTGAGTCTTCCAGGCAGCACGGACTTGCTCAACAACTTCGGCTGGCAGTGTGGCGTAATCCAGCGCGTTAGCTTGCTTAGCACCGTGCGTATAACCCCAATCAAAGAACTTCAGAACTTCAGTGCCGTTAGCTGCATTTTTCTGCACTTTGTGCACCAAAATGAAGGTTGTTGAGGTAATTGGCCATACATCATCACCTTTCTGATTGGTTAAGTCTTGAGCGAAGGTTTTGCTCCAGTCTACACCTTTAGCCGCTGCACTAAAGCTCTGCTCAGTCGGGCTAACCGGTTTTCCATCAGCAGAAACCAGTTTGGTGTAAGCCAGGTTATTCTGTTTGGCGTAAGCGTATTCCACATAACCAATGGCACCCGGCAGACGCTGAACGAAAGCAGCGATACCGTCGTTACCTTTGCCACCTAAACCGGTTGGCCAGTTAACTGTAGAGCCTGCGCCCACTTTCTCTTTCCAATCTGCATTCACTTTCGCCAGATAGCTGGTGAAAACGAATGAGGTGCCAGAACCGTCAGCACGACGAACCACCGCGATATTTTGATCAGGTAATTTAACACCTGGGTTCAATTTAACGATTGCCGGGTCATTCCACTTTTTAACATTGCCCAGATAGATATCACCCAGTGTTTTACCATCTAATGTCAGTTCACCGGATTTAATGCCAGGGATATTCACGGCCAGTACCACACCGCCAATCACTGTCGGGAATTGGAACAAACCTTCAGCAGCCAGTTTTTCGTCTGCTAATGGCGCATCAGAGGCACCGAAATCAACCGTGTTGGCGATAATCTGTTTCACACCACCGGAAGAGCCGATCCCCTGATAGTTAACTTTGTTACCTGTTTCTTTCTGATAAGAATCTGCCCACTTGGCATACACCGGCGCGGGGAATGTCGCACCTGCACCTGTCAGGCTTGCAGCAGCGAACGCGGACAGGGTTGTCATAGATAAAGTCGCTGCCACAATGCTGGCTACGGTGGTACGCATCAGTTTCATAATCCCTCCTAATGGGATATTAGAATTAACTCTAAATTGTTTTCATCAGATTAAGTATGGTGCAGGAGGGAAAATAGGGCACTTTAATGACAGAAAAATGTACGTAATATTTCAGTTATATGACAATCAACAGAAATGTAAGTAACCTAATGATTAGCATCTATTTTTATACCAACTCTGTTTGAGTAGCCAACACGATAATTAAGTTATTCGACGAAAAATAGTATGGCCGCCACGCGGGATAGCAGCAATGAAACGAAATGCGAGTAATATGCGTATTTTGCTATTTTATGAATAATGGTCGCAAATAGTGTTACGAGTTTGGCAACACTACGAGGTTTTAACTGCTGAGAACTCCTGCCAATACTCGGTAAGATTTACCTGATAAATCATGATAAGAGACTGAAAAATAATGAGTAACAATAACAACCTCACTAGCGCCGAAGAGTCTGGCGATGTGTTGCGCGTAGTGCAGGTGTTGAAATCACCCAAATTAATGACGCGTGAGTGTTTGGCCGGGATTGTGACGGCGCTCGCACTCATTCCTGAAGTGATCTCATTCTCTGTCATTGCCGGTGTCGATCCGAAAGTGAGTCTGGTCGCGTCGATTGTATTATGTCTGACACTCTCTATTTTGGGTGGCCGCCCTGCAATGGTCACCGCTGCCGCCGGTTCAGTCGCACTGGTTATAGGCCCGATGGTTCATGCACATGGCGTCGAATACATTCTGCCAGCGGTAGTGATCGGAGGCGTCATTCAAATCCTGTTCGGTATCACCGGCCTGTCTCGCATGATGCGCTACATTCCCCGCTCGGTGATGATTGGTTTTGTAAATGCGCTGGGCATCCTGATATTTTTTGCTCAGGTGCCGCACGTCTGGGGGCAGTCGGGAATGGTATGGGTGATGCTTATTATTACCCTGCTCATTGTTTTGCTACTCCCGCGCATCCTCAAAACAGTCCCTTCGCCACTTATCGCGATCCTGGTCGTCACTGCTGTTGCCTTGTTGATGGGTTACCGACTACCTAACGTGGGTGATGAGGGGCCGATGACTCCCGGTTTACCGGGGTTCACTCAGCTTTTGGTTCCGCTGAACTGGCAAACACTACAAATCATATGGCCTACAGCCTTGAGTATCGCCTTTGTCGGGCTGATGGAGTCACTGTTAACGGCGAAACTGGTCGATGACATCACTGATACGCCATCCAGTAAGCGTCGAGAGTCCTGGGGTCTCGGGGTCGGTAATATTCTTGCTGGTTTTTATGGCGGCATTGCCGGTTGTGCGATGATTGGTCAAACCATTGTCAATGTTGAGTTAGGCAAAGCCCGGAGTCGCGTTTCAACTGTCGCAGCAGCTATCGTCTTACTGCTGCTCGTCACTGGCCTGAGCAATCTGCTGGCACAGATCCCGATGGTGGTGCTCGCAGGTATCATGATGGTGGTCGCGGTGAAAACCGTTAACTGGCACAGCCTACAACCGGCGACCCTAAAACGGATGCCCTGGTCAGAAACATGGGTGATGGTGCTCACTGTGGTGGTGACAGTATGGACCAGTAACCTCGCGCTGGGGGTACTGGCTGGAGTTATCGTTGCCATGGTGCTGTTCGCCCGCCGTATCGCCCATGTGATCCACGCCGAGCGGACAATAAGTGATGATGGAGAAAGTGTGCGCTATACCGTGCGCGGCCCACTATTTTTTGCCAGTAGTAACGACCTGTTCGAGCATTTCGATTATGCCCATGATCCTAAAAAAGTCATTATTGACCTCACACATGCGCAGATTTGGGATGCTTCTACTGTTGCCGCTTTGGATGGCATTGAGTATCGCTATCAACGTCATGGGGCCAGGGTAACTATTGAAGGGCTGGATATGCGCAGCAGCGATTTTCATCGTCGCCTGACAGGCAACTTAAATTAATCATAAAAAACCCGGTATGCTTTTTAACCAACATACCGGGTTTTAAGATCGATAACTCTTTTGTTATCCCACAACACCTATGGAATAGTTATCGCGAATTATTCAACCGTGACTGATTTTGCCAGGTTACGTGGCTGATCCACATCAGTGCCCTTAATTAAGGCGACGTGATAGGACAATAGCTGTAGCGGCACAGTGTAGAAAATAGGGGCAATAATCTCTTCCACGTGAGGCAACTGAATGATTTTCATCCCTTCGCTATCAGTGAAACCGGCATCTTGATCAGCAAACACATACAGCAGGCCACCACGTGCGCGCACTTCCTCAATGTTGGATTTCAGTTTTTCCAACAATTCATTGTTTGGTGCGACCACAATGACCGGCATATCAGCATCAATCAATGCCAATGGCCCATGTTTCAATTCACCGGCCGCATAAGCTTCCGCATGAATATAGGAGATCTCTTTCAGTTTCAATGCACCTTCCATCGCGATCGGGTATTGATCACCACGGCCAAGGAACAATGCATTGTGCTTATCGGAGAAACCTTCAGCCAGCGCTTCAATGGTTTTATCCAGAGACAGCATTTGCTCAATACGGGCAGGCAGTGCCTGTAGCGCATGAACAATATTCTGTTCCAGGCTGGCATCAGCGCCTTTCAGCTTACCAATACGACCCACCAGCATCAGTAAAACTGTCAATTGAGTGGTGAAGGCTTTGGTTGAGGCTACGCCAATCTCAGTACCCGCTTTAGTCATTAACGCTAAATCTGATTCACGCACCAGTGAGGAGCCGGCTACGTTACAAATTGCTAATGAACCTAAATACCCCAACTCTTTTGATAAGCGCAGAGCAGCCAATGTATCGGCGGTTTCACCCGATTGAGACAGAGTGATCAACAGGCTGTTAGGGCGCACAGCTGATTTGCGGTAACGGAATTCCGACGCAATTTCCACGTCGCAAGGCACACCAGCCAATGACTCGAACCAATAACGCGAAACCATACCGGAGTTGTAAGAAGTCCCACAGGCAATGATTTGAATATGCTGCACATTAGCCAGCAGAGCATCAGCTTTTGGACCAAGCTCAGAGAGATCAATCGCACCATGATTTAAGCGGCCTTCCAGCGTATTTTTAATCGCCATTGGCTGCTCATAAATCTCTTTCTGCATGTAGTGGCGGTACACACCTTTATCACCGGCATCGTATTGCACTTGAGATTCGATTTCAGGGCGCTCAATCGCATTGCCCTGCTTATCAAAAATCTCGATGCTGCGACGAGTGACCTCAACGACATCACCCTCTTCCAGGAAGATAAAGCGGCGAGTCACTGGCAGCAGGGCCAGCTGGTCTGAGGCGATAAAGTTTTCGCCAACGCCACAACCGATCACCAATGGGCTACCTGAGCGGGCAGCGACCAGGCGGCTTGGATCACGACTATCCATCACCACAGCACCGTAAGCGCCACGTAATTGCGGGATGACGCGCTTAACGACTTCCAGCAACGAACCACCCTGTTTTTGCTCCCAATGTACCAAGTGAGCAATAACTTCAGTATCAGTTTCAGAGCTGAAACGATAACCACGGCCAATCAATAATTCACGTAAAGGTTCGTGGTTTTCAATAATGCCGTTGTGAACCACGGAGATATAGTCAGAAACATGAGGGTGCGCATTCGCTTCTGATGGCTCACCATGGGTAGCCCAGCGGGTATGTGCAATCCCAGTACCACCATGCAGTACCTGATTTTCGGCCGCGTCAGATAGTGCCTGAACTTTACCCACCCGACGTAAACGGGTCATGTGACCTTCAGCATCAACCACGGCTAAACCCGCAGAGTCATAGCCACGGTATTCAAGACGACGTAAACCTTCGATCAGAATCTCAGCGATATCACGTTGCGCTACTGCGCCAACTATTCCACACATCTGTTTTATTCCTATGTAAGGTTCTGTTAGAACCTTGTCGATGTCAGTGACCTGATTTTCCGGATTTTCCGGGTTCCCCGAGCCTGTAGAGTTGGGGATTATTATGTTTTGGTCTGTATTCTCAGCTTGAATATATTGGCCAAAAATACAGGGCAAAACACCCCTTCAAAGCAGAAGACTTCACCTTAAAGGGGCTGTTTTAAATAGTTATTTTTTCTTCACCGGACGTTGCCAGCCCTGAACATGTACCTGCTTAACACGGCTGAGGACTAACTCATCTTCAGCGATATCACGGGTCACGGTCGTCCCCGCAGCGATGGTGACACCATTAGCAACAGTAACGGGAGCCACCAGCTGAGTATCAGAGCCAACAAAGACATTATCGCCAATAATCGTTTTAAACTTATTAGCTCCATCATAGTTGCAAGTTATGGTCCCTGCGCCGATATTTACGCCAGAACCAATTTCAGCATCACCTAAATAGGAGAGATGACCCGCTTTCGAGCCTTTGCCCAGACGGGTTTTCTTGATTTCAACAAAGTTACCGACGTGTGCGCCTTCCGCTAACTCAGCCCCTGGGCGCAAGCGGGCAAATGGGCCAACAGTACAGCCGGCATCCAGACGAGAGTCCTCCAAAACCGTGTAAGGGCTGATTTCTGAATCATCGCCAATAACACAATTTTTCAGCACACATCCAGTACCAATACGAACCCGATCACCTAAAGTCACACGGCCTTCAATGATGACATTGGTGTCGATAGTGATATCGCGCCCATGTGTTAATTCTCCGCGCAAATCAAAGCGCGCAGGGTCCAGTAACATAACCCCCGCTAACAACAGTTTTTCTGCTTGTTCGCACTGGAATACCCGCTCAAGAGTCGCCAATTGCAGGCGGTTATTGACGCCTTCAACCTCACTCAGACGAGTAGGATGGACGGTAGCAATCTTCTGTCCATCAGCATGGGCCATAGCAATAATATCGGTGATATAAAACTCACCCTGAGCATTGTTATTATCTAACCGCGATAACCAACGTTTTAAGTCACGCCCATTCGCCACCAGTATTCCGGTGTTGATTTCATTGATCTCGCGCTGTGCATCGCTGGCATCTTTATGCTCAACGATCCCCACCACATCACCATTTTCACGCACAATGCGGCCATAGCCACTTGGGTCATCCAGCTTCACCGTCAACAAGCCAATGCCACCTTGCGGCTTAGCGGCCAACAGGCGTTGCAGAGTATCAACAGAGATCAACGGCACATCGCCGTATAGCATCAACACATCTTCATCATCAGAAAAATGTAGTGCGGCTTGCTGCATTGCATGCCCTGTACCAAGCTGTTCCGCCTGCAATACCCAGTTCAAGGAGGGATCAGACAGCCTCTTTTTCAGCAACTCGCCACCGTGTCCGTATACCAAATGGACATTTTGTGCGCCCAGCTTCATGGCCGCATCAATAACATGCTGAACCATCGGCTTACCTGCCAATGGGTGTAACACCTTAGGAAGGTCGGAATACATGCGAGTTCCCTTACCTGCGGCAAGGATGACTACACTCATTGAGCTGTTAGACATAAGCAACCTGATAACTCCAATTTAATAGACGGAAGTAAACCTGTTTGGCGAAATAATTACTACATATTTCTCAACGAAAAATGGACTCAACCCGCATGATTAAAGGGTTGTAGCCACTGACCATGTAACGAAAAAATGTGGCAAAAAGTGTCTGCGATCAGCGACGTTTTCTGCCCTCTTTTTGTCAAATTACATTCACTCATTCAGGCTATTAACCACTTATTTTACGTCAAGAAACAAGAAGTTTTCAGAAAGAAACTCTTTTAGTTTAGCTTAGGATTAATTAAGCACAGAATAGGTGATTGAGGGGCGAGCTTCAGACAGTAGGTTGGGGGATTCTTCGCGGCTCTGCAAAGTGGGGATAAAAAAATGCCAATCAGCTTACTGACTGGCATTCTATAGACAATAATTTATAAATCAGTGCGTTGCCGATCAGATATCCGTAAGGAAAATCTAAAAAGCCACATGATATAAAATTACATCGCTTTCCTGGTCAATTCGATTACGCGTAATTTCGCAATCGCTTTCGCCAATTCAGCGGATGCCTGAGCATAGTCGACATCACCATGGGAGTTATTGATATGGGCTTCTGCTTTGCGCTTAGATTCCAGCGCCTTAGCTTCGTCCAGATCCTGCCCACGAATAGCAGTGTCAGCCAATACGATCACAACACTCGGTTGCACCTCAAGGATGCCGCCAGAAAGATAGATAAACTCTTCCTCACCGAACTGCTTAACGATACGTATCATGCCAGGCTTAATGGCAGTGAGCAGTGGGGCATGGCCAGGGAAAATCCCCAGTTCACCTTCACTACCCGTCACCTGAATCTTTTGCACCACGCCAGAGAACATCTTTTTCTCTGCGCTCACAACATCCAGATGGTAAGTCATTGCAGCCATGTCACCCTCCAGTCAACAGCGTTACAGTTTCTTGGCTTTTTCCACTGCTTCTTCAATGGTGCCAACCATGTAGAACGCCTGTTCCGGCAGGTGGTCGTAGTCGCCGTTCATGATGCCTTTGAAACCACGAATGGTATCTTTCAGCGACACGAACTTGCCCGGAGAACCGGTAAAGACTTCTGCCACGAAGAACGGTTGAGACAGGAAGCGCTGGATTTTACGCGCACGGGATACAACCAGTTTGTCATCTTCTGACAACTCGTCCATACCCAAGATAGCGATAATATCTTTCAGCTCCTGGTAACGTTGCAGAATAGACTGCACGCCACGCGCTACATCGTAGTGCTCCTGACCAACAACCAGCGGATCGAGCTGACGGCTGGTGGAGTCAAGTGGGTCAACCGCTGGGTAAATACCCAAAGAGGCGATTTGACGACTCAGAACGACGGTTGCATCCAAGTGAGCAAAGGTGGTTGCTGGTGATGGGTCAGTCAAGTCATCCGCAGGTACGTAAACGGCCTGTACGGAGGTGATTGAACCCGTCTTGGTGGAAGTGATACGTTCCTGCAACACACCCATCTCTTCTGCCAGCGTTGGCTGATAGCCTACCGCTGATGGCATACGACCTAGCAGTGCAGATACCTCTGTACCGGCCAGGGTATAACGATAGATGTTATCGATGAATAACAGTACATCACGACCTTCATCACGGAATTTCTCCGCCATGGTCAAGCCGGTCAGTGCAACGCGCAGACGGTTACCTGGTGGCTCATTCATCTGGCCATAAACCAAGGATACTTTGTCCAGAACGTTGGAGTCAGTCATCTCGTGGTAGAAGTCGTTACCCTCACGAGTACGCTCACCCACACCGGCAAATACAGAATAACCTGAGTGCTCAATCGCAATATTACGAATCAGCTCCATCATGTTGACTGTTTTACCCACACCCGCACCACCGAACAGACCGACTTTACCGCCCTTAGCGAACGGACAAATCAGATCCATTACCTTGATACCGGTTTCTAACAGATCTTGCGAGCTGGCAAGCTCTTCGTAAGAAGGCGCTTCGCGGTGGATTGCCCAACGCTCTTCTTCACCGATAGGACCTTTCATGTCGATTGGGTCACCCAATACGTTCATGATACGGCCCAGAGTTGATTTACCCACCGGCACTTCAATTGGGTGTTCCAGGTTGATGACTTTCAACCCGCGGCTCAGACCATCGGAAGAGCCCATTGCGATACAACGAACAACACCACCGCCCAGCTGTTGCTGAACTTCCAGCACCAGCTTCTGAGCTGTGCCTTCAACCTCAAGGGCGTTGTACACTTTTGGTACAGCGTCTTGGGGGAATTCGACGTCCACTACGGCGCCGATTACCTGGATAATCTTTCCAGTAGCCATCTTGAATCCTCTACGTAATACGTTTACCCGTCATATTTCAAGTTGCTGATGCATTGGCTGCCTTCCTGCAATCTGAACTATTTAGGGTAATAACCTGGTTAAACCGCGGAGGCTCCCCCGACGATCTCGGTGAGTTCCTGAGTGATGCTGGCCTGACGAGCCTTGTTGTAAACCAACTGCAGCTCTTTGATCAGACTACCGCCGTTATCGGTGGCGGCTTTCATCGCTACCATTCGCGCGGCCTGTTCGCTGGCCAGGTTTTCAACGACGCCCTGATAAACCTGCGATTCCACATAGCGGCGCAGGAGGGTATCCAGCAGTGCTTTAGGATCGGGTTCATACAGGTAATCCCAGGATTTCTTCTTCAGCTCACCATCTTCCGCCTGCGGAAGAGGGAGTAGCTGCATGATCCGTGGTTCCTGAGACATCGTATTGATAAACTTGTTATTCACTATATACAGTTTATCCAGACGACCTTCATCATAGGCTTGCAGCATGACTTTAACCGGCCCGATAAGCTCTGACAGAGAAGGGTTATCCCCCATGCCAGTCACCTGAGCAACAATCTTGCCGCCCACGGAACCAAAGAAAGAAGCCGCTTTTGACCCGATCAGCGCTAAATCACATTCAACGCCTTTTTCAGACCAACCTTTCATCTCAGACAACAGTTTTTTGAACAGGTTAATGTTCAAACCACCGCACAAGCCACGGTCTGTAGAAACCACCAGATACCCGACACGCTTAACGTCGCGCTCTTCCAGGTACGGATGCTTATATTCCAGATTACCTAACGCGAGGTGACCAATCACACTACGCATTGTTTCTGCATAAGGACGGCTAGCCGCCATGCGTTCTTGCGATTTACGCATTTTGGAGGCGGCGACCATCTCCATGGCTTTGGTGATCTTTTGCGTGTTTTGCACGCTAGCGATCTTAGAACGTATCTCTTTTGCGCCGGCCATTTCTGCTTCTCCTCATTGCCAGACGGCCTGCTTTCCTAATGAAAAGCAGGGCCGTATAGCGTTACCAGGACTGGGTTGCCTTAAATGTATCAAGGATGCCTTTCAGCTTGGCCTCGATCTCATCGTTATACGCGCCAGTTTGGTTGATTTGTTGCAGAAGTTCGGCGTGCTCACGGTCAGCAAACGCCAACAGCGCAGCTTCGAAGCTACCTACCTTCGCCAACTCGATATCGCCCAGATAACCACGTTCAGCTGCGAACAGAACCAGAGACTGTTGCGCAACCGACATCGGCGCATACTGTTTCTGTTTCAGAAGCTCGGTCACTTTCTGACCATGGCTCAGCTGTTTACGTGTTGCGTCATCCAAATCGGATGCGAACTGGGAGAACGCAGCAAGTTCACGATACTGTGCCAGTGCGGTACGGATACCACCAGACAGTTTTTTCATGATCTTGGTCTGCGCTGCACCACCCACACGGGATACGGATATACCTGGGTTAACCGCAGGACGAATACCGGCGTTAAACAGGCTGGATTCCAGGAAGATCTGACCATCGGTAATCGAAATTACGTTAGTCGGAACGAACGCGGAAACGTCCCCTGCTTGAGTTTCAATGATTGGCAGAGCGGTCAAAGAACCGGTTTTACCTTTCACTTCACCCTTGGTAAAGGCTTCAACGTAGTCAGCGTTAACACGCGCAGCACGTTCCAGCAAACGGGAGTGAAGATAGAATACGTCGCCAGGATAAGCTTCACGGCCTGGTGGGCGACGAAGCAGCAAGGAGATTTGACGATATGCAACAGCCTGTTTGGACAGGTCATCATAAATAATCAACGCATCTTCACCGCGGTCGCGGAAATATTCACCCATGGCACAACCGGAGTATGGTGCCAGGTATTGTAATGCTGCAGATTCTGAGGCAGTAGCGACAACCACAATAGTGTTAGCCAATGCGCCATGCTCTTCCAGTTTACGCACTACGTTAGAAACAGTAGAGGCTTTCTGGCCGATAGCAACATACACACACTTGATGCCGGAATCGCGCTGGTTGATGATCGCATCAATAGCCAGGGCAGTTTTACCTGTCTGACGGTCACCGATGATCAATTCACGCTGACCACGACCGATTGGGATCATGGCATCGACTGACTTATAGCCAGTCTGAACGGGTTCATCAACAGATTGACGTTCGATAACGCCAGGTGCGATAGCTTCAACAGCTGAGAAGCCGTCGTTTTCTACCGGACCTTTACCATCGATAGGTTCACCCAGAGTGTTGACGACGCGACCCAACAGGCCACGACCGACTGGAACTTCCAGGATACGACCCGTACATTTAACCTTCATGCCTTCGGCAAGATCGGCGTACGGACCCATAACTACAGCACCTACGGAGTCACGCTCCAAGTTCAGTGCGATTGCGTAACGGTTGCCTGGCAGTGCGATCATCTCGCCCTGCATGACATCGGCCAGACCGTGTACACGGATGATCCCGTCACTGACGGAAACAATAGTACCTTCATTGTGAGCTTCGCTCACTACATTGAACTGAGCAATGCGCTGCTTGATCAGTTCGCTGATTTCGGTGGAATTCAGTTGCATATGCTCCAGTCCCCTTAAGACTGCAAGACGTCCGCCAGGCGTTCTAGACGACCGCGAACGCTGCCATCTATCACCATATCGCCCGCACGTATTACTACGCCGGCCATTACAGACTTATCGATTTTGCAATTCAGCTTAACTTTGCGTGACAGACGTTTTTCCATCGCAGCGGCAATTTTAGCCAGCTGTTCGTCATTCAGTGGACTCGCTGAGCTCACTTCGACGTCGACGGTTGACTCCAGTGAGGCACGCAGTTGAATAAACTGCTCCAACACCTCAGGAAGAACCAGTAAACGGCCATTCTCCGCCATAACTCGAATGAAGTTCTGTGCGGATTCATCGAGCTGATCACCACAGACTGCAATAAACGTCTTAGACATTGTTTCTGGTGCCACTGCACCGGAAAGCAATTCAGCGATTTGTTCATTGCGAGTCACTTGGGCAGTAAACGCTAGCATATTCTGCCAACGCTCAACCGCTTGGTGCTCAACAGCAAAGTCAAAAGCTGCTTTGGCGTAGGGGCGAGCTACAGTTACAAATTCAGACATCAGCCCCTCCCTCCTTACAGTTCAGCGACCAGTTTATCAACGATGTCGCTGTTAGCAGCTTCATCCACGGAACGTTCGATGATCTTCTCGGCGCCAGCTATAGCCAACATCGCGACTTGCTTACGCAACTCTTCACGAGCGCGCTTACGTTCGGCGTCGATCTCTGCCTGCGCTTGCGCCACGATTTTGTTACGTTCCTGTTCAGCTTCTGCTTTAGCTTCATCAAGGATCTGAGCTTTGCGTTTACTTGCCTGCTCAATGATCACCTGTGCTTCTACTTTAGCTTTCTTCAGTTGGTCGGTCGCATTGGCTTGCGCTAAGTCCAAATCTTTTTTGGCACGCTCTGCAGAAGAGAGACCGTCAGCAATTTCTTTTTGACGCTTCTCGATGGCAGCCATAATTGGCGGCCATATGTACTTCATACAAAACAGGACAAACAGGACAAACGCGATGGCCTGGCCGAGGATTGTTGCGTTAAGATTCACAGCACAATGCCTCTTTCAAAGTTAATAGTTTGGTGTAGTTTCACAGTAGAGAAAACTCTACTTACGCGACAGCAAACATCACGTACAGACCCAGACCAACAGCGATCATAGGGATGGCGTCAACCAGGCCCATGACGATAAAGAACTGTGTACGCAGCAGAGGAATCAGGTCAGGCTGACGTGCAGCGCCTTCCAAAAATTTACCACCCAGGATGCCGATACCGATCGCAGCACCGATTGCCGCTAAACCCATCATTATAGCGGCAGCCATGTACAGCAGATCCATATTCAGGTTTTCCATGACAGTCTCCAGTTTATTTCAGTTAAAACGCAGTAGTGTTATAAGAAAATCAGTGCTCTTCGGACGCCATCGACAGATAGACAATCGTCAGAACCATGAAGATAAAGGCTTGTAACGTAATAATCAGTATGTGGAAGATAGCCCAAGGTAAACTGAGCATCCACTGTGACCACCACGGCAACAGGCCAGCAATCAGGATGAAGATCAACTCACCCGCATACATGTTGCCGAACAGTCGCAGACCGAGTGAAACCGGTTTGGACAGCAGGCTGACACCTTCCAGAATTAAGTTAACTGGAATAAATATCGGGTGATTGAACGGCTGCATCGTTAATTCTTTTACGAAGCCACCTACACCTTTCATTTTAATGCTATAGAACAGGATCAGGATGAATACACCCAATGCCATGGACAAGGTAATGCTCACGTCAGCAGTAGGAACCACACGAAGTGCTGGTAATCCAAAGACATGCTCGCCGATGTAAGGCAGTAAATCGATTGGCAGTAAGTCCATCATGTTCATCAATAGAACCCAAACAAACACCGTCAGGGCTAATGGTGCGATGACTTTACTTTTGCCGTGGTACATATCCCGAACGCTGTTATCGACAAAACCGATAATTAGCTCAACAGCTGTTTGCAATTTACCAGGCACGCCACTGGTGGCACCGGCCGCAACTTTGCGGAATACAAACATAAAAGCTAACCCCAGCACGACAGAGAAGAACAAAGAGTCAATGTTCAACGTCCAGAACGTTGCAGGGCCAGGTGAGTGGGGATTGACCAACTCAAAGGTACGCAGGTCCAACTGAAGGTTATTCAGATGGTGTCCTATGTAGTCCCTTGGAGTAGAGATTTCTCCTGATGCAGACATGATGCCTCTTACCCTTTTGTAGTTAAATGCGATAACCGTTAAATACGATAACTGTTAAGTACGGTAGCCGCTAATCACGGTCGGTGCCAATATCTGCACAATCAGCACCGCTAAATAGGTTAAGCCAAGTGGAGCAAACGCGGCTTTAAACAGCCCTAACGCCACAATCAGCAAAATTATCGTCACGATAATTTTTAACCCTTCGCCAATGGCAAACGACCACGCAACACGACCCGGAGCAGCAGTGTCTGCTTGATGGCGGCAAGCAAACAACATAAACATGGCGCTGGGCAACCAGGCTGCCAGCCCTCCTGCCAGAGCAGAAGCGCTCCATTCCAGGCTTTTAAAGCCAAAAGCAGCACTGAGAACAACAAAAGTCATTAACTGCAATAACAGCAACTTTCGTGCAATTTTCCCACTGTAAAGGGACACAGGCATGACGTTTGTTCTCTCTGAACCACACTAAGGGTATGCTGAGTGAGGTATAAAACTGCTTTTTACCCCATTGAGTCAAGCAGCAAAAAACGAGCAAATTATACGGGCCACTCAAACGAATTCAATCGATAAGTAGTGAAAAGGCGAACAATTATTTAAATTTTATTATTTATGGCTATTTTCACAAGAAAAGCCTCGGAATAAATCTCTCATTAATTTGTCTGACGATTCCAGTTATTATCAATAAAATGTGTAACGGATCACATAATTTAAAACAAACTGAGTTATATCGCATAAAGCTTTACTTTGTCTTTAACCAAAAGAGCCATTAAAAACTTTAATAAATCATAATGTTAAAATTAAAACATTATCGAACAACTTATCTACTTAGTAAAACTTCCCATTGACATTTAAGATTATATTTTTATAACAGTTCGGATACATAAAAAGATCCACGTTATGAGCAAAGTAATGACTAACGTTATTATTCGACCGTTTTGAATATAGTCATGCCACATGTTACTGCTGATTTTGTAAACAATACGTGAAATATTATTGATTCAAACGAGAGTGATAGAATAATTATCCATCAACATTGAAAACAATAAATCAGATAAATTTACAGTAACCCTCTAAGGATTTATTACATTTTTTTGATAAATAGCAAAGTTAGTTTGACTTAAGAGTGACCAGATGGCGCTCACCTTCCAATTCAGGCACCTGCAAACGCACAACTGACTCAAGGGTTATTCCTGCGGGCAGTGTCGCTAATTCATCATCGGGCCTTACCCCTTTAAGCGCATAAAATCGCCCCTCAGGTTTGGCTGGCAGATGGTGACACCAAGACAGCATATCTTGTAGTGATGCAAATGCACGGCTTATTACGCCATCAAAGGGGGGGTTTGCGGCGAACTCCTCAACCCGGCTTTGTACCGGCTCAATATTACTTAACCCCAATTCGTGTTGTACCTGCCGGAGAAAGCGCACGCGCTTACCCAGACTATCGAGCAAGGTAAAGTGTGAATCAGGGCGCACAATGGCTAGTGGTATACCAGGAAGCCCTGGACCGGTGCCAACATCGATAAACCGACGACCTTGCAAGTGCGGATTAACCACAATGCTGTCCAGAATATGCCGGACCAGCATTTGCTGTGGGTCACGAACAGAAGTCAGATTATAGGCTTTGTTCCACTTATGCAGCAGTTCCACATAGCCTATCAGTTGTAATTTTTGTTGATCGGGTAACTCAATGTCTGCGGCGTTGAGCAGAGAATTTAATTTTATTAACACAACAATTTCCCCTGACCAAAAAATGCTTAGTCAGTATGTAAAGGGCCGATATGAGGAATGATAATCTAGCTTAGCAGCTGTTTGAATCGTTCGTTGTGCGCTGAAAATCGAGCACAATCTGGCTGTACCGCTAACTCTTCGCTGTACAGCCAGATATTGATTGTTATGCACTACGGCGTAACAACCCCTGTTTTTTCAGCCAAACTAACAAAATAGAGATAGCCGCTGGGGTAATTCCTGAAATGCGTGAAGCTTGCCCGATAGAGTTAGGTTTATGATCATTCAGCTTAGCAATGACTTCATTCGACAAGCCAGACACTTGTTGATAATCAAGATCCACCGGCAATAGCGTGTTCTCATTGCGTAGCTGTTTTTCAATTTCTTCCTGCTGACGGGCAATATAACCTTCATATTTGACCTGAATTTCAACTTGATCCGCAGCTTGTGGATCAGTTAATGCGGGGCCAAAAGAGGGCAATGTCATCAACAAGCGGTAGTCAATTTCAGGGCGGCGCAGCAACTCTTCACCGTTAGCTTCTTTTGACAAAGGCGCTTTCAGTAACTCATTGATTTCAGATACGTTCTCGGAGAGAGGATGTACCAAGATATCACGCAGACGCTGACGTTCTTTTTCGATTTGCTCAATTTTTTTGCTGAAATGCGCCCAGCGTTCATCATCAACCAGCCCTAATTTGCGTCCCATCTCAGTCAGGCGTAAATCAGCGTTATCTTCACGTAGCATCAAGCGATACTCAGCCCGTGAGGTAAACATACGATAGGGTTCTTTTGTTCCCAGGGTGCTTAAATCGTCCACCAGCACGCCAAGGTAAGCTTCATCGCGACGAGGTGACCATCCATCTTCATCGTTAGCGAAACGGCCCGCATTAAGCCCCGCAAGCAGCCCTTGAGCCGCTGCTTCTTCATAGCCGGTAGTCCCATTGATTTGCCCAGCAAAGAACAGGCCATGGATATATTTGCTTTCCAGTGTCGGTTTCAGATCACGTGGATCGAAGAAATCATACTCAATGGCATAGCCAGGTCGAACGATACGTGCATTTTCCAGCCCTTTCATTGAGCGGACAATTTGCATCTGAACATCGAAAGGCAAACTGGTCGAAATGCCGTTCGGGTAGATCTCGTTACTGGTCAAACCTTCTGGTTCGAGGAAAATCTGATGTGAATTACGATCGGCAAAACGCATTACTTTGTCTTCGATCGATGGGCAGTAACGTGGCCCGATCCCTTCAATGATCCCGGCATACATTGGGCTACGATCCAGATTATTACGGATCACTTCATGCGTTTTTTCATTGGTGTAGGTGATGTGACACGCCATCTGCTCAGGGTGCTGTTCAGCATTACCGAGGAAGGAAAATACTGGAATTGGCGTATCGCCCAACTGAGGGGCTAACTGGCTAAAATCGATTGTTCGTGCATCAATACGCGGTGGCGTACCGGTCTTCAAGCGATTGACTCGTAACGGTAATTCTCGTAGACGCTGTGATAATGAGATTGACGGCGGATCACCCGCTCGACCACCGCTGTAGTTTTCCAGCCCAATATGAATTTTGCCATCAAGAAAAGTACCGACGGTGAGAACCACCGCTTTAGCACGAAATTTCAGACCCATTTTCGTAATCGCACCGACAACGCGATCATTTTCAACAATCAGATCTTCTACCGGTTGTTGGAAGATCATCAAGTTAGGCTGGTTTTCAAGTGCAGTACGCACCGCTTGGCGATACAGAACGCGGTCAGCTTGAGCACGAGTCGCTCTTACCGCAGGGCCTTTGCTGGCGTTTAGTATCCTAAACTGAATCCCGGCGAGGTCGGTTGCTTTCGCCATCAGGCCGCCCAGAGCATCGATCTCTTTGACCAAATGTCCCTTACCGATACCGCCAATCGCTGGGTTACAAGACATCTGCCCCAGTGTGTCGATGTTGTGCGTCAGCAATAAGGTCTGACGTCCCATGCGTGCCGCTGCCATTGCAGCTTCCGTGCCGGCATGGCCACCACCAATGATGATGACGTCAAATTGATCTGGATAAAACATGGTACTGCACCTCGCCGTTATGCGAATTTCTGTGTTTGCCCTGGGGTGGGGGATTCTACTCAAGTTTAGACGATCGACCAAGCAGCTTAGGATCGCCTTTAATTAAAAGAAGATCTTTTTATTTAAAGATCTCTTTATTAGATCTCTTATTAGGATCGTGATCCTCTGTGGATAAGTGATTATTCACATGATAGATCATAGGATTAAGGACGATCGATTGCTGTGAATGATCGGTGATCCTATTGCGTATAAGCTGGGATCTAAATGGCATGTTATGCACAGGCACTTGGAGAGCACAAGGTTGTTATGTGGATATGTACTGGTTTTACCCTGCTTTTAAGCATACTTATACACATTCGTTCGCGTGATCTTTAAGCAAATTAGAGTAAATTAATCCAATTTTTAACCCAAATCTCTGCTGGATCCTCCGGAATTTCATGTTGAATGACGTCAATTTCTAAAATGTCACCCAACCTTTTTGCTCCCTGAACGATCAACTGCTGATCTAACCGTCTTACGGCACCGCAAAAAGTGTCATATTCAGAACTACCCAAACCAACAGCGCCAAAGCGTACCTGAGAGAGATCCGGCTTCTGTTCTTCGATCTGTTCTAATAATGGTTGAAGATTATCCGGCAGATCGCCTGCGCCATGGGTCGATGTGACGATTAACCACATGCCATCAAGTGTTAGTTCGTCTAATCCAGGACCATGAAGCATTTCTGTGGTGAAACCCGCTTCTTCTAATTTTTCAGCTAAATGTTCAGCAACGTATTCAGCACTGCCGAGCGTACTGCCACTGATCAAGGTAATGTCAGCCATAAAGAACCCAACCGAAGTAATGAACTGGTATTGTACGCTGTGAATCAGCTGGGATCTACCTGTGGATAATGTGGGTATAGTTATTTAAGGTTTAAGGCACAATGGTACGCATGATGGGGTTTTGCAGGGAGATTAGTGTCTCAGTGGATTGGATCTCATCAATAGTCTGGATCTTGTTGATAAGTACTTGTTGGAGCGCATCTATCGATTTACACATCACCTTAATAAAGATGCTGTAGTGGCCTGTCGTGTAATAGGCTTCGACAACTTCTTCTAAACCTTCCAATTTTTTCAGCGCTGACGGGTAGTCCTTCGCACTTTTCAAGATAATGCCGATAAAACAGCACACGTCATAACCCAGCTGTTTTGGATTAACGTGAACGCAAGCCGCTGTGATGATTCCTGCCTGACGCATTTTCTCCACCCGCACATGTATGGTGCCTGGGCTGACACCAAAGTTTTTCGCCAATTCAGCGTAAGGTGTGCGCGCATTTTCCATTAATGCGTTTAGGATGCCGCGATCGAGATTATCGATTTGATAAATTTCACTCATATTAGCCCCCTTTTTTTGTCGATTATTTAATTAAAGCACCATAAAAATGAATGATCAAAAGTGAAAAGGCAATATTTGTTATTGGATATTGAGTTTAGTACCCATTCTGTTGCTTAATCGATGACAAGCCAAACGGCACAACCTAATTAGCATAATAAACAATAACGAATTGAGATAACGGCAATGAAAAAACAATTTATCCAAAAACAACAACAGATTAGCTTCGTAAAATCCTTTTTTTCTCGCCAGTTGGAACAACAACTGGGTCTGATTGAAGTTCAGGCACCGATTCTGAGCCGTGTGGGTGATGGCACCCAAGATAACCTTTCTGGTTCAGAAAAAGCGGTTCAGGTAAAAGTGAAAACCTTGCCAGATGCAACTTTTGAGGTTGTACATTCATTGGCTAAATGGAAACGTAAGACCTTGGGTCGCTTTGATTTTGGCGCTGATCAAGGTCTGTACACCCATATGAAAGCATTACGCCCTGATGAAGATCGCCTGAGTGCTATTCACTCTGTGTATGTCGATCAGTGGGACTGGGAGCGCGTAATGGGCGATGGCGAACGTAACCTCGCTTACCTGAAGTCCACCGTTAACAAAATTTATGCCGCGATAAAAGAGACGGAAGCCACTGTTAGCGCCGAGTTCGGCATCAAACCTTTCTTGCCAGAACAGATTCACTTTGTGCATAGCGAAACCCTGCGTTCTCGCTTCCCTGATTTAGATGCCAAAGGCCGCGAACGTGCTATCGCCAAAGAGCTGGGTGCAGTATTTCTGATCGGTATCGGTGGTAAATTGGCTGATGGTCAATCTCACGATGTGCGTGCTCCGGATTATGATGACTGGACGTCGCCGTGCGCGGAAGGTTTTACTGGGCTGAATGGCGACATTATTGTCTGGAACCCGGTACTGGAGGACGCTTTTGAGATTTCATCCATGGGGATTCGTGTTGATGCCGAGGCGCTGAAACGTCAGTTGGCTCTGACTGCTGATGAAGATCGCCTGAAACTGGAGTGGCACCAATCACTGCTGAATGGCGAAATGCCGCAAACTATCGGGGGGGGCATCGGCCAATCTCGCTTAGTGATGTTACTGCTGCAACAGCAACATATTGGTCAGGTTCAATGTGGTGTGTGGGGGCCAGAGATTAGCGAGAGAGTGGCTGGCTTACTCTAACACTCCGGCAATGCCCATTATTTTGGGTATATATATTTCCCCAACCCGCTATTACTGCATAAGCCATAGCGGGTTTTTAACGTAAGCCCGTTTTTACTCTATGCTGTAGGTGGCATAATGAGATGCCTCATTTTATATCACTAGATGCAAGGTCGCTAACGTCATGGCCCTAATTCATCCTATTAGACACTATTTGCATGCCCGCCCAAGATTATTGTTCTCCGTTAGTGCGGGGATTATCACTTATTTCCTACTGCCAATGCATTACACCTTATTACTGCGTCTAATGGTGAGTTGGAATGTCTCAGCCTGGCTCTATTTACTCTTTTTATGGCTGCAACTGCTACGGACTAATCCAGCGAAAATCAGCAAGATAGCCAAGGTGCAGGATGAAAGTGCCAGTATGGTATTGAGTATTGTCAGCATGGCGTGTCTGGCCAGTATTCTGGTGATTTTATTTGAATTGAGCACGGCAAATCAGCTGTCAGGTTCAGCCAAGGCATTTCACTTAATACTGACGGGGATGACGCTATTAGTATCGTGGCTATTATTGCCGACCGCTTTTACCATGCATTATGCCCACTTATTTTATCTGCCTCGGGATAAGTCAGAAACTATCCTCCCTCTGCTTTTCCCCAAAGAGATCACTACCCCTTCCTATTGGGATTTTCTTTATTTCTCATTCACCATTGGTGTGGCTTCGCAAACAGCAGATGTTTCCACCGGCACGTCAGATATCCGCCGCGTTGTATTATTACAATCTGTATTATCCTTCGTTTTTAATATGACGATTTTGGGACTGTCGATTAACGTTGGTGCTGGCCTACTGAATTAGCGCTTCCAGCGGCGCATTAACCGGCTTTTTAAGCCGGTATCAAAACGCCAGATGTGATCAAAAATACGCATGATTCCGGGCTTGCCATAGGCAGACATCGCCACCGCATGGAAGCGATGCTGGTGGGCCTGTTGCTGGATTTTTATCTTGCGGATCAATTCGTCAGGCAGGCGTTGGGCAATGAAGTCTGAAATGATCACCGCATCAGCGTCATACCACTCTCGCTCCTCCATTTTACCAAGGGTGCTGGCTAAGCAAGCGGCCAGATCAGTACCGCCACTAAAATGTTGACTAAGAAAACGAATTGCCTGCTCGATACCACTGGCTGACGATAACTCGTAGTGAATGATTTCTGTGGCAAATAGCATGATGTAGCAGCGGCGATTATCCGCCAGCGCAATACGTAGCAGTGCCAGGCAAAATGCCTTGGCGCACTGCTCATTAAATCCCCCCATGGAGCCTGAGGTATCAACGCAAATGATAAAAGGGCCACGGGGTTGTTGGTCGTTGCTTTTAAGGCTAACCGGCCGCTGTAAGGTTTTTTCCTGCCAGTTATCACCCTGCAAGCGGTAGGTGAGCAAGCGCCGTTCCAGTAAGCGGCGATAAAACTCAAATTCCAATTCACTCATCCCCAACATCACCAGCTCAGTGGGCAGTAATCGCAAAATATCATTGCTCTGATGAATACCACTGACCTCTTCTGGCACCGTATCGGGTTGGCGCACCATCAGGGTGTAAGGCTCGTAGCGGGCATCTGGTGTGGGCTGTGCTTTGGCGCTGCGGCTACGGCCCAACTGCTCCGCTAATTGCTGCAATTCCGGCTGTTGTTGCAGAAAATCGCCATATTGCAGCAACAACTGATAATCACCGCGCTGTAAATGGCTATGACTCATATCCCAAAGCCGGCCGGCAGCCCCGTCATTGGTTGCCAATATGGGTTCCAATGCACCGCTGAGCGCCAATCGCTGCTGTAATTCAGCTAGTAGTTGCTCCCGCTCTTGCTCTAGTAATTGGTGGTGAATGGTGATGGTTTGTAGAGTCAGACTGACACGCCAGCGCTGTAAAAATAGGGTTTGCAGGCTATCGCCAGTTTGGGGATTTCGCGTTAAATCAGCGCTTTGTAGCAATGTGTCTGCTTGTGCCGCAAAGGGCGAATGCATCTGCTGTAGCTGTGCCACGATATCCGGCAAGTGGGCATAAAATAGCGGGCTACTCTCCAACTGGCTCTGTTGGTATAAAGCAAACTCATTTGCCAGACTTGGGGGCGCTTTTGCCTCACGGATACGCTGTTGCAAGTTTTGCTTCCAGCCGGGGATATCCTTCATTAACGCCCGCTTAATGCGCGGGAATTTCTCAAAGAATAGCGCCAATTGCGGTGATGCCAGTAATCCCACCACCATCTCTTCAATAAGCTCGCTTTCACTTATTGATAGCAGCAGATCTAGTGTTGCCAGGCTGAGCATCGATCAGTGCCCGCGCAGTTTTTGTTGTTGCTGCTTCAGTTGCTCCGCAACCTGCAATAGGCTGGCTTCTATTTTGGCCAACCAGGTGGATGGCGTGAACAAGCAGGGCTGATGCTGACTGAATAACCGCCGTTGCTCGGTCAGGCTATTTTCCAGTTCTGTTAACGCCACCAGCAATTCTGGCGGCACACTGGCGGTCGCCGCACCGGGCTGTGACAGTATCGATGGTTGGCGACTGACATCCAGCACCGTGATATGCAGCTGCTCATCAATTTCTGCATCAATGGATTGGGCATAACCAACCCCATTTAATTTTGCCCGCAATATGCCCCCTTTGTTCAACCATTGAGCAAGAGCATCTTTCTCTATTTGCAGATGACTGACCTGAATGTCATGCAAGTTAAGGGTTTTTTGCAGCAAAAGTGTCAATGTGCTATCGGTTAGCGCATCGGGCAGTACATATTGTGGTTTACGGCTGAACATACCGCTTTGTTTCGTCACGGTTAGCGCCTGATGATCACTCTGTTGCTGCTGGTGCTGCAACCATTGGCCTTGAATATGTTGTAGCTTCATTAATAAGTTTTGCTGCTGATATCCCTGCTCAGTTAACAGCTGCTCAAGCTGCTGCTGTAGCAGCTTCAGGGAGCTAAGATCATGCCACAGGCAATCTTTCAGTAAAATTAAGTCAATGGGGGTCACTTCATTTCGACCACTGAAAAAGGCGCTGGCTTGCAGCAGGCGCAGTGCCTTTTTCCACCGACGATCAGAGACATAAGGCGCTTGTTCTTGCGCACTGAGCCGTTGACGTAGCTGAAAAATAAGCTCAAAACAGAGGTCTGGTAAGGCGATTTTATCAATTAACGGCTGCCACTGATAAAACTCGTCATCACTGATGCTGAGATTTTCGGCCACAGGATTATGATTTTCATCCTGGCGGCTGAGCAGTAGTGAGCGAAAGTTTTGCTTCTCTTGTACGCGATCCAGCCAGAGGCGGATCAGCATTCGGTCATACAGTGCTTCCAGGCTGCTGTCCGCATCCGGTAGTTCATTGGAGGCGGTCACTAGCAAGCGCATCGGGATACTGTCTTCCCGATCACCATTACGAAAACGCCGTTCATTAATGGCGGTCAGCAGGGTATTTAGGATGGCGGGGCCGGCTTTCCAGATCTCATCAAGAAAGACGATTTCAGCTTCAGGCAGGTAACCGGCCGTCATGCGCTGGTAGCGCCCCTCCTCTTTCAATGCTTGAATGGAGAGTGGACCAAACACCTCTTCTGGCGTGGAAAAACGGGTCATCAGGTACTCAAATGCTCTGGCATTACGGAAGGCAAATTTCAAGCGGCGAGCAATCAAGCTTTTAGCAATACCCGGCGGGCCGAGCAGGAATACACTCTCACCACTGAGCGCTGCCAGCAAACACAAGCGGATAGCCTCCTGTCTTTCATACAGACCACTTTCAAGGGCACTGCTCAAGCGGGAGATTCTTTCTGCTAATTGTGATGATTGCGCCATAATTGCTCTACATGTTCCGTTAGTTGATTGATTTTTACCTGATAAGAGGGAATAAATCCTCTTTTTCTTAGTGGGATAGCGTGTTTTTCTTAATGAGATAGATCGTTGATTAGTAGAATTTTTATATCATCAGTGATTTGTGGCCGGCCCTTTTGGGTTATTTTAGTCGCCTTATTTAAGAGTAGGCAATCCATTGAAATCGTGCATACTGTGCGCCTTTTGATGGGCATATAAAGAATACAGAGTCGGCTAATGCGGTTCTTTAACACCTGCATCAGCTTATGGATGTTCTCGCAAAAAGAAATCAATTATGAGCACAGAACATAAACAGTCTTTATCGGCGGTAACCCTGGCAGCAATAGGGGTGGTTTACGGTGATATTGGTACCAGCCCGCTCTATACCTTGAGAGAGTGCTTTTCTGGTCATTATGGTTTTGATGTCCGCCCGGATGTGGTGTTTGGCTTTTTATCGCTGATTTTCTGGATGCTCATCCTGATAGTCTCGGTTAAATATCTGACCTATGTGATGCGCGCGGATAACGCCGGTGAAGGGGGCATTTTAACCTTAATGTCTTTGGCCGGGCGCAATACTTCCTCCCGAGCCACCTCAATACTGGTCATCCTTGGTTTGATTGGCGGCAGCTTCTTTTATGGCGAGGTGGTCATCACCCCGGCAATATCAGTTATGTCAGCCATCGAAGGGCTGGAAATCGCCGCACCTGCGCTTGATCCCTATATCGTCCCCTGCTCTATTGCAGTGCTAACCCTGCTGTTTGTGATTCAAAAACACGGCACCGGCAGTGTTGGTAAATTATTCGCCCCAGTGATGCTGGTGTGGTTTCTAACCATCGCCCTGCTGGGTCTGCGCAGTATTATTGCGAATCCAGAAGTTCTGTCTGCGCTGAATCCCAAATGGGCGTTCGGCTTCTTTACGGAATATAAAGCGGTATCGTTTTATGCCCTTGGTGCGGTGGTGCTGGCGATAACTGGGGTGGAAGCGCTGTATGCTGATATGGGTCATTTTGGTAAATTCCCTATCCGGTTGGCCTGGTTTACCGTGGTGTTACCCTCATTAGTGCTGAACTATTTTGGGCAGGGCGCACTACTGCTGAAAAACCCTGAAGCCATCAAAAACCCCTTCTTCTTGTTAGCCCCTGACTGGGCGCTGATTCCACTGCTAATTTTGGCGACATTAGCAACAGTGATCGCCTCGCAGGCGGTTATTTCTGGCGTCTTCTCACTGACACGGCAAGCGGTGCGGTTAGGTTACTTGCCGCCAATGCGCATCATCCACACCTCTGAAATGGAGTCCGGCCAGATCTATATTCCAGTCATTAACTGGACACTCTATCTGGCGGTGGTTCTGGTGATTGTCGGCTTCGAGCGCTCCAGTAATTTGGCGGCCGCTTATGGTATTGCGGTGACCGGAACCATGGTGATAACCAGCATTCTGTTCTGCATTGTGGCGCTGAAAAACTGGCACTGGAACCGCCTCTTTGTGTGGTGCCTGCTGGTGGTGTTACTGATAATTGATGTTCCGATGTTTTCAGCCAACGCATTGAAGTTGTTCTCCGGCGGTTGGTTGCCTATCTCGCTGGGTCTGGTGATGTTTATCATCATGACCACCTGGAAAAGCGAGCGTTTCGGTCTGTTGCGCCGGATGCATGAACATGGCAATTCACTGGAAGCGATGATTGCGTCATTGGAGAAATCACCGCCAGTGCGGGTCACCGGGACGGCGGTATATATGTCGCGGGCGATGAATGTGATTCCGTTCGCGCTACTACATAACCTCAAACATAACAAAGTGTTACATGAGCGTGTGGTGTTGCTGACATTGCGAACCGAGGACGCCCCTTACGTCCACAATGTGAAGCGGGTGACCATCGAGCAGCTCTCGCCAACCTTCTGGCGGGTAGTGGCGAGTTATGGTTGGCGCGAAACGCCGAATGTGGAGGAGGTATTCCACCGCTGTGGTCTGGAAGGTTTGCCGTGCCAGATGATGGAAACCTCATTCTTTATGTCCCACGAGTCGCTCATCCTAACAAGGCGGCCATGGTATCTGTTCCTGCGCGGCAAGCTGTTTATTGCCCTCAGCCGCAATGCGCTCCGCGCCGCAGATCAGTTTGAAATCCCCCCTAACCGGGTCATTGAACTTGGAACGCAGGTAGAGATTTAATCTGAAAGGCCGTTAATCATAACGGCCTTTTTCACCTCTATAACTCCCACTTCTCTTTTTTCAGCGAAACGTTTCGATGGCGATCACAATTTCATCAAATTGGGTTTGCCTTCTGCGGCTATTTTTCTAAACTCAGTATTAGCGAAACGTTTCGCTGTTGGAGTAGAAAATGAAAAAAGGCGCATTACTGAATTCTGATATTTCCGCTGTTATCTCCCGCCTGGGTCATACCGATCAGGTTGTGATAGGTGATGCGGGGCTGCCAATACCGGCAACCACCACACGTATCGATCTGGCACTGACACGAGGCGTTCCTGGTTTCCTCCAGGTTCTTGAGGTGGTCACACAAGAGATGCAGGTTGAGAGTGCGTACCTTGCGGAGGAGATAGTTAAAAATAATCCGCAACTCCATGAAGCGTTACTCGCCCAGTTAACACAACTTGAGCAACACCAGGGAAACCAAATTGTTCTGCGCTATATCAGCCACGAGGCTTTTAAAGAGCAGACCAAACAAAGCCGGGCAGTGATTCGTAGCGGGGAGTGTTCCCCCTTTGCTAACATCATTCTCTGCTCCGGCGTAACCTTCTGAGGCATTTATGCAACCTTTGCTGCAACTGAAAGGGATTGATAAAGCCTTTCCCGGCGTCAAAGCACTCTCCGGTGCGGCGCTCAGTGTCTATCCTGGTAGGGTGATGGCACTGGTTGGCGAAAATGGGGCCGGAAAATCGACCATGATGAAAGTGCTGACCGGCATCTACAGTAAGGATGCCGGCAGTCAACATTTCATGGGGCAAGAAGTGGTGTTTAATGGCCCCAAAGCATCTCAGGAAGCGGGCATTGGCATTATCCATCAGGAACTTAACCTGATCCCACAGTTAACCATCGCAGAAAATATCTTTTTAGGACGTGAGTTTGTTAATCGTTTTGGCGGCATTGACTGGAAAAAGATGTATGCCGAAGCGGATTTACTGCTGGCGCGCCTGAATATTCATTACAGCAGCCACCGGCTGGTGGGTGAGCTTTCCATTGGTGATCAGCAGATGGTGGAGATCGCCAAAGTGCTGAGCTTTGAATCCAAAGTCATCATCATGGATGAGCCAACCGACGCCCTGACCGATACTGAAACCGCCTCTTTATTTAACGTTATTAACGAGTTGAAAGCGGAAGGTCGCGGCATCGTTTATATCTCTCATCGGCTAAAAGAGATTTTTGAGATTTGCGATGACGTCACCGTCTTCCGTGATGGGCAGTTTATCGCGGAAAAACCGGTGAGCGAGCTGACGGAAAACTCACTAATTGAGATGATGGTTGGCCGCAAATTAGAAGAGCAATATCCGCGCCTGAATTTGCCTCGTGGCGAAAAGCGCTTACAGGTCAAACAGCTATGCGGCCCTGGGGTGAAGAGTGTCAGCTTTACTCTATATCGCGGTGAGATCCTCGGCGTGGCGGGCTTAATGGGCGCAGGGCGTACTGAGCTGATGAAAATCATCTACGGTGCACTGCCGCGTAAGTCTGGTTTTATTATGCTGGATGGTCGCGAAGTGGTAACCCATTCACCGCAGGATGGTTTGGCAAATGGCATCGTCTATATTTCTGAAGACCGTAAACGAGATGGCTTAGTGCTGGGCATGTCAGTGAAAGAGAATATGTCTTTGACGGCATTACGTTATTTCAGCCGCGCGGGCGGTTCGCTCAAGCACGCAGATGAACAACTGGCGGTCGCGGATTTCATTCGCTTATTTAATATCAAAACGCCTTCGATGGAGCAGCCGATTGGTTTGTTATCCGGCGGCAATCAACAGAAAGTGGCGATTGCGCGCGGCTTGATGACCCGTCCGAAAGTGCTGATCCTTGATGAACCTACGCGTGGGGTAGATGTCGGGGCTAAAAAAGAGATCTACCAGTTAATTAACCAATTCAAGCAAGAAGGGCTGAGCATCATTCTGGTCTCCTCAGAGATGCCGGAAGTGCTCGGCATGAGTGACCGAATTCTCGTGATGCATGAGGGCCAACTAAGCGGCGAGTTCTCGATTGAACAGGCGACCCAAGAAGTGTTGATGGCAGCTGCTGTCGGCAAGCAATCTTTTGATAAGCAAAAGCTTAGTGAGCAGGAGTAATCAGATATGAGTTCCCAGACGATCCAGACAAAACGCTGGTTCAGTAAAGAGTGGCTATTAGAACAAAAATCACTGATTGCGCTGCTGGTGCTGATTGCTGTGGTTTCGTCACTAAGCCCAAACTTTTTTACCCTTAATAATCTGTTCAATATTCTTCAGCAGACCTCCGTCAATGCCATTATGGCGGTGGGGATGACGCTGGTTATCCTGACTTCCGGCATTGATCTGTCGGTGGGATCACTACTGGCGCTGACTGGCGCGGTAGCGGCCTCAATTGTGGGGTTAGAAGTGAATGCCATGGTGGCGGTGGCTGCTGCATTGGCATTGGGGGCGTTTATTGGCGGCATTACCGGGGTGATTGTCGCCAAAGGTAAAGTGCAGGCATTTATCGCCACGCTGGTCATGATGCTGTTACTGCGCGGTGTAACCATGGTTTACACCAATGGTAGCCCAGTCAATACCGGTTTTACTGAAGTGGCAGATACCTTTGGCTGGTTCGGTATTGGTCGTCCCCTAGGTATACCCACTCCTATCTGGTTGATGGCTATCGTCTTTATTGCTGCCTGGTACATGCTGCACCACACCCGTTTGGGCCGCTATATCTATGCCTTGGGCGGTAATGAGTCAGCTACACGGCTCTCGGGTATCAGCGTCGATAAAGTTAAAATTATTGTTTATTCACTGTGTGGATTGTTAGCGGCCCTGGCGGGGATTATCGAAGTGGCCCGCTTATCATCAGCACAACCGACGGCCGGTACTGGCTATGAGTTGGATGCAATAGCCGCAGTAGTTCTGGGCGGAACCAGTCTTGCCGGGGGGAAAGGGCGGATCGTCGGCACCCTGATCGGCGCGTTAATCCTCGGCTTCTTAAATAACGGTTTGAATTTATTGGGTGTCTCCTCTTACTACCAAATGATCGTGAAAGCAGTGGTTATCCTGCTGGCGGTACTGGTAGATAACAAAAGCAGCAAATAACCTCTCTCCCTACAGGAATTGTGACCATGAAAATGAAGAAACTGGCTACCTTGATCTCTGTTGTTGCATTGAGCGCGACTGTGAGTGCTAACGCGCTGGCAAAAGACACTATCGCCTTGGTCGTTTCCACGCTGAATAACCCGTTCTTTGTTTCAATGAAAGAGGGTGCGCAAAAAGAAGCTGATAAGCTGGGCTACAACCTGGTGGTATTGGATTCACAAAATAACCCGGCTAAAGAGCTGGCGAATGTGCAGGACTTAACGGTTCGCGGCACGAAATTGCTGCTGATTAACCCAACTGACTCTGATGCGGTGGGTAATGCGGTGAAAATGGCTAATCAGGCGAAGATTCCGGTCATCACCCTTGACCGTCTGGCTAACGCCGGCACCGTGGTTAGCCACGTCGCGTCTGATAACCGTTTCGGCGGCAAAATGGCCGGTGACTTCATTGCTAAAAAATTGGGTAGTGATGCCAAAGTTATTCAGCTGGAAGGGATTGCGGGGGCCTCGGCGGCTCGTGAACGTGGCGAAGGCTTTAAACAGTCGATGGAAAAAAACAAATTCCAGCTGCTGGCCAGCCAGCCTGCTGACTTTGACCGCACCAAGGGCTTGAACGTCATGCAGAACTTGCTGACCGCTCATCCAACTGTACAGGCAGTGTTTGCCCAGAATGATGAGATGGCGCTGGGTGCGCTGCGCGCCTTGCAAACTGCCGGCAAAACAGATGTGTTAGTGGTCGGTTTTGATGGCACTGACGATGGTATCAAAGCGGTTGAGAGCGGCAAGCTGGGTGCTACCATCGCTCAACGCCCGGACCAAATTGGCGTCATTGGCATCCAAACTGCGGATAAAGTATTGAAAGGCGAGAAAGTCCAGGCCGTTATCCCAGTAGATCTGAAGTTAGTGACTAAATAATATCGTCATTCAATCAGTAGTTGTCATTCAATAAACCCAAGATAATTGGAGTTGCAGGTAGGCGGCAAGTGAATGACAAATCGGTGAAAACCGATTTGAACAGCATTTATGCTAGCCCGTAGGGTGAGCCTCTTTGAGGCTCATTAATCCCGATGAGCTTACTTAGGTAAGTGACTCGGGTGAGTGAACCTAGCTAACCCCCCTGCAACTTCAATGACAAAGGAATAAATACGATGGAAACAGGTAAGCTGGTGGTCTTGGGCAGCATCAATGCCGACCATATTCTGAATATTGAGCAGTTTCCGCGTCCAGGTGAAACGGTGATCGGGAAGCAGTATAAGGTTGCTTTCGGTGGCAAAGGGGCTAATCAGGCTGTTGCCGCTGGCCGTAGTGGGGCGAAAATCGCGTTTATTGCCTGTGTGGGTGAAGATGATATTGGTGAACGGGTGCGCCGGCAGTTAGCCAGCGATAATATTGATACGGCCCCTATTGAGGCTGTTGCGGGAACGACCACCGGTGTAGCGCTGATTTTCGTCAATGGTGAGGGCGAAAACGTCATTGGTATCAATGCTGGGGCCAACTCGGCAGTGAC
This sequence comes from Yersinia bercovieri ATCC 43970, assembly GCF_013282745.1. NCBI lineage: Bacteria > Pseudomonadati > Pseudomonadota > Gammaproteobacteria > Enterobacterales > Yersiniaceae > Yersinia > Yersinia bercovieri. Next base: position 1,378,236 of record NZ_CP054044.1, read on the forward strand.
ACCTGAATATCTTAGCCGCTATCAGCAGCAGGTTATTGCTGCCGATGCACTGCTGATGCAACTGGAATCTCCGCTCGATACCGTGATTGCCGCCGCTAAACTGGCAAAACAGCATCAAACTCAGGTTATTCTCAATCCGGCGCCTGCCCGTGAACTCCCCGACGAGCTGTTAGCGCTGGTGGATATGATCACCCCAAATGAGACCGAAGCTGAGCGCTTAACGGGTATTCATATTGAGCAGGATGATGATGCGGCGAAAGCAGCACAAATTCTGCATGATAAAGGCATCGCTACCGTGATTATTACCTTGGGTAGCCGTGGTGTCTGGCTCAGTGAACAGGGCAAGGGGAAATTGGTTGCTGGGTTCAAAGTTGATGCGGTGGATACTATTGCTGCTGGTGATACATTTAATGGCGCATTACTGACAGCGTTATTGGAAGGTCAATCGATGGACTTAGCCGTGCGCTTTGCTCATGCCGCTGCCGCGATCGCCGTGACTCGCTCTGGCGCGCAACCGTCCATTCCATGGCGTACCGAGATCGATAGCTTCTTACAAGGCCAGGTATAACTTTGGCCACCATGAAAGATGTCGCCCGTTTAGCGGGCGTATCAACCTCAACTGTTTCGCATGTGATTAATAAAAACCGCTTTGTTAGCGACCCTATTCGCGACAAAGTGCAGTCTGCAATCGCGCAGCTCAACTACGCCCCTTCCGCACTAGCCCGCAGTTTGAAACTCAAACAAACCCGCACCATCGGTATGCTGGTCACCGCCAGTAGCAACCCGTTCTATGCCGAAGTAGTCCGTGGTGTGGAGCGCAGTTGCTATGAGCGCGGTTATAGTTTGATTCTGTGTAATACCGAAGGCGATATTGATCGCATGAGCCGTAGCATTGAAACCCTGATGCAAAAGCGTGTCGATGGCTTGCTGCTGATGTGCACCGAAAGCCACCGCCCCTCTCAAGATATTCTGCGTTGTTACCCCTCATTGCCGATCATAATGATGGACTGGGCCCCGTTTGAAGGGGTGAACGATGTGATTCAGGATAACTCGCTATTTGGCGGGGAAATGGCAACCTCATATTTGATTGCCAGGGGATATACCCGAATCGCCTGCATTGCGGGTCCGCAAGACAAAACTCCGGCCAAAGAGCGTTTGGAAGGGTATCGCCAAGCCATGGCGCGCGCGGGTTTACCGGTACTTGTGGGTTATGAAGTCGCCAGTGATTTTGAATTTGGTGGTGGGTTGGCGGCGATGAAGCAGTTACTTGCCCTGCCGGAGCCACCCGATGCCGTCTTTACCAGCAACGATGCCATGGCGGTGGGGGTTTATCAGGCGTTACATCAGGCTGGATTATCGATCCCGCAAGATATGGCGGTGATTGGTTACGATGATATTGAAATCGCACAATATATGACACCGCCACTGACGACCATCCATCAGCCAAAAGATGACCTTGGCGAACTGGCAATTGATACGCTGATTCATCGGTTGAATAACCCGGAAGCGGAACCGCAAGTGCTGGTTCTCACTCCCGAGCTAATTGAACGTGGGTCGGTCGCTATCCGTTAAACTTCACTTTTTGCCGGGCGCGAGACTTTTTTCACATTGCGCCCCTGAATCAAATTGTCGCCATCTTTGGGTTTGAGTAATAGGAATACCATTGATGAAAGTAGTGTCACCACGCCCATGGTAATAAAGGTGTAGTGGAAGTGATCGACAGCACCACCAAACGACAACCCATCATAAAACCGCAATACCACCGCGCTAATTGCTACCCCAAAGCTGATCGCCAGCTGTTGGGTGACGGCCAGAACACTGTTACCCGAGCTGGCATTGTTATCGGTCAAGTCTGCCAAGGTGATGGTATTCATCGCGGTGAACTGAGTTGACATCGCCATACCCAATACAAAGAGTGGCAAGATCATCAGCCAGGGTGACATCCCCGGTGATTGCAGTGCAAACAAGGCTATCAGCACGCCGATAATGGCGGTAATGCCCACTAACACTGTGCGATAACCCAATGAACGTAATACCTGCGTCACGGCGGATTTTGCCATCATCGAACCAATGGCAGTCGGCGCCATCATGCAACCGGCAATAATGGCGGAATAACCAAAACCAACCTGCAACATCAATGGCATTAAGAATGGTACACAGCCGGTGCCTAACCGTGAGGCCACGTTACCGGCGATCCCAACAGAGAATGTGCGGGTTTTAAATAGCGGCAAACCAATTAATGGATTTGGATGGCCTTTGGCGTGGAATATATAGAAGAGCAACATCAATAAGCCACCAACCAGTGTCGCGGCGGGCAGATAATTGGCAATGTCTGGCCGCCCCATGATTTCCAAACTCACGGATATCAAAACTAAGCTGCTACCAAATAGCAGAAAGCCGATAAAATCAAAGGCGCGTTTGGGCATGGTGAAGTCGGGCATATATTTACGTGCGTAGATAATGCCCAATATGCCGATAGGTATATTAAGGATAAAAATCCAGTGCCAGGTGGCGTAGGTCACCAGTAGTCCGCCCAAGAGTGGCCCCATGACAGGGCCAATTAATCCGGGAATGGTGACAAAATTTAATACCGGCAACAATTCACTGCGCGGATAAGCTCGAATAAGCGCCAGTCTGGCGACGGGCATCATCATCGCCCCGCCGACACCTTGAATCACGCGGGAGGCAACCAGAAATGGCAGTGAACCTGAAAGTGCACACAGCAACGACCCCAGCGTAAAGAGAGAGACCGCCAAAATGAAAACTCTTCGGGTGCCAAAACGGTCTGCTAGCCAACCACTTACCGGAATCAGCATCGCGACTGTCAGGGTATAGCTGATAATCGCGGATTGCATGGTCAGTGGCGACCGATGGAGGCTTTCGGCGATTGATGGCAGTGCCGTATTCAGTATGGTGGCATCCAAAGCCTGCATAAAGAAAGCCATGGCGGCTATCCAAGGAAGACCCGCCATGCTGCGCGCAGATTTTATCATTGTCCGTCCTGATTAAATTGAGTGGGTGTGAGTACCCTCTATCTATATATAGATAAATAACATCTCGCCGCTACTCTTTCCCTGCTAATAACACCCGACAGGCTAATAAAGCACCTTGGCTATCATTTGCCAGAATCGCATCGACAATATCCTGATGCTGTTGCAGCTTAATCACCTCATCGCCGGTAATGGCGCGAAAATAGCTGTGATAAACCGAGCTAAACAAATTGGCGAACGAAGTCAAAAATGGATTACCGCTGGCTTCATAGATTAATTGATGAAACTGAGCATCCACCTCAATCCATCGTTCACGATTAAAGTGAGCATATAGCTCGCGCATCTCTGCGATTAATGAGGCTAACCGCACCCGCTGCTTATCATTGGCATTCACCGCCGCCAGGGCACAAGCTTGAGGCTCGAGTGATGTCCTTAATATAAGGAAGTGCTGCATCACTTGATCAAAGTTTTCTCGATTCATCCACCATGTCAGTAACTCCTGATCAAGGTAGTTCCAATTTGCTTGCGGCATAACTCGAGTGCCAATACGTGGGCGCGGTAATAACATCCCTTTTGCTGCGAGCATTTTCACTGCCTCACGAACGGCAGTACGACTAACACCAAATTGCTCACCCAACTCTATCTCGCCAGGCAGTATGCTACCGGCGACATATTCACCTGCGAGAATGCGCTGACCAATTTTTTCGGCCAATAGATATGAAAGATTGCGTTGGGCGGCCTGTTGTTGGGTATTTAGTTGCATGGTGATTTGTCCTATCTATCTTCTTATCTTTCTATTTTACTCTACAGATTCACTCTGGGATTGAATGTTTAGCTTAATAATTGTTTAAAAACCCGGCTATTACCCCATATTTGCTGAAAAAAAACACGGTTGAAAAGTTTTTTCAATTTAGGGGTTGCAGCCTGTCAGGAACTCCCTATAATGCGCCTCCACTGACCGGGAACAACGAAACAAACTTCGCCGGGTCAGGAAGAGAAAAGAACGCGTTTGAGTTCGAAAGAAATCAAATAACACCTTGACTCTTCAGCGGGAAAGCGTATTATCTGCCTCCCGCGTTACCGTAAGATTCGCTGAAAGGCCAACGGGTAACGAACGCTCTTTAACAATTTATCAGACAATCTGTGTGGGCACTCGCAAGACGATATCGAAGCCTGTTTCGGCAGGCAGAAGCAATATCAAAGTCTTGAAGAGTGACCAAAGCAGTACACATTTGAACTTCGGTTCGAATGCATATTTGCAGAAAGTAATCTTTGAGCATCGCTGCTTTCATTAGCAGCAAATCAAACAAATCTTAAATTGAAGAGTTTGATCATGGCTCAGATTGAACGCTGGCGGCAGGCCTAACACATGCAAGTCGAGCGGCAGCGGGAAGTAGTTTACTACTTTGCCGGCGAGCGGCGGACGGGTGAGTAATGTCTGGGGATCTGCCTGATGGAGGGGGATAACTACTGGAAACGGTAGCTAATACCGCATGACCTCGTAAGAGCAAAGTGGGGGACCTTCGGGCCTCACGCCATCGGATGAACCCAGATGGGATTAGCTAGTAGGTGGGGTAATGGCTCACCTAGGCGACGATCCCTAGCTGGTCTGAGAGGATGACCAGCCACACTGGAACTGAGACACGGTCCAGACTCCTACGGGAGGCAGCAGTGGGGAATATTGCACAATGGGCGCAAGCCTGATGCAGCCATGCCGCGTGTGTGAAGAAGGCCTTCGGGTTGTAAAGCACTTTCAGCGAGGAGGAAGGCAGTCGTGTTAATAGCACGATTGATTGACGTTACTCGCAGAAGAAGCACCGGCTAACTCCGTGCCAGCAGCCGCGGTAATACGGAGGGTGCAAGCGTTAATCGGAATTACTGGGCGTAAAGCGCACGCAGGCGGTTTGTTAAGTCAGATGTGAAATCCCCGCGCTTAACGTGGGAACTGCATTTGAAACTGGCAAGCTAGAGTCTTGTAGAGGGGGGTAGAATTCCAGGTGTAGCGGTGAAATGCGTAGAGATCTGGAGGAATACCGGTGGCGAAGGCGGCCCCCTGGACAAAGACTGACGCTCAGGTGCGAAAGCGTGGGGAGCAAACAGGATTAGATACCCTGGTAGTCCACGCTGTAAACGATGTCGACTTGGAGGTTGTGCCCTTGAGGCGTGGCTTCCGGAGCTAACGCGTTAAGTCGACCGCCTGGGGAGTACGGCCGCAAGGTTAAAACTCAAATGAATTGACGGGGGCCCGCACAAGCGGTGGAGCATGTGGTTTAATTCGATGCAACGCGAAGAACCTTACCTACTCTTGACATCCACAGAACTTAGCAGAGATGCTTCGGTGCCTTCGGGAACTGTGAGACAGGTGCTGCATGGCTGTCGTCAGCTCGTGTTGTGAAATGTTGGGTTAAGTCCCGCAACGAGCGCAACCCTTATCCTTTGTTGCCAGCACGTAATGGTGGGAACTCAAGGGAGACTGCCGGTGACAAACCGGAGGAAGGTGGGGATGACGTCAAGTCATCATGGCCCTTACGAGTAGGGCTACACACGTGCTACAATGGCAGATACAAAGTGAAGCGAACTCGCGAGAGCAAGCGGACCACATAAAGTCTGTCGTAGTCCGGATTGGAGTCTGCAACTCGACTCCATGAAGTCGGAATCGCTAGTAATCGTAGATCAGAATGCTACGGTGAATACGTTCCCGGGCCTTGTACACACCGCCCGTCACACCATGGGAGTGGGTTGCAAAAGAAGTAGGTAGCTTAACCTTCGGGAGGGCGCTTACCACTTTGTGATTCATGACTGGGGTGAAGTCGTAACAAGGTAACCGTAGGGGAACCTGCGGTTGGATCACCTCCTTACCTCACGATACGCATTGCGCAGTGTCCACACAGATTGTCTGATAGAAAGTAACGAGCAAATAAGGCCGGGCTGAGAGATTAGCCGGGCTTTAGTACCTTGTTGGGTCTGTAGCTCAGGTGGTTAGAGCGCACCCCTGATAAGGGTGAGGTCGGTGGTTCAAGTCCACTCAGACCCACCAACTCACCATTCCCTGTTGAGTTGCAGCAATAAGGTGATTTGCTTTTTATATGGGGCTATAGCTCAGCTGGGAGAGCGCCTGCCTTGCACGCAGGAGGTCAGCGGTTCGATCCCGCTTAGCTCCACCATATAAAAAACTATTTCAAAACGTACTGCGGTCGCAAGACACAGTGTGTTGTGAAATATTGCTCTTTAACAATCTGGAACAAGCTGAAAATTGAAACAATACAGCTGAAACTTATCTCTCCGTAGATGTACTGAGATAAGGAGTAGCCTGTATTAGAGTCTCTCAAATAATCGCAACGCAAGGGTCTGCAAAGACACCTTCGGGTTGTGAGGTTAAGCGACTAAGCGTACACGGTGGATGCCTAGGCAGTCAGAGGCGATGAAGGGCGTGCTAATCTGCGAAAAGCGTCGGTAAGCTGATATGAAGCGTTACAACCGACGATACCCGAATGGGGAAACCCAGTGCAATTCGTTGCACTATTGCATGGTGAATACATAGCCATGCAAGGCGAACCGGGGGAACTGAAACATCTAAGTACCCCGAGGAAAAGAAATCAACCGAGATTCCCCCAGTAGCGGCGAGCGAACGGGGAAGAGCCCAGAGTCTGAATCAGTTTATGTGTTAGTGGAAGCGTCTGGAAAGTCGCACGGTACAGGGTGATAGTCCCGTACACAAAAATGCATATTCTGTGAACTCGATGAGTAGGGCGGGACACGTGACATCCTGTCTGAATATGGGGGGACCATCCTCCAAGGCTAAATACTCCTGACTGACCGATAGTGAACCAGTACCGTGAGGGAAAGGCGAAAAGAACCCCGGCGAGGGGAGTGAAATAGAACCTGAAACCGTGTACGTACAAGCAGTGGGAGCACCTTCGTGGTGTGACTGCGTACCTTTTGTATAATGGGTCAGCGACTTATATTTTGTAGCAAGGTTAACCGAATAGGGGAGCCGTAGGGAAACCGAGTCTTAACTGGGCGTCTAGTTGCAAGGTATAGACCCGAAACCCGGTGATCTAGCCATGGGCAGGTTGAAGGTTGGGTAACACTAACTGGAGGACCGAACCGACTAATGTTGAAAAATTAGCGGATGACTTGTGGCTGGGGGTGAAAGGCCAATCAAACCGGGAGATAGCTGGTTCTCCCCGAAAGCTATTTAGGTAGCGCCTCGTGAACTCATCTTCGGGGGTAGAGCACTGTTTCGGCTAGGGGGTCATCCCGACTTACCAAACCGATGCAAACTCCGAATACCGAAGAATGTTATCACGGGAGACACACGGCGGGTGCTAACGTCCGTCGTGAAGAGGGAAACAACCCAGACCGCCAGCTAAGGTCCCAAAGTCATGGTTAAGTGGGAAACGATGTGGGAAGGCACAGACAGCCAGGATGTTGGCTTAGAAGCAGCCATCATTTAAAGAAAGCGTAATAGCTCACTGGTCGAGTCGGCCTGCGCGGAAGATGTAACGGGGCTAAACCATGCACCGAAGCTGCGGCAGCGACACTTAGGTGTTGTTGGGTAGGGGAGCGTTCTGTAAGCCGTTGAAGGTGACCTGTGAGGGTTGCTGGAGGTATCAGAAGTGCGAATGCTGACATAAGTAACGATAATGCGGGTGAAAAACCCGCACGCCGGAAGACCAAGGGTTCCTGTCCAACGTTAATCGGGGCAGGGTGAGTCGACCCCTAAGGCGAGGCTGAAAAGCGTAGTCGATGGGAAACAGGTTAATATTCCTGTACTTGGTGTTACTGCGAAGGGGGGACGGAGAAGGCTAGGCTATCCGGGCGACGGTTGTCCCGGTTTAAGCATGTAGGCGGAGTGACCAGGTAAATCCGGTTGCTTATCAACGCTGAGGTGTGATGACGAGCCACTACGGTGGTGAAGTAGTTGATGCCAAGCTTCCAGGAAAAGCCTCTAAGCATCAGGTAACATTAAATCGTACCCCAAACCGACACAGGTGGTCAGGTAGAGAATACTCAGGCGCTTGAGAGAACTCGGGTGAAGGAACTAGGCAAAATGGTGCCGTAACTTCGGGAGAAGGCACGCTGGCGGTAGGTGAAGAGACTTGCTCTCGGAGCTGAAGCCAGTCGCAGATACCAGCTGGCTGCAACTGTTTAATAAAAACACAGCACTGTGCAAACACGAAAGTGGACGTATACGGTGTGACGCCTGCCCGGTGCTGGAAGGTTAATTGATGGGGTCAGCCGCAAGGCGAAGCTCTTGATCGAAGCCCCAGTAAACGGCGGCCGTAACTATAACGGTCCTAAGGTAGCGAAATTCCTTGTCGGGTAAGTTCCGACCTGCACGAATGGCGTAATGATGGCCAGGCTGTCTCCACCCGAGACTCAGTGAAATTGAACTCGCTGTGAAGATGCAGTGTACCCGCGGCAAGACGGAAAGACCCCGTGAACCTTTACTATAGCTTGACACTGAACATTGAGCCTTGATGTGTAGGATAGGTGGGAGGCATTGAAGTGTGGACGCCAGTCTGCATGGAGCCAACCTTGAAATACCACCCTTTAATGTTTGATGTTCTAACTCGGCCCCATAATCTGGGGTGAGGACAGTGTCTGGTGGGTAGTTTGACTGGGGCGGTCTCCTCCCAAAGAGTAACGGAGGAGCACGAAGGTTAGCTAATCACGGTCGGACATCGTGAGGTTAGTGCAAAGGCATAAGCTAGCTTGACTGCGAGAGTGACGGCTCGAGCAGGTACGAAAGTAGGTCTTAGTGATCCGGTGGTTCTGAATGGAAGGGCCATCGCTCAACGGATAAAAGGTACTCCGGGGATAACAGGCTGATACCGCCCAAGAGTTCATATCGACGGCGGTGTTTGGCACCTCGATGTCGGCTCATCACATCCTGGGGCTGAAGTAGGTCCCAAGGGTATGGCTGTTCGCCATTTAAAGTGGTACGCGAGCTGGGTTTAGAACGTCGTGAGACAGTTCGGTCCCTATCTGCCGTGGGCGTTGGAAGATTGAGAGGGGCTGCTCCTAGTACGAGAGGACCGGAGTGGACGAATCACTGGTGTTCGGGTTGTCATGCCAATGGCATTGCCCGGTAGCTAAATTCGGAAGAGATAACCGCTGAAAGCATCTAAGCGGGAAACTTGCCTCGAGATGAGTCTTCCCTGGGGCTTTAAGCCCCCTGAAGGAACGTTAAAGACTATGACGTTGATAGGCTGGGTGTGTAAGTGCAGCGATGCATTGAGCTAACCAGTACTAATGATCCGTGAGGCTTAACCTTACAACACCAAAGGTGTTTTGGTGGTTTGAGAGAGAGAGATTTTCAGCGAAGTTCCGAGATTGGGCTGACTGGCTGCACGATATATTATTGTGAAGCGGGTGAGTTAAAACAGAATTTGCCTGGCGGCCATAGCGCGGTGGTCCCACCTGATCCCATGCCGAACTCAGAAGTGAAACGCCGTAGCGCCGATGGTAGTGTGGGGTCTCCCCATGCGAGAGTAGGACACTGCCAGGCATCAAATCAAGCCGAAACCCCATGCCAAAAGCGTGGGGTTTTTGCTATGTATAAAAAGACAAAAACCGGCCAGACTGCTGACAAACCTCGATGACTCGATCGATAACAGTGGGGATGGGCAGAAGAGTAAAGCGTCCGCGCCAGGGATGGTGCGGCTCGAGCATGGGATACGACAAATTGCGAATGCAGTTTGAACAGTGCCTGTGCTGGCCGCGGAGGGGCGAGGCTCATCCTAAAGTTGAGACGAATATTATCTAGCATAAAATATGAGTGGAGCATAAACCTGTTAGCGTTCAGGTAAAATCGCCATTCAGTTTTACTTCCTATCAATTCTCGTTAACCAATCGCAAATATAATCTGCGATCTCTTCTGGCTGGTTAATATCCAATTGCTCTACGGTACTCACTATCGGTTTGTCGCTCGCTAAAGCGATAACATATTTATCAATCAAGTCAGTGAATGGTTTACCCACAGCTTCTCTATAAAGTGCGATTTTGCTGATCGGTTCATGTTTAAAACCTTCAACTAAGATGAGATCGATGGTTGAGGCATCTAGCCGACTGGCAAGGTAGTGAAGATCTAAAGGGGGCGACTCTGGTGTTTCCGTCATTAATGCCCAACGGCAATCACTCGCAACCAGAGTCTGATGAGCGCCGGCTTTACGTAATTCATAGCTATCCTTCCCTGGCGTATCAATTTCCATATTGTGATGTGTATGTTTGATTAAGCCGACTCGGATTTGGCGCTGTTGCAGTAAGGGGATTAGACTTTTTAGTAACGTAGTTTTTCCTGTGCCACTGTATGCGGCTATACCTAATAGCGGCGGTATCTTTTGGCTCATAACGGCCCTCTTCTATCTTGTTCCCATAAGTCACAATCTGCGGGGGTATTTAGGTTGCTGAATGGGTTGGCTTGCCCACTGAAAACTACGGGTTGAGCATTCATGCTCTCCATCAATATCATTAGTTTACGATCTCCTTTTGCCAGAAATTCAGCAAGCAGTGGCTTCAAGCTGACATGCATTAAGGCCAATGTTGGGTGTGCTCGCTCACCATCATGAGCATAAGCCGCCAGTGTTTGCCCTTTCCCGTGCCAAAGCTGATAGACCAAATTGATAGGCAGTGTCGGAACATCGCAGGGAGCAAAAACAACCCATTCTGTAGGTGAATGACTCAGTCCTGCATGCATACCTGCCAGCGGCCCTACAAAGCCAGGAATGATATCGCTGATGACTGGTATGCCACTTTCTTGATACAACGCCTGATTACGATTAGCATTAATTAGCATGTGGTGAACCTGAGGTTTTAATCGCTCAATCACATATTGAAACAGCGGTTTGCCATGAAGAATAATCAGTCCTTTATCGTTTCCGCCCATTCGGGAAGAACGACCGCCTGCAAGAATAACGCCTGTTATATTGGGCTGCATTTCTATCACTCCGCTACATTCAACTTACTGACGAATTGTATCTTTAAATAGGAGAGGAGGTCAGGATTTACTTTTATTGACAGTAAGCTATCTTTCCCTGTGTGAATATCCCTGCTACTTTGTCTGCATATTTTTGAATAAGGTAGATTTGCTATGAAATGCCATCGTGTTAATGAATTGATTGAGCTTTTACATCCGGCCTGGCAGCAAGAGCCTGACTTAAATTTGGTACAGTTTTTACAAAAATTGGCCGCTGAAGCTGGTTTTGAAGGTGAGTTTTCAGATCTAACCGACGATATTCTTATTTATCATCTGAAAATGCGTGGTTCGGCGTCGACAGAAGTGATCCCAGGACTGAAAAAAGATTTCGAAGAAGATTTTAAAACTGCCATATTGCGCGCTCGTGGCGTCATTAAAGATTAGTCATACTCCTTATCTGCGTAGATTAGGGCTTTGATGATACTATTTCTTATTCTCAGCGCGTCGCTGTCACTTATATAGACTGAATGTTGTTATGAACAGCTCTGCCTTTAATTTTCAGACGTTGTCTCCTGACCTAATTATGGATGCCCTTGAAGGGGTAGGATTACGGGTGGATTCAGGATTAACCGCGCTTAACAGTTACGAAAACCGCGTTTATCAGTTTATGGATGAAGATCGTAAACGTTACGTGGTGAAGTTTTATCGTCCTGAGCGCTGGAACAGCGAACAAATCACCGAAGAACATCAGTTCTCGCTTGATTTAGCAGAGTCGGAGATCCCGGTGATTGCCCCATTGCAGCTTAATGGGCACACCTTGCATACTCATAATGGGTTTTTCTTTGCGGTATTCCCAAGTGTCGGTGGCCGCCAGTATGAGATAGATAATCTTGATCAGTTAGAGTGGGTTGGCCGTTTTCTGGGGCGAATTCATCAGGTGGGTAGCGATAAACTTTTTGTGGTCCGCTCAACTATCGGTATCGAAGAGTATCTGACAGAACCGCGCCAGTTGTTGGCCAGCAGTAGTTTGGTGCCAGCAAAACAGCGAGATAAGTTTCTGGCTGCGACCGATCTATTGATCAGCACAATTAAGCACTATTGGCACACCGATTGGCAGCCACTGCGGCTACATGGCGACTGCCACCCAGGTAATATTTTATGGCGTGATGGGCCGATGTTTGTCGACCTGGATGATGCCAGAAATGGCCCAGCTATTCAGGATCTCTGGATGCTATTACATGGTGAACGAAGTGAGCAGTTGATCCAGTTGGATATTTTACTGGAAGCCTATGGCGAGTTTGCTGATTTTGATCAGCGTGAATTGGCATTGATTGAACCTTTACGCGCGATGCGGATGGTTTATTACCTTGCATGGGTTGCCAGACGTTGGCAGGACCCGGCATTCCCTAAAAGTTTTCCGTGGATGGCGGAGTCTGATTTTTGGTTACAGCAGACTGCATCATTTACAGAGCAGGTTAAGCTGTTGCAGGCCCCGCCTTTGCAGCTGATGCCAATGTACTAAAGTTAAGATAATGGAGATCGTTATAGTATGAAAAATGTTTGGTTAGCTCTCGTTGGCATGGTGATGGCATTCAGTGCATCAGCCGCACAATTTACTGACGGTACTCAGTACCAGACGTTAAACAAACCAGTAACGGGTGAGCCTCAGGTTTTAGAGTTTTTCTCTTTCTACTGCCCACACTGTTATCAGTTTGAAGAAATTTACCATGTTCCGCAGGCAGTAAAAAAAGCACTGCCAGAAGGGACTAAAATGACCCGTTATCATGTTGAGTTCCTTGGCCCATTGGGTAAACAATTGACTCAAGCATGGGCTGTTGCCATGGCGTTGGGCGTTGAAGAGAAGATCACGCCACTGATGTTTGAAGGCGTACAGAAAACCCAAACTGTTCAGACCCCGGATGACATTCGTAATGTCTTTATCAAAGCCGGTGTGAGTGGTGAAGACTACGATGCGGCATTAAACAGCTTTGTGGTTAAGTCATTGGTTGTTCAGCAGCAAAAAGCGGCTGAAGATTTAGAATTACGCGGCGTTCCAGCCATGTTTGTTAATGGCAAATATATGATTAAGAACGATGGTATGGATACCAGTTCAATGGATATCTATGTCAAACAGTATGCGGATGTTGTTAAGTTCCTGCTGACCCAAAAGTAATTATACGTAAAGAGGCGCTAGCTTTAGTTAGCGTCTCATTTACTTTTTTCTCTGTGTTGTACTGCGTCTCGCACAATTCTATTTCTTTCTCTGCTGCAAAATCATCATATTATCTAAAGTAATAGCTGCGTGATTGAATACCGACTATCTATTTTTAAGGGTGTTACTTTCAATCCATTTATCTATTTCTGTGATGGTTGAGTATAGATATTCGTGATGTAAAAATGCCAAAAAGCTTGCTGAGGCTAATAAAAAAAGATGTGAGATAATACACCCATAAGTAAAATTTATTTATCTTAAGCTCAAGACTAAATAAGTAATATCCACAATTTAGATAAAATAAAAATGACTGTAAAATAGAAAGGCATCAATCATAACTACATGATTATACTTAATTTAATTATTAATCCTGTAAAAGATGACAAATAAATATAATCTGCACATGCTTTTACTCACAAAGTTATCCACAGAAAGGATCTTCAAGATCTCTGAGCAAAATGCTCTCTTTCGCACAAGAATGGACGCTAAGATTCGTCTCTTGCCGCCAGCTATGGCATTCTTAGCGTCAGACCTTGCTGAATAAAGATGAAGAAACTCTATGGCCCAGATTGCAGAAAACCCATTGATCCTCGTTGACGGTTCCTCTTACCTCTATCGCGCATACCATGCCTTCCCACCGTTGACCAATGGCAGTGGTGAACCAACGGGCGCGATGTATGGCGTGTTGAACATGTTGCGCAGTCTGTTGCTGCAATATCGTCCCAGCCATGTTGCGGTCGTTTTTGATGCTAAAGGTAAAACATTCCGTGATGAGTTGTTCGCCGAATATAAGTCCCACCGTCCACCGATGCCCGATGATTTACGGTCGCAAATAGAACCGCTCCATCAAATGGTAAAGGCGATGGGATTGCCTTTATTGGTTGTTTCCGGGGTAGAAGCGGATGATGTTATTGGCACTCTGGCGCAAGAAGCAGAAAAAGCAGGTCATTCAGTATTAATTAGTACCGGTGATAAAGATATGGCGCAATTAGTTACGCCGAATATCACTCTTATTAATACAATGAACAATGCTATTTTAGGGCCACAGGAAGTGTGTGAAAAATATGGCGTTCCTCCTGAACTGATTATTGATTTTCTGGCCCTGATGGGGGATTCATCAGACAATATTCCTGGCGTCCCCGGTGTTGGTGAAAAGACAGCGCAGGCTTTATTGCAAGGCTTGGGTGGATTAGATTCGCTATTTAGTAATTTGGATAAAATACCCACGCTAACATTCCGTGGCGCTAAAACTATGTCTGCCAAATTAGAGCAGAATAAGGATGTCGCCTATCTCTCCTATAAGCTCGCCACCATCAAAACGGATGTCGAACTGGATGTGACTTGCGACGAGCTAACTGTCTCACCACCGGATGATGAGCAGCTGCATCAATTATTCAGCCGCTATGAATTCAAGCGCTGGTTAGCCGATGTCGAAGCGGGCAAATGGCTGGATGGCAAAAAAGAGCGGCCAACGGGGCAGACCAGTAATAAAGCCTTTGTGGCAGCAGAACCCGCTCCTGCGGCTGAAGTCACCGCCGTGCTATCGCAAGAGAACTACCAGACTATTTTGGATGAGAAATCCTTAGCCGACTGGATCGAGCGCCTTAAAAAGTCGGAGGTGTTCGCGTTTGATACTGAAACCGACGGCCTCGATACCCTTAGCAGTAACTTAATTGGCCTCTCTTTCGCGGTCGCACCGGGTGAAGCGGCTTATCTGCCATTAGCACATGATTATCTGGATGCTCCCGCACAGCTTGATCGTGACTGGGTTCTCGCGACCCTAAAACCGCTACTGGAAGATGAAAAAGCCCTTAAAGTGGGGCAAAACCTCAAATTTGATCAAAGCATGTTGGCGCGTTATGGCATTGAGCTGCGCGGTATCGCATTCGATACCATGCTGGAATCTTATGTTTTAAACAGCGTTGCTGGTCGTCATGATATGGATAGCTTGGCGGAGCGTTACCTCAACCATAAAACCATCACCTTTGAAGAGATTGCCGGTAAAGGCAAAAATCAGCTGACATTCAACCAGATTGCGCTGGAGGAGGCGGGGCCTTATGCATCAGAAGATGCCGACGTCACCCTACAGCTGCATCTGGTGCTGTGGCCTAAGTTGCAGGAGAGTGAAGGTCTGAAGCGGGTATTCCAAGAGATTGAGATGCCACTGCTGCCGATTTTGTCCCGCATTGAGCGCACCGGCGTATTAATTGACCAAAATATATTAGCTGCGCACTCAAAAGAGCTGACCATTCGCCTTGATGAGCTGGAAAAACAGGCCCATGAACTGGCGGAAGAGCCATTCAATCTGGCGTCACCTAAGCAGCTACAGGTGATTTTGTATGAAAAACAGAAACTGCCTATCTTGAAAAAAACGCCAGGCGGCGCGGCGTCGACTAACGAAGAAGTGCTGGCGGAGTTGGCGCTGGATTATCCTCTACCGAAAGTGATCCTCGAATATCGCGGCTTGGCGAAACTGAAAAGTACTTATACCGACAAGCTACCGCTGATGATTAACCCGGTTTCGGGCCGTGTCCATACCTCTTATCATCAGGCGGTGACGGCCACCGGGCGTCTCTCCTCCCGTGATCCTAACCTGCAAAACATACCGGTGCGAAATGAAGAAGGGCGTCGTATACGTCAGGCTTTTATTGCGCCGAAAGGTTACCGCATCATGGCGGCCGACTACTCACAGATTGAGCTACGCATCATGGCGCATCTGTCGCAGGATGAAGGGCTATTGGCTGCGTTTGCGGCGGGTAAAGATATTCATCGCGCTACAGCGGCAGAAGTCTTTGGTTTGCCATTGGAAAAAGTCACAACCGAACAGCGCCGTAGCGCCAAAGCAATTAACTTTGGCCTGATTTATGGCATGAGTGCCTTTGGTCTGGCACGGCAGCTGAACATTCCTCGTGGCGAGGCACAGCGTTACATGGATCTCTACTTTGAGCGCTATCCGGGTGTGCTGGAATATATGGAGCGCACGCGCAAACAAGCCGCTGACCAGGGCTACGTCACCACACTGGATGGCCGCCGTCTCTATCTACCTGATATTCACTCGCGTAATGCCAACCGCCGTAAGGCGGCTGAACGTGAAGCGATCAACGCCCCCATGCAAGGCACTGCTGCGGATATTATTAAACGCGCGATGATTGCCGTGGATGCCTGGTTACAGCAAGAGTCTGAACCTTTGGTGCGGGTTATCATGCAGGTACACGATGAATTGGTATTTGAAGTGCACGAGAGTGTATTGGAAAGCGCTGAACAGAAAATCCGTGAGTTGATGGAACAGAGTATGCAACTGGCGGTGCCGCTGAAGGTTGACGTGGGGGTTGGCGACAACTGGGATCAAGCTCATTAGTTGTATGGGTAAGTGGCGATAAATAAAGCACTTTATGTAATTAAGCTACATTTAGTGCCGGTTATGGTGGGAATAGGTGCGCTGAATCGTGCCAATTTGTGTAACTATACAACAAAAAATTCTTTTGCCCTGCGAAAAAATGATGTAGAGTTACAGATGTAGGGTACAGAGGTAAGATGTTCTATCTTTCAGACCTTTTACTTCACGTAATCGGATTTGGCTATATATTAGCCGCCCCAGTCACTTGTTGACTGGGGCGTTTTTTATTGGGATTTTGCCAGCGAAATGGGCACTTTTCGTCGTCTGAGCGGGGCGTATTCAGGGGAGATAACAGCCCTTACGGGCTGCGGTAGGTGGTTAATTACTCACCTTGATCATCATGCTCGTCATCAATCATCACTTCTGGTGGGATCTCACTGAACCAGGTATCCAGTTTTTCCCGCAATTTATCGACGCCAATCTTTTTCAATGATGAGAAAGCTTCAACCTGAATATCGCCCATAAAGGGAATAATCGCTTCCCGCACCATATTCAATTGGGCCTTGCGAGCGCCTGATGCCAACTTATCTGCTTTGGTCAGTAATAATAGTACCGGCGTGCCGACGGCCACTGCCCAGGTAATCATCTGCTGATCCAAATCTTTCAGCGGATGGCGAATATCCATCAACACAACCAATCCTTTCAGGCAGTTACGCTTTTGCAAATATTCGCCCAGTGCGCGCTGCCACTTGAGTTTCATCTCTTCTGGAACTTCGGCATAACCATAGCCCGGCAAGTCAACCAAGCGCACGCCATCGACTACTTCAAACAAGTTAATCAGCTGGGTACGGCCTGGGGTTTTACTGGTTCTAGCCAGACTTTTCTGGTTGGTTAACGTATTGAGTGCGCTCGATTTACCGGCATTTGAGCGGCCAGCAAATGCCACCTCAATACCTTCATCACGTGGCAGATGGCGGATATCCGGAGCACTGATGACGAAATGAGTCATGTGGTAGTTATAGTTTCTGATAGTCAAAATTTGTCGTCTCCGTGAGAGATAGCTTACATGGAGCGATTATAACTGCATCACGACGAAAAAAGGGGGTTTATCTTCCACTGCTCTTTTCTGCACTTTCCCCGTGAAATTGCTATTTTTGTGAGTTGGCGGTCATTGTCGAGAAAATTAATAGCCTATCATTGAGCAACTGTTAAGAAAAACTTCATTAAAGTCAGCTAATATCATTAACGGCTAATTTGTTTTTATAATTGTTTTTTTGAATAAAAACAAATAACTGTTTGTATTACCCATAGCGCGGGATGTGCTGGCAGGGAGCGAAATCACTTAGGATGAGTGGCCTATGCTTAAGGAACGTAATGGATATGCGATGAGCCAGGGATGATAATGTAGCTCAGGTAAAAGGATGTTTAGGGACACAGGCCGGAGTGCCGGGTGAGTCACCTTCAGGGCTGAAGGGACAGTAGGGATGGCGTATTGCAGGATGGAGAAACCGGGACGTTATGTAAGTGCAGGGAGTGCGCTGTAAGGATATCCTTCCGCAGAAGGTGCGAAAAAAGGCGACAGGTTAATCTGCCGCCTTTTTTCTTTGTCCGCTTTCTGCTAGATTCCGGCCCAATCCTATACCCAATAAATTTTAAGATGACGGGTATATACTAATCCGATCCCATACTCATTTAAGAGCACAGGTTATGAAGCAGCCAACTAAAGCACCACGCGCAGCCCCGAAAGGCACCGTAACACCAAAGCGCATTAAAAAGACCCGTGTAGAGCTGGATATCGAAGCTCGCGAACGTAAACGTCAGAAAAAACATAGCGGCAACCGCTCCGGCGCGAGAAGTAATGTTGAGGGCAGCAATAAGAAGGGCCAGACCCCAGTGCAGGAGAAAGATCCGCGCTTTGGCAGTAAAGTGCCTGTGCCGCTGGTGGTTGAGAGCAAAGCTAAAGCCAAGCCAACCACTAAACCGGTGGTTAAAGCTGAAGCTAAGCCACGTCTGACACCGGAAGAGGAGCTTTCCAAGCTGGAAAATGATGAGCGTCTGGATGCATTGCTGGATAGGCTCGATAACGACGAAGTATTGAGCAAAGAAGATCAGGCTTACGTTGATCTGACATTAGACCGCATTGATGCCCTGATGGAGCAGTTGGGTATTGAATTGGGCGACGATGAAGATGACGAAGAGAAAGAAGAGAAGCCGGAAGATATTCTGAAATTGCTGAAAGGCGGTAATCCCAAAGACGTATTTTAAGTTATGCAGTGGGTCATCCCAATAATAGCCCTACTACTGACGTGTTATCTATTGTGGTTATTGGGTAAACTATGGCGGCTGTCGCAACGGCGATCACGGTTGCGCAGCGCTACTGCGGCCAGACAACGAAAACATCTGCCCTCTAACCGGCCCGGTAGGCGCAAATATCGGAAGGAGTGAACATGTCTGAGCACGCGATATCTGAAAGCACCATAGTTTGGGATCTGTCCCTGATTCAAAAATATAATTATTCAGGGCCGCGCTACACCTCGTACCCCACCGCCCTTGAGTTCAGTGAAGGTTATAACGAAGCTGCTTTTCAGCGGGCGGTGCAGCGCTACCCGCAGCGGCCTTTATCACTGTATGTGCATATTCCGTTTTGCCATAAGCTCTGTTACTTCTGCGGCTGCAATAAGCTGGTGACGCGCCAGCAACATAAAGCTGATGAATATCTGGCGGTCTTGGAAAAAGAGATCCGCCAGCGTGCGGCGCTGTTCGCTGGGCGTCAGGTTAGCCAGATGCACTGGGGCGGCGGTACGCCCACCTACCTGAATAAAACGCAAATTACCCACCTGATGAATCTGCTGCGTGAAAACTTTGATTTCCTGCCCGATGCGGAGCAGTCGATTGAAGTAGACCCACGGGAAATTGAACTGGATGTGCTTGATCACCTACGTGCGGAGGGCTTTAACCGCCTGAGCATGGGGGTGCAGGATTTCAATAAAGAGGTTCAACGGCTGGTTAATCGTGAGCAAGATGAAGATTTTATCTTCGCCTTGATTGCGCGCGCGAAAGCCCTCGGTTTTAACTCCACCAATATCGATCTGATTTATGGTCTGCCCAAGCAGACGCCGGAAAGCTTTGCTTTTACCCTCAAACGGGTAGCTGAGCTAAATCCTGACCGTTTGAGCGTCTTTAATTACGCCCACTTGCCGAGCCTGTTTGCCGCGCAGCGCAAAATCAAAGATGCGGATTTGCCCAGTGCCGAGCAACGGCTGGATATTTTGCAGCACACCATCAGTTTCCTAACCGAATCCGGTTATCAGTTTATTGGCATGGATCACTTCGCCCGCCCTGATGATGAGTTAGCGGTTGCGCAGCGGGAAGGGACACTACACCGTAATTTCCAGGGCTATACCACCCAAGGCGAGAGTGATCTACTGGGTTTAGGGGTTTCGGCGATCAGCATGTTGGGTGACAGCTATGCGCAGAACGAAAAAGATCTGAAAACCTACTATGCCTGCGTGGAACAGCGGGGCAATGCGCTGTGGCGTGGTCTGACAATGACCGACGATGATTGCCTGCGCCGTGATGTGATTAAAACGCTGATTTGTCATTTCCAAATCAATTATCAGCCGATTGAGCAACAGTACGGGATTCATTTTGCGGATTATTTTGCCGAGGATTTTGAACTGCTGGCCCCCTTTGAGCAAGATGGGCTGGTGGAGCGGGATGAAAAGGGCATTCGTGTGACGCCGCGTGGGCGCTTACTCATTCGTAATATCTGTATGTGCTTCGATATCTATTTACGTAAACAGGCGCGCAGACAGCAGTTCTCCCGCGTGATCTGATGATGTCACCCTCAGCGATGAGGGTGACTTTCAGGTCAGCACTATGTTGCCCCGCTACTCCATTCCCAACTCTTTCAGCTTGCGCGTTAAGGTATTGCGACCCCAGCCCAGCAAGCGTGCTGCTTCCTGTTTGTGGCCTTGGGTGTGGCGCAAGGCAGTGGTTAACAGTGTCCGCTCCATCTCTGGCTGCGCTTCAGACAACAGATCCTGATGGCCGGAACGCAATGCCCGATCCGCCCATTGCGCCAGCAGTGTTGACCAGTTATCCGGTGTCCGCTGACCTGTCGCATCCGGCGTGCTGGTTTCAAACAGCTCAGAAGGGAGATCCTGCACCAGCACCTCCTGCCCTGCCGCCATCACGGTGAGCCAGCGACAGGTGTTCTCCAGTTGGCGCACGTTACCCTGCCAAGGCAGGCGAGTGAGCGCCACTTCTGTATCAGGATGCAGGTTCTTGGCTTCGACCCCCAACTCTTTGGCGGCCACTTGCAAGAAGTAGCGAGCCAGACGCGGAATATCTTCACGGCGTTCACGCAGTGGCGGTAAATGCACTCGAATCACGTTCAGACGATGAAATAGATCCTCGCGGAACTTCCCCTCCTGAACGCGCAGCTCCAGGTTCTGGTGGGTTGCGGCAATAATGCGCACATCCACTTTGACCGGTGCATAGCCGCCGACCCGATAGAACTGACCATCAGCCAGCACGCGCAGCAGGCGAGTTTGTACATCCAGCGGCATATCACCAATTTCATCTAAAAACAGTGTGCCGCCATCGGCTTGCTCAAAGCGGCCCTGGCGCACCTGATTGGCACCGGTAAACGCGCCTTTCTCATGGCCAAACAGCTCCGACTCAATCAAATCTTTCGGGATAGCCGCCATATTTAGCGCAATAAAGGGCGCTTTAGCGCGCGGGCTATGGCGGTGCAGTGCATGGGCCACCAACTCTTTACCAGTACCCGACTCACCATTGATCAGCACACTGATCGAGGAGCGAGATAAGCGGCCAATGATGCGGAAAACATCCTGCATCGCTGGGGCTTCGCCAATAATATCTGCGGTTGGACCGCTGGCCGGCTGACTGCGTGGCGGTTGTTGCTGCTCCTGATAATGGCTGATCGCGCGCTCAACCAGCGCGACAGCTTCATCGATATCAAAGGGCTTGGGCAGATAATCAAATGCCCCTTGCTGATAAGCACTGACCGCTGCATCTAAATCAGAGTGTGCCGTCATTATGATGACCGGGAGCATCGGATGGCGCTGCTTAATCTGTTTCAGCAGTGCTAATCCATCCATGCCGGGCATACGAATATCTGATAACAACACATCTGGGGTTTGCGTCGCCAATGCATCCAACACCTGATTACCGCTATCGAATGTTGCGCAGTTTAGACCTGCCCCAGTCAGTGCGCGTTCAAGCACCCAGCGGATGGAGCTATCGTCATCGACGATCCAGACTATCCCTCGTTGCATAGAAACCTCACTGGCGAATAGGCAGGTAAACCGAGAATTCGGTGTGTCCCGGCCAACTGTTAAATTCAATTTTACCCGAATGCTGATCGATAAGATTGCGGGCAATAGATAAGCCAAGGCCAGTACCACCTTCGCGGCCACTTACCATCGGATAGAACACCGTATCTTGTAATTGCGTGGGGATACCGGGGCCGTCATCTTCAATATCAATTCGCGCTGCTAACCGGTAGCGCATACCATGGAGAGTGACCTGAAATGCGGTTCGGGTACGCAACGTAATAGTGCCGCCGGCTTCACCTAGCGCTTGTAATGCATTGCGGGTGATATTGAGCAGCACTTGTTCAATTTGGTCGGGATCATGGGCCAGCTCGGGTAAACTCGGATCATAGTCGCGAATTAACGTCACGTTATCCGGCTTTTCCAGCGAGACTAACTGACAGACCCGTTCAGCAACCTGATGGATACTTTGCGTCACATGTTGGCCAGGTCGTTGTGGGCCTAATAAGCGGTCAACCAAATTTCGCAAGCGGTCAGCCTGTTCGATGATCACTTTGGTGTACTCCAGCAAGGCCGGATCAGGCAGTGCTTTTGACAATAATTGCGCCGCCCCCCGTAAACCGCCCAACGGATTTTTAATTTCGTGAGCCAGCCCTCGCACCAGATCACGGGCGGCAACTTGTTGAGCATGCTGCAATTGTTCTTGGCTTAACCGGCGCTGATTATCCATTGGTGCCATTTCCAGCAGGATAAAACCCTCCGGCAGCGCTTGTGCTGTCAGTGACAAAATATGCGCGCGACCATCAACCACTAACGTCACTTCGTTATCGGTAAAACCCTGCCCGGCCGTCAGACTTTCCCGCATCAAGGTGATATTCAGGGAAAAATAGCCTAATAATTCGGGTAGTGGTGTACCAAAAAGTTTACGGGAGCTTTGCGCCAGCAGTTGTTGCGCCGCGGGATTGGCATAATGAATCGCCAGAGAGTCATCTAATAGCAGAATGCTATTAATGAGAGAATTGAGGATCTGCCCAGCATCGGGCAGCGTGCCTGTTGCCATTACGCAGACTCCTGCACATTGGGGGTGCATCAATACCTTTTTTATCAAGATTCGCGACCTACCTGCGGACTCAATTACTTCGGGTATAATTTATTAGCTAATTAAGCGGCGGAGAAAAAAGCCCATCCGAAGATGGGCCAAAAGTTTCCACGGCAACAACCCGTCATCTTTCAAGTTGTAGGTGTGTTGGCTGCTCTCGCTCACCCGAATCACTTACTGGTGTAAGCTCATCGGGGTTCTCTTGTTTGCCGCCTTCCTACACCTTGAAATCTATTGGGTAAACTAAAACTAAACGCTGTAATACAGTTCAAACTCAACTGGGTGCGGAGTCATACGGACGCGGTCCATCTCCTCTTTACGCAGCTCGATATAAGCATCAATAGCATCGTCAGTGAACACGCCACCACGGGTCAGGAACTCGCGGTCTTCGCTCAGTGCAATCATGGCTTCGTCCAGTGAACCTGCTACTTTTGGAATCTCTGCTTCTTCTTCCGGTGGCAAGTCATACAGGTTTTTGTCCATCGCATCACCTGGGTGAATTTTGTTGATGATGCCATCAAGGCCAGCCATCAGCAGTGCGGCGAAGCACAGGTACGGGTTAGCCGCTGGATCAGGGAAGCGGGCTTCAATACGACGCGCTTTCGGGCTAGCAACCACTGGGATACGGATAGAAGCTGAACGGTTACGGGCAGAGTATGCCAGCATGACCGGTGCTTCGTAGCCTGGGACCAAACGCTTGTAGGAGTTGGTAGTCGGGTTAGCTAAGGCGTTGATAGCTTTAGCATGTTTGATGATGCCGCCGATGTAGAACAGCGCCATTTCAGACAGGCCAGCGTATTTATCGCCAGCGAACAGGTTAGTCCCGTTCTTGGACAAAGACATATGGCAGTGCATACCTGAACCGTTATCGCCAAACATAGGTTTTGGCATAAAGGTCGCGGTTTTACCAAATGCGTGTGCCACGTTGTGCACCACGTATTTGTAGATCTGAATTTCGTCAGCTTTCTTGGTCATGGTATTGAAGCGGGTAGCCACTTCGTTCTGACCTGCTGTTGCCACTTCATGGTGATGCGCTTCAACTACCAGACCCATCTCTTCCATGGTCAAACACATGGTAGAGCGCAGATCCTGTGAAGAGTCGACAGGAGGCACTGGGAAGTAGCCGCCTTTCACTGCTGGACGGTGGCCTTTGTTGCCGCCTTCGTATTTAGTGCTGGAGTTCCATGCGCCTTCGATATCATCGATAGATACGTGGGAACCACGGATGCTGCTACCAAAACGAACGTCGTCGAACAGGAAGAATTCTGGTTCAGGCCCGAACAGCACGGTATCGGCGATACCAGAAGATTTCAGGAAATCTTCTGCACGCTTAGAGATAGAGCGTGGGTCGCGGTCATAACCTTGCATGGTGCCTGGCTCAAGGATGTCACAACGGATAATCAGTGTGGAGTCTTCGAAGAACGGGTCCATAACAGCGGTGCTGGCGTCTGGCATCAGTACCATGTCGGATTCGTTAATGCCTTTCCAGCCACCAATCGAGGAGCCATCAAACATTTTGCCTTCTTCGAAAAAGTCAGCGTTGACCTGGTGAGCTGGAATAGTGATGTGCTGTTCTTTACCTTTGGTATCGGTGAAGCGCAAATCAACAAATTTCACTTCGTGCTCATTCAGCATCGTCAAAACATGTTCAGCGGACATACTTATATCTCCTGGATTTGTCATAGTCGTCGTCGTGGAACGATTACCGTGTATTACTGAGGTTTATAGTGCTTCGGTGTCACTCAAAACAGCAAACTTGTCACTATTTATTTCGTACAGTTATTAGAGCTGGCGATTCATGCTAAAATACATTGCGAAATCTATGCCAACTTTCCAAACCCCCCGTTTATGCCATATCATAGGGGTCTGCTGATATTCAGTATGCACCAGGATAGCTATATTGCACTATTCTGGTGCTTCATTTGCGCCGTTGAGCACTATATTGGTGCAAAAGTGGGTCGAGAGGCTATTTTTGCACCGTGAAAGGGATCACAAACTAACCGCCGTCAGGTTGTTTATAAGAGAAGTTTGTGATCTTGTTTAGTCCCTCGCTTATTACGTGTACAATAGCGCGCTATTTCTAAATGCCTGAGGCAAAAAAGCTGTGATCGAGAATCTGCGTAACATCGCCATTATTGCGCACGTTGACCATGGGAAAACTACCCTGGTCGATAAGTTGCTACAACAATCTGGTACTTTCGGTGAACGTACTGAAGCAACTGAACGTGTAATGGACTCCAACGATTTGGAGAAAGAGCGTGGGATAACCATCCTCGCGAAAAATACCGCCATTAACTGGAAAGACTACCGCATCAACATCGTGGATACCCCAGGACACGCCGATTTCGGTGGTGAGGTTGAGCGTGTAATGTCTATGGTTGACTCTGTGCTGCTGGTCGTCGACGCAATGGATGGCCCGATGCCGCAGACCCGTTTCGTGACCAAAAAAGCCTTTGCTCATGGTCTGAAACCTATCGTGGTAATCAACAAAGTTGACCGTCCTGGCGCGCGTCCTGACTGGGTTGTGGATCAGGTGTTTGACCTGTTCGTTAACCTGGATGCAACCGACGAACAACTGGACTTCCCTATCATCTATGCATCTGCATTGATGGGTATTGCGGGCGAAGACCACAATGATATGGCGCCGGACATGACCCCGCTGTATCAAGCAATCGTTGACCATGTGCCTGCGCCAGACGTAGACAGCACCGGTCCATTGCAGATGCAAATCTCCCAGTTGGACTACAACAACTACGTTGGTGTTATCGGCATCGGTCGTATCAAACGTGGTGTGGTTAAACCTAACCAGCAAGTCACTGTTATCGATAGCGAAGGTAAAACTCGCAACGGTAAAGTCGGTAAAGTACTGGGCCATATGGGTCTGGAACGTATCGAAACCACACTGGCTGAAGCGGGCGACATCGTTGCTATCACGGGTCTGGGCGAGTTGAACATCTCTGACACTATCTGTGACGTGAATGCTGTTGAAGCATTGCCGCCGCTGTCTGTTGATGAACCGACCGTCACCATGTATTTCTGCGTTAACACCTCTCCGTTCTGTGGTAAAGAGGGCAAGTACGTGACTTCACGTCAGATCCTAGACCGCCTGAACAAAGAGTTGATCCATAACGTTGCTCTGCGTGTTGAAGAAACTGAAGATGCTGACGCATTCCGCGTATCAGGCCGTGGTGAACTTCACCTGTCGGTTCTGATCGAAAACATGCGCCGCGAAGGTTTCGAGCTGGCTGTATCTCGTCCTAAAGTTATCAACCGTATTATCGACGGTCGCCATCAAGAACCATTTGAAAGCGTTACTTTGGATATCGAAGAGCAGCACCAGGGCGCAGTGATGCAAGCCATGGGTGAGCGTAAAGGCGATGTTAAGGACATGATCCCAGACGGCAAAGGTCGTATTCGTCTGGATTACATGATCCCAAGCCGTGGCCTGATTGGCTTCCGTACAGAATTCATGACCATGACTTCGGGTACTGGTCTGCTTTACTCCACATTCAGTCACTATGATGATGTGCGTCCGGGCGAAATCGGCCAACGTCAAAATGGCGTGCTGATCTCTAACGGTCAGGGTAAAGCTGTAGCGTTCGCATTGTACAAACTGCAAGACCGCGGCAAGCTGTTCATCGGTCACGGTACAGAAGTGTATGAAGGCCAGATCATCGGTATTCACTCACGTTCTAACGACCTGACTGTAAACTGCCTGACCGGTAAGCAATTGACCAACATGCGTGCATCCGGTACTGACGAAGCAACCACTCTGGTTCCTTTCCTGAAGAAAACGCTGGAACAGGCTCTGGAATTCATCGATGACGATGAATTGGTTGAAGTTACCCCGCAATCAATCCGTATCCGTAAGCGTCATTTGACGGAAAACGATCGTAAGCGTGCAGGTCGTGGTCCTAAAGAAGGTTAATTCTTCTTTGTTCTGCTGATACTTAGGGCGCGAAAAGCGCCCTGAGTTCTTTATCCCCTTCGACCTTGAAGCTGCTACTGTGTTAGCTTCGTTCACTTGCTGCCTTGCCGTAACTCCAGTGTGTTTGGGGATACTTCCTGCTGCTTACAAAAGTAATATTTTTCCTGATTCACCCCTGTCTTTTTCCTCCTCTCTCTGTTCAGTTTTACCTTTTCCCGTTACAGTGAAACTCACCATCTAATTGGGAGAGCGCTATGCTGTATATCTTTGATCTAGGGAATGTGATTGTTGATATCGACTTTAAACGCGTGTTGGGTGTCTGGAGCAAATTAAGCAGTATTCCGCTAGCGACATTGAGCGAGCGCTTTACGATGGGCGAGGTATTCCAGCAGCATGAACGTGGGGAAATCAGCGATGAGGAGTTTGCCCGCCAGCTTAGTGATGAAATGGGCGTCTCTCTTAGCTTCGAACAGTTCGCCGAAGGATGGCAGGCGGTATTTGTCGCGTTGCGCCCTGAAGTGATCGCGATTATGCATAAATTGCGCGAGGAGGGGCATCGAGTGGTGGTGCTATCCAATACGAACCGCCTGCACTGTAATCACTGGCCACAACACTACCCTGAAGTGGCCGCCGCTGCCGATCATATGTATCTCTCTCAAGATCTGGGGATGCGCAAGCCGGAAGCCCGAATCTATCAACATGTGCTAAACGCGGAAAGTACCCCGGCGGAACAGGCTATCTTCTTCGATGATGTCGAGGCGAATATTGTCGCGGCTAGAATCGAAGGAATTACTGCCATTCATGTCACCGACCGAACGGTTATTCCTGCTTATTTTTCCTGATAAGTTCTTGCTCCAACCATTAATGGGTTAGCCTTAGTGGTCACGCTGGCCCCAAACTGGGCCAGATCGTGTTGACTGAGAGACGAACATGGCAAAATTTCTGCGTTTTCGCGTAGCTCCTCCCTTAAAACCCTGTGTCACTTTTGGGCGAATGCTTTACAGCCGAATCGATAAAGACGGGTTAACGATGCTAGCTGGCCATTTGGCCTATGTATCATTACTTTCGCTGGTGCCACTTATCACGGTGGTTTTTGCCCTGTTCGCGGCGTTTCCGATGTTTGCCGATATCAGCATCAAATTGAAAGCCTTCATCTTTTCCAATTTTATGCCCGCTACCGGCGACATCATCCAAAACTACCTTGAGCAGTTTGTCGCGAACTCCAATCGCATGACGGTGGTCGGCACCTGTGGTTTGATTGTGACCGCGCTGCTGCTGATTTACTCGGTAGACAGTGTGCTTAACCAGATCTGGCGCAGCAAAACCCCGCGTTCACTGGTGTTTTCATTTGCGGTCTACTGGATGGTACTGACTCTGGGGCCGATTCTGGTGGGGGCCAGCATGGTGATAAGCTCCTACCTGCTGTCACTGCAATGGCTGGCAAATGCTCAGGTCGACAGCATGATCGATGAGATATTGCGGGTGTTTCCGCTATTGATCTCCTGGGTCTCATTTTGGTTATTGTACAGTGTGGTGCCCACCGTGCGGGTGCCGGCCCGAGACGCGCTGATCGGCGCATTGGTCGCGGCACTGCTATTTGAGCTAGGTAAGAAAGGATTCACAATGTATATCACGCTGTTCCCCTCTTATCAGTTGATGTATGGGGTGCTGGCCGTCATCCCAATCCTATTCCTCTGGGTCTACTGGAGCTGGTGCATCGTGCTACTGGGGGCGGAAATTACCGTCACCTTGGGTGAGTATCGAGCACTGCGCCATAAGCCGAATGGGGAAGAGAGCCAGAGCCAGGAGATGTGAAGCATTATGATTGCGTTGATTCAACGGGCGCTTAGCGCCAATGTGGTGGTAGACGGAAAGATTGTCGGGGAGATAGGCCCCGGATTGCTGATTTTACTCGGCGTCGAACAAGAGGATACCGAGCAAAAAGCGCAGCGCTTATGTGATCGGGTGCTGGGGTATCGAATTTTTGGCGACGAAAACGACAAAATGAATCTCAATGTTCAGCAAGCGGGCGGCAGCGTGCTGGTGGTATCGCAATTTACACTGGTTGCCGACACCCAAAAGGGCATGAGGCCCAGCTTTTCCCGTGGTGCAGCGCCCGCAGAAGCTGAACGCTTATATCACTATTTTGTTGCTCAGTGCCGTGAGCGTGGTGTAAAAACTGAAACGGGATTATTTGCAGCAGATATGAAAGTCAGTCTGGTAAACGATGGCCCAGTGACTTTCTGGTTACAAGTCTAGGGGCAGGATATTGCTTGGGCTTACGACATGGATTGAGGGTTATGTCATAGATTTTATTGATAATTATAAAGAGAGAATGTGCCTATGTACCACTTGCGTGTGCCCATAACAGAACAAGAACTCAAAGATTATTATCAATTCCGTTGGGAGATGTTACGCAAGCCACTGCACCAACCGGTGGGTTCAGAAAAAGACGCCTACGATGCTATGGCACATCACCAGATGGTGGTGGATGAGCAGGGCAAGCCCGTCGCCATTGGTCGGCTGTATATCAATGCTGATAATGAGGCCGCTATTCGCTTTCTGGCCGTTGCCCCCTCAGTCCGTGATAAGGGGCTAGGAACACTGGTGGCGATGACCTTAGAGTCGGTGGCGCGTCAGGAGGGGGTGAAGCGGGTCGTCTGTAGCGCCCGTGAAGATGCGGTCGATTTCTTTGCCAAACTGGGCTTTGTCAGCCAGGGGGAGATAACCGCGCCGCAAACGACACCAGTACGCCACTTTTTGATGATAAAACCCGTCGCCACCATGGATGACATTTTACATCGCCCCGATTGGTGTGGTCAGTTGCAGCAAGCTTGGTACGACCATATCCCGCTCAGTGAAAAAATGGGGGTGCGCATCAGCCAATATACCGGTCAGCGTTTTGTCACCACGATGCCGGAGGCGGGCAACCAAAACCCGCACCACACCTTATTCGCGGGTAGTCTGTTCTCGCTGGCGACCCTGACGGGCTGGGGGCTGATTTGGTTATTGTTGCGCGAACGTCATTTAGGCGGCACCATTATTCTCGTCGATGCACACATTCGCTACAGTGCGCCGGTGACCGGCAGGCCAAGAGCGGTTGCTGAACTAAGTTCATTAAGTGGCGATCTGGATCGTCTGGCCCGAGGCCGCCGCGCCAGAGTGCAGTTAGACGTCAAATTATTTGGCGATGAAGATGTAGGTTCTGTCTTTTCAGGCACTTATATGGTGCTACCTGTTGCCGCCGGAGATGACGCCGTCCGCTAAACATCACCCTTAAGCCGCCCGTCCAATTGATAGCAGATTAACGGGCATCTTTTTACCTCACCACCTTATTCGCCCCGCTTTCCTGTGACCGCCCGCACTATTTCACCGAATTGTTTGCCGAGACATGTGCAATATTAAATATATAACTTACAGTTATATAT
Source organism: Yersinia bercovieri ATCC 43970 (assembly GCF_013282745.1). Classification (NCBI taxonomy): domain Bacteria; kingdom Pseudomonadati; phylum Pseudomonadota; class Gammaproteobacteria; order Enterobacterales; family Yersiniaceae; genus Yersinia; species Yersinia bercovieri. Next base: position 1,408,451 of record NZ_CP054044.1, read on the forward strand.
TGATGGATCTGATTTTTTCGCCATAACAGGCAGGGGGAACACCGCCTATTTGATGTGCAGAGCACACGCCAATGCATTAAATTTTGTTGATATTATTGAATAAAAACCACTGAAGCACTCATCTTTCCCCATACTCTAATCACAGCAATCACCTCCAGATGGTTCGATCTTATTTCTCCATCCTTGGTGTCAAGGAGGGAGTCATGCCAGTATTTGAGGGTAATTCATCAATTAATGTTATTGGTTCGTCCCCGGCATTTAATCAGCTTTTACGTTTGGTTGAGCGGGTTGCGCCATCGCAACAAAGTTTACTGATTTGCGGCCCCACCGGGTGCGGCAAAGAGGTGATTGCCCAATTGGTTCATCAGCGCAGTAAGAATCCCTTGGCCCCCTTTATTGATCTTAACTGTGGCGCGATCCCTGAGCATTTGGTTGAGGCGGAGCTATTTGGCCATGTCAAAGGCGCATTTACCGGGGCATCCGGTGATCGGCGCGGTCATTTGGAAATGGTCGGCAGTGGCACCCTATTTTTAGATGAAATCGGTGAAATGCCCTTATCGGTGCAACCTAAGCTGCTGCGGGCATTAGAAACCCGCACATTTCGTCCGATTGGCAGCAGTGATGTGCGCCATTTTAAGGGGCGAGTGGTGGCGGCGACCCACCGGAACCTGCTGACTCAAGTCAAAAGCGGCGTTTTCAGGGAGGATCTCTACTACCGCTTAGGGGTCATCACACTGGATATTCCCGCCCTTAGTCAGCGCAGGGAGGATATCCCCGCCTTAATTGAACATTTCGCCTCACTGCAAACTCACCGATTAGTCTTCAACGCCCACGCGATGTCCCACCTACAGCAGTACCCCTGGCCGGGCAATGTGCGGGAGTTGCGCAATTTAGTCGACAGATTAGCGGCACTATCGGATACCCACTTAATTACTCGCGAGGTGCTGGACACCTTTATGCCAACCGCGCAGCTTGAGGTGAAAGTGTCATCGGATCTGCTGGCTGACGCCATGTTGGCACTACCGGGGGGCGATAAGTTGGTGGTGGTGGAACAGCTGTTGATTGAGCGAGCACTCCAGCGGACGACGGGCAATAAAACGGCAGCAGCCCAATTGCTGGGTATCAGCCGCAAATCGGTGGAGCGGCGCATTCAGGGCCGGATGGATAAGCGGCCCATAGCGCTACAGCATTTGCAGGAGGGAATGCGGCTGATGCAGTGCTCGGCCTACCACGAAGCTATTGCTGATCTGCAAAAAGGATTACAACTGCTGGTGGGGATCACTTTAGATGAGGAGGTCCGGCAGCTTCACTACAACCTCTATCGCCAACTCAGTCTCAGCTATCAAATATTGCATGGTTGGTTAAGTCATGATGCCCTGAAATATCATAATGATGCGATCACTCTGGGTAAGAAAACCGGCGATGAGTCGGAGCTGGCCGAACTATGTTTCTGGCGCTGGTCAGCACAGTTAATGCTCCTTGATTTACCGCAGGTTCGCACCCTGGCTCAGGAGTTACTGCAACGCGGGCAGACAGAAAAAACCGCGCAGATATGGCGTGAAGCCCATATCGCACTGGCCAGCACCCTGTTTTGGCTGGGGGATAATCAGGAAGTTTTAACCTGCTTATTACGCAGCAAATTGCTGAGTATGCCTTGCGAATATAGTGATCAACAGGGTTTGGATTTAGTCGGCATGGCGCTGACCTTGGAGGGGCTGGCGCTCTTGCAACTGGGCAAATTCAAGCGGGCCAGAGAGATCGCCAAAAAATTGGAATTACGCGCCGCTGATGAAAACATTATTGCTTTTCATCGTGTTATCTCACTACGAGGGGCGGCATGGCTGGCCTGCCTATTCGAGGAGAGTGACAGTTTGGGGCGATTGACCCACGGGTTAGAAACAGTGACGCAGCAATATGGTTTTGCGTTTTATCAGGGGCTGGGGAAGTTGCTGAAAGGCTGTCATCTACTGATGCAGCATGATTATGCGCAGGCGGAGCAGCATATGCTTGATGGCGATGAAACCGACCTATTTTGTCAGGGCGGCAAGCTATTTCACTCTTTTCAAGCATGGAAACGTGGCGAATTATTACTGCTATCTGGGCGACCACAACAGTGCGATGCCCTAATTTCATCGGCGCTGGAACTCGCCTTCAAGCACCAAGAGCGGGCCTATATCAGCGAATTAATGATTGTTAAAGCCCGCGCCAGAGGAGCACTGCATGACCTTATTGGTGCGGAACAAGGTTTTCGTTGTGCCATTGCGACCGCACAAACATTGGGGGTTATTCCTGCCCAACTGGTTGCGACTCACGAACTGGCCAACTTATTAGCCCAAACGCGGCGAAAACCAGAAGCTATTACCCTGCTGTCCAACATGCTGAAAAGCATCGATCCTCATGAGGCTCCCCCTTTTGTTAGCCGAGCGACTCAACTGCTAGCTGAGTGGCTTCAACCGGAATGAGCCGGCATCAGCGCCGATGGTCATTTTCGGCCAATGCTCTTTTTTCTCTGGACGGAATCGTCCATGTTTGTGAGTTTTTAGCGCACAAAAATTAAATTAATAGTTATAAATCAACTGGTTAATTGGTTGGCACGCAGGTTGCAATTTCTACTGTGGGTAGAGTATCAGATGTACTACCTAATGATGTTTCTCTCTTATCTATTAAGGAACACAATATGAGTACTCTCTATACAATTAACGTAATCAATAACAGCCCAACAGCGCAGGACTTCTTCTTCTTCCAAAAACCGGCGATTTATACCGGTGGCGCTAAAGTCTACTCCAACAGTATCTACCAGGAAGTGTTGCAGCCCTATGCGAACTCCGGTTCCGTGCTGACCTTTGAGTGCTTAATGCAGTTCTATGCTGGCGCACAAACTCAGTTACCGAATTTGAGTGTCGGGCAAGACTCGGGATTCATCACCTCCAGTCAGGCGGTCGATTTAACCTCGGCAACCGCAGGAGTGCAAACGGCCAACACCACATTACTTTCCGTTGATCCCTCCCTAGGTCTATCACCTGCTAGCTATACCGAGGGTGTCCAGCCCGGCGCCTATCGCATTATCACACCCGCGTTCAATCCGATTACGGAAGTATTGAATGCGGGGTTAGCGGTGCAAAGCGCGAGTGGTGGCACGGTTTTATCGAGCTTTATCAATGCGGAACCGAGTAAAAACATCGATTGCCAGCCGGTGCTGAGCTTCTATGTCCAAACCGGGACTTACCAGCCGGGGACGGTGATTAATTTCTCCACCTCGTCAGTCGGTTCTGCAATATGCGATACCACTCAAGGGGTTACCGCGTTTAACGTGACCTACAACCCGCAAGGCACCTGGACGGTAACGTCGGCTTGATAAAAGCAGATCTGCACGGCAGCTTGATCAACTCGCCGTGCCTCTTACGACAACTCATTTCTATTATCCCGTTTTTATGAGGAGGCACTATGCCTAATCTGACAACCAGCATTCCACTCAATCTATTGCTAGGCCAACTTGCTGATCCTGTGGGCCAATTGACTCAACCACCTTTTAGTAACGAGTGTGGTGCCTATGCCCTAACGGCCACATTGGCTGCCTTTGCGGACTGGCCGGAAAGTACCATTATCACCTATCTGGAAAACACGAATGTGATTTACCAAGTTGATGATTTTGTTACGGCTAAGACCAAAATCTATGGCCTGACGGGCATACTAAACCCTGATGGTGGGGCAAATGTTGCTAATGAGGGATATAACTCTCCGGCAGCCATGGCCGCCGTGGCCATGGATTTCACCCGCACGGCATCGGTGAGTATCACTACTGCGGGCTTATTTGCCTTAGGTATGCTGTACCCTCATGAACAGGTCGCTTGTGAGGCAGTTGTTGGTCAGCAAAATGTACATACGGATGCTGATTATACCGATCCCAACGTCGGACAAGTTCAGTTAATTTGTGTGGCCTCTGGCCCGCAAGCGCTTCATATGCTTGCCCGTGGTTCCGACGGGCTTTATTACGACCCCGCCACTGGCATTCGTAATAACGACTGGGGCAATCCAACGTTAGCGGAATTTCAGCAACAAAGTGGTTATGAGTTTGCCGGTTTATGGTTAACCATCAGTGAGTGAGTAAGCATGGTAAAATAGTGAACCGATAAACAGCGCCCGCATGGTTGCTTATCGGTTCACCCGCAACTTATGTTTTTCCCTATCCCATCATTACGCCATAAGTTTCAATTCGCCTTTCTTAAAAGTCGCTATAATTAACATTCCAGTCATAGGATTGCTAAAAAATATATATCATTAAAAAGCGATATTTTATTATCTGATATTCCTGCTTAGTAGTTTTTAGTGTAACTAGAGTATGAATTGCACTGGACGAAAACCGATAATAGATATTTAATGATTTCGAATCTGCTGTTAATTATCATGTGATGACAGAACAGGGTGTTATTATTTATCTGCTTAGTATTTTACATCTAGAATTAATTAAAAACCATCATTTGATAATTTAATAACAGATTAAACAAAAGTAATTAATTAAATTCCATTAGCACTATTTGGAGTGAATTAAAATGAACAAAGACTGGCATAAACAAGACATTTTAGCTGCAATCAGAAAAGAGAAAGGTTCACTTGCCGAGTTATCAAGAGAACATGGGCTATCCCCCTGCACACTCTCTAATGCGCTCATGCGTCCTTGGCCAAAAGGTGAAATGATTATTGCCAATGCCATTGGTATATCACCTCAAGAGATATGGCCCAGCCGATTTATCGATTATAGAGGACATAAAATTATCAGAAGGATAAGAAAAAACTAAACGTTAGAGGAGTATCTCATGAGGGAAATATTAGAGCAGTCTCTTAATATGTTAATCCGATTTTGGGAGAATAGTAGTGACCCTTGGCGTGTAAAAAAGAATCAACCCAGGTTTATTTATGCAAATCCCAGATCCAACAAAGCCATTAACTTACCTGCTAAATATAATGTAGAAGGTCTGTTAGATGATGAAATACCCTCATTGGTATAAATACAGTTAATCATAAAGGGAGAAATATAATGGAAAAAGAATTATTCGACTCACTTGAAATGTTAATAAGATTTTGGGATCAAAGTGCAGAGCCATGGAGTGTAAAAGATAATTGCTCAAGATATGTTTATGCAAATCCTAGGTTTAATCAGTTCTTATACCTACCTGATGAATATTGTGTCGAAGGGCGACTTGATAGTGAACTCCCGACACCAATAGCAGAGTTTTCCGCTGAATTTGAACGGCAAGATCGGCAGGCAGAAAAATTACAGGATCGGATTACATCAATTGAAATCCACTTACTTGATGGTTGCTCTTGTTACACGGCATATTTCTGTGATAAATATCCACTAATTGACGAAAATGATATATCCCAAGGGGTGATCTGCCATATCAGACCTGTGAATAACATTATACTTACTCGGCTAAATAAAATAAAAATGCCCACATCATTGGTATTAACCTCCCCGCTAGAGATATTTTCAAAAAGAGAGTGGGAAGTGCTATTTTACCTTTTACATAACTTATCAAGCATAGAGATTGCTAGAAAACTCAGCTTATCACCAAGTGAAGTGTGTGATGTTAGTGAAAGCATTTATAAAAAAGCAGGTGTTGCCAATAATAGACAGGTTATTGAGTATTGTTATGAAAATAAAATAAATAATTTTGTTCCTAGAAGTTTCTTCGAATACTCAGGACCTTTTCCTTTAAAATAATGAGTGGCTTAATTTAAGGAGGTAAATTAAATGGAGAAGAAGGTATCTCAATTCACTGAATCATTAATCCGTTTTTGGGAGCATAGTGATGATCCTTGGGCAATAAAGGATAATCAATCCAGATATATCTATGCCAATCCTAGAGTCAATAAACTATGGCATTTATCGGATGATTATTGTGTGGAGGGGCGGTTAGATGGGGAAATTCCAACACCATCAGCAGAGTTTCAGGATGAATTTCAAAAGCAAGATCGTCGGGTCGAGTTATTACAGGAGCGAGCTACATCAGTTGATATACAGTTATATGATGGACACTCTTATTTTACACCCTATTTCTGTGATAGATACCCATTAATTGATGAGAGCGGCATATCCATAGGGGTTATTTTTCATTGTCGACCCGCGACCGATATAATGTTAACTCGCTTAACTAAAATAAAAGTCCCCACGTCACTCACATTTACTCCACCATCTGACTTATTTACCAAAAGAGAGTGGGAAGTATTGTTCTATATTTTACATGCTTATACCAGCCCCGAGATCGCGAAAAAGCTGTTTTTATCACCCAGAACTATCTGCAATATCACCCAAAGTATCTATAAGAAAGTCGGTGTCACCAGTAAGCGGCAGATCATTGAGTATTGCTATGAGAATAAAATTAATAATTATGTCCCACAGAGTTTCTTTGAATCTTCAGGTTCTTTCCCATTAATGTAAGGAAATTTATCATGTTATGAAAAGGGGGGGCATAATGGATAAATCGCTAACTGACTCACTTGAGATGTTAATTCGATTTTGGGAACACAGTTCTGAACCTTGGGGGGTAAAGGATAATCAATCCAGATTCATTTATTCAAATGCCAGACATCATAAATTATTAAATTTACCTGATAAATATTGTCTTGAAGGTCGGTTAGATGGCGAGCTCCCTTCACCAACTGCAGATTTCCAATTTGAATTCCAGGCACATGACCGTCAAGTAGAATTACTAAACGACCGTATTACAACTGTTGAAATACATGCATGGGATGGGCTTTCTTATTTAATGCCTAATTTTTGTGACAAATATCCATTAATTGATAAAGATGGTATAGCTCAGGGTACTATCTTTCATGTAAGACCGGTGCAAGATGTAGTATTAAGCCATCTAAGTAAAATTAAGGCACCCACATCACTGACATTTACCCCGCCCTCAGATTTATTTACCAAGAGAGAGTGGGAGGTGTTATTCTATATTTTACATGCTTACACCAGCCATGAGATTGCTAAAAAACTATTTTTATCACCCAGCACCATCTGCAATATCACTCAAAGTATCTATAATAAAGCAGGGGTTACCAGTAAGCGGCAGATCATTGAGTATTGCTATGAGAATAAAATTAGTAATTATGTTCCGCAGAGCTTCTTTGAGTACTCAGGATCTTTCCCATTAATGTAAGGATGAATTCAGCTTAGGAGGATAAAAATGGATGGGAAAAAGTTATCTCAATCACTGGAGATGTTAATTCAATTTTGGGAACATAGCTCAGAACCTTGGGCAATAAAGGATAATCAGTCCAGGTTTATTTATGCCAATCCCAGATTCAATAAAGTAATAAATTTGCCCGCTAAATACAATGTCGAAGGGCGGTTAGATGGTGAAATGCCCTCATCTGTATCAGCATTTCAGGATGAATTTCAGCATCAAGATCGTCAGGTAGAGTTATTACAAGACCGTATAACATCAGTTGAGATACATTGTCATGATGGGCTTCCCTATTTTAAGCCCTATTTCTGTGACAAATATCCATTAATTGATGAGAATGGGATATCTCAAGGCACTTTTTTTCATGGCCGACCTATGGTCGACATATATTTAACCTTTTTAGCTAAAATTAAGGCACCTACATCACTTATATTTACTCCACCATCAGATTTATTTACCAAGAGAGAGTGGGAGGTGTTGTTCTATATTTTACATGCTTACACCAGCCCGGAGATTGCTAAAAAGCTATTTTTATCACCCAGGACAGTCTGTAATATCACCCAAAGCATCTATAAGAAAGTCGGAGTTACCAGTAAGCGGCAGATCATTGAGTATTGCTATGAGAATAAAATTAATAATTATGTTCCGCAGAGCTTCTTTGAGCACTCAGGATCTTTCTCACTAATGTAAGGAAAATTATCATGTTATGAAGAGGGGGACGTAATGGACAAATCGCTAACTGACTCACTTGAGATGTTAATTCGATTTTGGGAACACAGTTCTGAACCTTGGGGGGTAAAGGATAATCAATCTAGATTCATTTATACAAATCCTAGGTTGCATAGATTATATAATTTGCCTACTGGTTTTACTATGGAAGGTCGATTAGATGGCGAGCTTCCTTCACCCGTTTCAGAGTTTCAGGATGAGTGGCAGGCACATGATCGGCAGGTGGAATTATTGCAGGATCGCATTACAACAGTTGAGATACACTTATTCGATGGGCGCTCCTATTTTCAACCTTATTTCTGCGATAAGTATCCATTAATTGATAAAAATGGCGTGTCACAAGGGGTTATTTTTCATGGGAAACAAGTAACTGACACCATGTTAACCTGTCTAACTAAAATAAAAATTCCCACATCATTAGTATTCACCCCACCTTCTGATTTATTTACCAAAAGAGAGTGGGAGGTGCTGTTCTATATTTTACATGCTTACACCAGCCCGGAGATTGCTAAAAAGCTATTTTTATCACCCAGGACAGTCTGTAATATCACCCAAAGCATCTATAAGAAAGTCGGAGTTACCAGTAAGCGGCAGATCATTGAGTATTGCTATGAGAATAAAATTAATAATTATGTTCCGCAGAGCTTCTTCGAGTCTTCAGGTTCTTTTCCATTAATGTAAGGATTAATTCAGCTTAGGAGGATAAAATGAATGGGAAAAAATTATCTCAATCACTGGAAATGTTAATTCGCTTTTGGGAGCACAGTGATGATCCTTGGGCAATAAAGGATCATCAATCCAGATATATCTATGCTAACGCAAGAACCAATAAACTGTGGGGTTTGTCGGATAATTATTGTGTAGAAGGACGGTTAGATGGCGAAATTCCAACACCAGCGGCAGAGTTTCAGGATGAATTCCAGAAACAAGACCGTAGGGTCGAGTTATTACAGGAGCGTGGTACATCAGTTGATATACAACTATTTGATGGACACTCTTATTGTACGCCTTATTTCTGCGATAAATACCCATTAATTGATGAGGATGGTGTATCACAGGGGGTTATTCTCCATGCGAAACCAGTAACTGATACCATGCTAACCCGCCTAACTAAAGTAAAAATCCCCACATCACTTACATTTACTCCACCATCGGAACTATTTACCAAAAGAGAGTGGGAAGTGCTGTTCTATCTTTTACATGCTTATACCAGCCCCGAGATTGCTAAAAAGCTATTTTTATCACCCAGGACTATCTGCAATATTACCCAAGGAATCTATAAGAAAGTTGGAGTTACTAGCAAGCGGCAGATCATTGAGTATTGCTATGAGAATAAAATCAATAATTATGTACCACAGAGCTTTTTTGATTCCTCTGGCTCTTTCTCATTAATATAGTGGTCAGCTCAGCAGTTGCCGATTACGTCCGCACTTTGACGTAATCGGCGAGTTTACGCGAACGGAGTCGGTACTCTGTCGCCGCTCCCAAGCCCTCTTATTGACCCGCTGCGCTATGCACCTCGCCATGCTGCATGACTTGATTAACTTGCTGCCCGTGGCTGTCAGTGGCCTGTAGGGAGCCAGTAACAGTTGGTTTTAGCGCGCTATCAGCCGCCAAACTACCTTTTATCTGCAACTTTAAGTTACCCAGCCCCTGTAGTGGTAATGCTGGCCAGCCCCAGTTTTGCAGAATATCCAACTCAACAGAACGGCCAGTTAGCCCCAGCGAAAAAGTTCTGGCAGGTGTTTGATCAATGCTGGCGGTGGCCTCCAGTAATCCCTCTTTGGTGAAAGCGCTTAAATCACTAAAGGTGATCTGTTGTTCATTGGCACTGAGCGCCAGTGATGGCCGGCGAACATCGTTTTTATTGAAGGTCGCGTTACCAGCATTCAACATCAGTGACCCCGACCACAGACCCCATTGATGGTTTTTAGCCAGCAGCAAATCTGTACCCGCGCTATCCAGCGACGTAATTTGGAATGGGAAGTCAGGGCTGATATCAATCAATAAGTTACGGCTGCCGCTTAGCTTGCCAACGTAGACCTCAGACAACCAGTTTGGCAGCGTTTGTTGCCATTGCTGCTTCCAATCGGCAGGGAGGGTATAGACCAGCGCCACCAGTGTTAGCTCATTTAGCTGCAAGCGGCGGGTATCACGCACCCACTGCCCCTGTGTTCTTAGCAGCCCATCCTGCCAGCGGGTGGAGAACTGATTAATTGCCACGCCAGTAGGAGATAAAGCAAATGTGGCGATTGGGTCAATCAGATGAATATTACCTTTAATTATATCCCCCGCATTGAAGGAGAGTTCACCATCATCACTTTGCCAATCGCCCTGCTTAAAGGTGATATTTTTTAGCGTCAGATCTAAATCATTAAATGCCCAGTTATTCCCTTCGACCCGCGCATCAATTAAGTCAAAGCGTTTGAGTGTAATTGGCGGCAGTTTTAGGAAGGTATGCCAAATATCATCAATGGCCACGGGGGTTTGCAGGCGAATATTACTCAGGCGCAGGCGATCAACCATCCAACTGCCATCGGCGGATTGGCTGGCACTACCGGTTAATTCCCCCTGCGCGATATCGGCCCCGAAAGTGTTCAGTGTCAGTGCGTTTTTCTGTATCAAGCCCTGCACATAGAGTTTTTGTGCCGCGATACCATTGACCGCTAAAGAACCGGCACTGAACTGAAATTGGGCATTTTCGCCCAAACTATTGCCCGCCAAGGGCCGCCACGGCACTAATCCACCCGTGACTTGCTGGCCAGTCACTCTCCATTGGCCCGCTGAGTTTTTTGGTTCAATAGTGGTATTCAGCGCCATATTGGTTAATTGCAAGGTATCCGCCTGCAAAGGTAATGGCGATGTGCTGTTGTTGAGGGTCAAACTGCCATTTTGCAAATTCAGACTGAGAAGATGGCGAGGCTCCGTCAGTTGTCGCCAGCTCAGGCCAATGATTCCCTGCTGGGTAATAAGGAAGGGCGGCTGGTTGGCGCGTCCTAGCGTGACATCCTTAACACTGATTTGCCCAGGAGTGGACCATGAGTGATCTATTTTCCCCAGAGAGAGGCGATATTCGCTGTTATTACTGACCCAACGGCTTAGCCATCCGGCGGCCCAACTGGTTTGGAGCAACACGTAGCAGAGCACGACGGATAGCACCAAGAGCAGTAATAACGTTAGCAGCACTTTCCCGAGAAATTTCATCTGGTCAATTCACGCCTGTCGGTATACGGAACCCTGTTTATGCCGCAAATCGTCCATTAGCTCAATAGACAATCCGTTATCAAGGCATAAAAAATGGCCGGTGTCGTTTACCACCGGCCATTTTAGTGACGTGTTAGTGCGAGGATTATTTTTCTTGTGGGAAGAGCAGGTTAAGGACGATGGCAGTAATACCACCGGCCGCAATCCCAGAAGAGAGCAGGGTTTTGATCCAGTCAGGCGCAAATTGCAGGATCAAGGGCTGTTGCGCCACACCCATACCAACCGCCAATGACAGCGCCATAATCATAATGGCGCGGCGGTTAAGGGTCTCGCGCGACACGATGCGCACACCAGAGGCGGCAATGGTGCCGAACATCACCAGGGTTGCGCCACCCAGCACTGGCTCAGGGATATGCTGGACAAACCCAGCAACGGCGGGGAACAGGCCCAGCACAATCAGCATCAGCGCCACCACAAAACCGACATAGCGGCTGGCAACACCGGTCAATTGAATCACCCCGTTGTTCTGGCCGAAGCAGGAGTTAGGGAAGGTGTTGAACACGGCTGACAGCATGGAGTTCAAGCCATTCGCCAATACGCCACCCTTGAGGCGCTTCATATACAGTGGGCCATGAACCGGTTGCTCTGAGACATCTGAGGTGGCCGTGATATCGCCAATGGTTTCCAGCGAGGTCACCATAAAGATCAGCATCAGCGGCACCAGCAAGTTCCAGTCAAAAGATAACCCATAATAGAGCGGCGTTGGAATGGTGATAAGCGCAGTGTCTACCACCGGACGGCTTTCCGGCAGCATACCCAGCGACCAGGCCAGCAGGTAACCCACGGCCATAGCGATCACTAACGAGGCGACGCGCAGATAGGGGTTGCGCTGGCGGTTCAGCAGAATAATGACCACCAGGACGGCTCCCGCCAATAACAGGTTTTTCGGTGCGCCGAATGTATGATCGCTCATCGCGCCATAACCGCCACCAATAGATGTCAGCCCAACTTGTATCAATGACAGGCCGATAATCATCACCACAATACCGGAGACCAGCGGAGTGATAATACGGCGCGCCAGATGCAGGAAACGGGAGAGGATAATTTCGGTGCAAGAGGCCACCATCAGGGTGCCGAACAGTGCCGCCATCATGGTTGGGATATCCGCGCCCCCATTTTTCAGCGCCAGCCCCCCCATGATCAGTGGAGAAACAAAGTTAAAACTGGTGCCTTGAATCGATAACAGGCCAGAGCCAACCGGCCCCCAGGTCTTAATTTGTAGCAGCGATGCCAGCCCCGATGCGAACAGGGACATGCTGATAATGCGTTGGGTATCTTCCGCCGGTAATCCGAGCGCCTGACAAATCAGCAGGCCGGGGGTAATCACCGCGACAAACATCGCTAATAAATGTTGGCAGGCGGCAAACAGTGTTTGTGCTAGTGGCGGGCGGTCTTCTAAACGATAAATCAATTCGCTAGGGCGAGTGGTGACTTGCTGCGGCGTATCAAGTTCGGCGGATTGCGTAGACATGGAGTGGGATACCCTGATCGGCAAAGAGGGCATTTTAATGATCCGCCTCACAAAAGCAATCGGTTGCGCCGCATTTTTTTAAATATTTATATCTGGCGTTACCCTACATTTTTAACGACTAAACTTGTAATTAGCGGTGTTTTTTTTCTAATCCCCCCTTAACGGTTTTGGCGTTTATTAAGGAACTGCTTAACGTCATATTTTTATTCGATATTTTAATCGCATGGAGTACCAAGATGTTTCATCTCGATACCTATGGCACGCTAGTCGCGGCCTGTTTGGTTTTATTGTTAGGCCGTAAACTGGTTCAAACTGTCTCTTTCCTGAAAAAATACACCATTCCTGAACCGGTCGCCGGTGGTTTGCTGGTGGCTTTTATGATGCTGCTGATGCAAAAAACCCTCGGTTGGGAAATCAGTTTTGATATGTCGCTGAAAGATCCACTGATGCTGGCATTCTTCGCAACTATAGGTCTGAACGCCAATTTGGCGAGCCTACGTGCTGGCGGCAAGGCCCTGAGTGTATTTGTCTTTGTGGTCGTCGGTTTGCTGCTGGTGCAGAACGCCATTGGTGTCGCCCTCGCTAAGTTGATGGGGCTAGACCCCTTGATGGGGTTATTGGCCGGCTCCATTACACTATCGGGCGGACACGGTACGGGTGCGGCGTGGAGTAAAGTGTTCGTTGAGCGCTATGGCTTTGAAAATGCAACTGAAGTTGCCATGGCTTGTGCGACTTTCGGCTTGGTGCTCGGTGGGCTAATTGGCGGGCCGGTTGCCCGTTATCTGGTTAAGCACTCCTCTACGCCAGATGGCACACCAGAGGATAGCGAGGTGCCCTCCGCCTTCGAAAAACCTTCAGCTGGCCGTATGATTACCTCGCTGGTATTGGTCGAAACTATCGCCATGATTGCCATTTGCTTGATGGCAGGTCGCCTGATCTCTAGCTTGTTAGAGGGCACGATGTTTGAGCTGCCCACATTCGTCTGCGTGCTATTTGTCGGGGTTATTCTCAGTAACACACTGTCGACTATAGGTTTTTATAAAGTTTTTGATCGCGCGGTATCGGTGTTGGGCAATGTCAGTTTGTCACTGTTTTTGGCGATGGCGTTGATGAGCCTCAAACTCTGGGAACTGGCCTCATTAGCTCTGCCGATGTTGGTGATTCTGTCGGCGCAGGCATTGGCGATGGCACTGTACGCTATCTTTGTCACTTATCGGGTGATGGGGAGAAACTATGATGCGGCAGTACTGGCGGCAGGGCATTGTGGTTTTGGTTTAGGCGCGACACCGACCGCGATTGCCAATATGCAGGCGATCACTGACCGCTTTGGTCCATCGCATTTAGCCTTCCTGGTAGTGCCGATGGTTGGCGCGTTCTTTATTGATATCGTCAATGTGATTGTGATTAAGCTCTATCTGTTACTGCCAATCTTCCCGGCGGCAATCGGATAGGGAGCTTGGGGGCAGCTTTGCCTGCCCCTGAGGTTAATAACAATGTGGAGACAACAGGCAGATCGTAAAGACGCCGTTAATCCATCCCTGGAGGCTCGAGCCGCGCCATCCCTGGCGCGGACGCTTTACTCTTCCGTCTGTCCTCACCGTTCCCGATCGAGCCATCGGGGTTTGTCAGCAGTCTAAAGGGGGGAGTTTGTCTGCCCGGAATTATGCATTGGTATAACGCGTCCGCTCCGGCAACCACCGCTCAATCAATGCCCGCGCGTGTTCGGGATACTGCTGATGCAGATGGCGAGCGATCCGCTGTACTTCTGGGATCATCGCCTGATCACGCAGTAAATCAGCCACTTTAAACTCAGCACTCCCCGTCTGCCGTGTACCCAATAACTCGCCGGGGCCACGGATCTCTAAGTCTCGCTGAGCAATAACGAAACCATCATTACTGTCGCGCAGCACTTGCAAACGCATCTGGGCGGTTTTGCTGAGCGGCGTTTTGTAGAGCAACACACAGTGGGACGCGACAGCACCACGGCCGACGCGGCCACGTAACTGGTGTAATTGCGCTAGCCCCAAACGTTCTGGGTTGTCGATGATCATCAGGCTAGCATTCGGCACATCCACCCCAACTTCAATGACCGTGGTAGCGACCAATAGCTGCAACTCACCCTGCTTAAATGCCAGCATAACCGCCTGTTTTTCTGGGCCTTTCATGCGCCCATGCACGAGGCCGACTTTAATCTCTGGCAGGGCAATTTTCAGCTCCTCACAGGTCACCTCAGCGGCTTGCGCTTCCAGCAGCTCAGACTCTTCAATCAGAGTGCAGACCCAGTAGGCCTGACGACCCTCTTCCAGACAGGCATTTTTAACCCGCGAAATAACATCACTGCGGCGAGTATCGGGGATGGCGACAGTCGTGACGGGTGTCCTACCGGGAGGCAACTCATCAATCACCGAAGTATCAAGATCCGCATAGGCGGTCATCGCCAGGGTGCGCGGAATAGGGGTCGCGGTCATAATCAGCTGATGTGGGTGAAATCCTTGTTCCTCACCCTTTTCCCAGAGTGCGAGCCGCTGATGAACACCGAAACGATGCTGTTCATCAATAATAACCAGCGCTAATCCAGAAAATTTCACCTGCTCCTGAAACATTGCGTGCGTGCCGACAACCATCGAAACCTGACCACTGGCGACAGCTGCTTGCTGCGCTAATCGCGCTTTGCCTTTTTGCTTCCCCGCCAGCCAACCCACCTCCAGACCCAACGGCTCCAGCCATTGGCGGAAGGTATTGGCATGTTGCTCTGCCAGTAATTCAGTGGGGGCCATCAACGCAACTTGTTTGCCGTGAGCAATGGCGCGCAGCGCTGCCAGCGCGGCAACGACGGTTTTTCCTGAGCCAACATCCCCTTGAATCAGTCGCATCATCGGGAAATTGTGCATCATATCTTGCTCAATTTCCGCCACCACCCGCTGTTGTGCGCGGGTGGGTGTGAACGGCAGTGCGGCCAGAAAACGTTGTTTAAGCTGATCTTCTGCCAACAATGGCAGTGCCCGATAACTTTGCGCCCCAGCTCTGACGGCCAACATGCTGAGATTATGGGCCAGTAGCTCTTCCATAATTAGCCGCCGCTGCGCGGGGTGTTTTCCCTTCTCTAAATCGGCCAGCTGAATATCCGCTGGTGGGCGATGCAGAGTATGAATGGCCTCCGGCAAGCTAAGGAGCGAGCGGCTGAGTTCAATCGGCAATAATTCAGCAATAACACAGGTATCCAGCATCGCCAGCGCCTGATCAATAAGTTTGCGTAGCGTTGCCTGACGAATGCCCTCTGTGGTGGGATAAACTGGGGTCAGCGACTCCTGCAATTCAACGCCAATATTCTCGCCATGCACCCTATATTCAGGGTGAATGATTTCCGGGCCACTGTTGCCCCGTTTAGCTTCACCATAGGCAATGACATGCTTGCCCGGCGATAGGCTGTTTTTCATCGCGGCATTGAAGTTAAAAAAGCGCAGGGTAAGAACACCACTGCCGTCGCTGATTTGGCAGGTCATCATGCGGCGGCGGCCAAAAGTGATATCGGAACGCAGAACTTCACCTTCGACAGTCACCGAAAGACCGGGCTGTAGATCGCCAATACGGTACAGCTGAGTGCGATCTTCATAACGCAGTGGGAGGTGAAGTAGCAGGTCTTGAATGGTTTCCAGACCCATTTTAGCCAGTTTCCCCGCCTGACTTGCGCCAACACCGGAAAGTGTACTTAGGGGTACGGCATCCAGTAGGCGGCCTTTCATTTAAGACTCCGTGGATTGCATGGCAGACCACCATTGCGGATCAGCAATAATCTGGCCCTGTTCATCAATATGGGGCTGAGGAAGCCCTTTTCGCTTGGCAACTTGCGCTAACACTGGGTAACCGCCCTCAAACAAAAGCCGCTGTTGCTCAGCCGGTGGCAGAACACTCAGCACCCGCTGATACATGCCCGCGTTTTGCCGCTGCCGTTGAGCTTCATATAAAATGAGTGCGGAGGCGACGGAAACGTTGAGAGATTGCACCATGCCAATCATCGGAATAATGATGTCTTGATCTGCTAGCGCCAATGCCTCTTCAGAGATACCGGTTTTCTCCTGCCCCATCAAGATACAGGTTGGGCGGGTATAGTCGATTTCGCGAAAATCTACTGCCTTATCAGATAAATGTGTCGCCAGTATTTGCATACCCTGCGATTTCAAATGGGCAATGGCATCGGTGATATGGGGGTGCGTTTTGACCTGTACCCAGCTGTTGCTGCCGGCAGCAGAAGAGAGCCGCG
This sequence comes from Yersinia bercovieri ATCC 43970, assembly GCF_013282745.1. Classification (NCBI taxonomy): domain Bacteria; kingdom Pseudomonadati; phylum Pseudomonadota; class Gammaproteobacteria; order Enterobacterales; family Yersiniaceae; genus Yersinia; species Yersinia bercovieri. The sequence goes on from NZ_CP054044.1 coordinate 1,425,363, forward strand.
TATACATTTCGGTGGTGGGCCAAATGGCATGGACTTGATGGATACCGACAGCATCAGCTGTGCGAATGATTGCGGATACATTATGGGGCTTATGCACTTGCTCCAGACAGACCGTCAGATCCGGCTGTCTGGTGGCAAGCATTTCACAAATCCGCGCATAGCGTTGAGGATTCATCGGCGTTAATTACGGTTTCGGCTGACTTTAACCACATCCGGCATGATACGAATTTTACGCATAATGTTAGCCAGATGGACCCGGTCACGGGTAGTTAGGCGAATAAAGGCGCTGTATACCCGACCATCTTTCTCTTCGGTATTCAGACTCTGAATATTTGATTCGGCTGCATTAATTGCCGCCGTGAGATTTGCCAGCGCACCTTGTTGGTTGAACATATCGACTTTAATTTCAGCGATAAACTCTTGCTCAGTCTCTTGATCCCACTCGACCGCCATAAACTTCTCAGGCTCTTTTTGGTAGCCACGGATGTTACGACAAGACTCGTGATGGATGACCAACCCCTTACCTGGACTGATATGGGCAATAATGGGGTCACCTGGAATCGGGCGACAGCACTTAGCGAAAGTGATCAATACGCCATCTGCGCCTTTGATGGCCAGATTGCGGGTGCCGGAGGTCGCCAGTGTGGATGGGTCACCCAACAGGTTTTTAGCCACCACCACACTCATCGCATTGCCAAGACCAATTTCAGCCAGCAAATCATCTAGCGTCGCCAGCTTCATGCGCTCTAGTTCACGTTTGATATTTTCTTCAGAAATATCAGCCAGTTTACGGCCATTGCCTAATGCATGATTCAGTAATCGACGGCCAAGGCTCACCGACTCATCACGCTTCAGGTTTTTCAGTAACTGACGAATTTTGGCGCGCGCTTTTGAACTGACAACAAAATTCAGCCAGGCGGCATTTGGCCGTGCGCCCGGCGCGGTAATGATCTCAACCGTTTGACCACTGCTTAGGGGTTGAGAGAGCGGGTAGGGCTGGCGGTCAACACGGGCACCGACGCAGGCATGACCGATATCGGTATGCACGGCATAGGCGAAGTCGACAGGTGTCGCACCGGCAGGCAGCTCAACAATGCGGCCTTCCGGGGTGAAAACATAAATCTCATCAGGGAAGAGATCAGACTTCACGCTTTCAATAAATTCAAATGAGCTACCCGCACTTTGCTGTAACTCCAGCAAGCTCTGCATCCAGCGCTGAGCGCGGATTTGTGCGGTAGTACCGGATTCACCCTGCTCTTTATAAGCCCAGTGTGCAGCAACCCCCATTTCGGCCATCTGATCCATATCTTCAGTACGGATTTGCACCTCAACCGGCACTCCATGAGGGCCGATTAATGAGGTATGCAGTGATTGATAGCCGTTGGCTTTAGGGATGGCAATATAGTCTTTTACTCGACCAGGGCGCGGTTTGTACAGGCTGTGGGCCTGACCCAGCACGCGGTAGCAAGTATCGACTTCTTTGACGATAACCCGGAACGCATAGATATCCATGATGGAGTGAAAGCGCTGCTCTTTCAGGTTCATCTTGCAATAGATAGAATAGAGGTGCTTTTCACGACCACTGACCCGGCAAGGAATTCCCGCATCAGTCAGACGCCCTTCTATCTCCGCCAGGATTTTCTGAATCATCTCTTTGCGGTTACCGCGCGCGGCTTTCACCACTTCTTTGATGACGCGATAGCGATTCGGGTAGAGCGCTTCAAAACCCAGCTCTTCCAGCTCGGTTTTTAAATGGTGAATACCCAGCCGATGGGCCAGTGGGCTGTATATTTCAAGGGTTTCGCGGGCAATACGGCGACGTTTATCTGGCCGTAATGAACCCAGCGTTCGCATGTTATGTGTGCGGTCAGCCAGTTTGATCAAAATGACGCGGATATCCTGCACCATCGCCATGATCATTTTGCGGAAGTTTTCCGCCTGGGCTTCTTTCTTATCACGAAAATTCAGTTTATCGAGTTTAGAAACACCCTCGACCAGCTCGGCTACGCTTTTCCCAAACAACTGCTCCATATCTTGATATGTGGCAGGGGTGTCTTCAATGACGTCATGTAATAACGCCGCCATTAAGGTTTCGTAATCAAGCCGCATCTCCGCGAGAATACAGGCCACAGCAACCGGGTGAGTGATATAAGGCTCACCGCTGGAGCGTGTCTGACCCTCGTGAGCATCACGTGCAACAAGATATGCCTGTTTGAGGCGCTTAATCTGCTCCTCTGGCAGGTAACGTTGAATCAGCAGATTCAGGCTTTCAAACAGGTACAAGGCAGACTCGCAGTCTAATTAACGACGACCTTCAGCAATCGCGGTAACCGCTTGGATCTCTGCGGCTTCCTGCTCTTGCTGCTCTTGGCGTTCACGAACATCAAGAATCTGATTAGTAATCAGACCTTCTTCGATTTCGCGCAGCGCAATCACAGTAACTTTATCGTTCTCTTCTGGAACCAGTGCGTCTTTGCCGCCGGACTGGATTTGACGTGCCCGACGAGCAGCGACCAACACCAGGTCAAAACGGTTACCAATTTTCTCTACAGCGTCTTGAACAGTTACGCGTGCCATAATTCTGCTACTCCACAGGTGACGAAATGACTGGGCATGATACTGAAACTCTGTTCAGTCTGCCAATAATTTGCTGATTAAAGCGTCATGCCGCTGTTTCTGGCGGCCTAAACGCAGTCGTTCTGCGCGAATAATGGTTTTCAGGTCAGATAATGCCAGATTGAAATCATCATTTACGATTAAATAATCATACTCTGCGTAATGGGTCATCTCGGCGACAGCTTGCGCCATACGCTTTGCAATAACCTCTTCGCTATCTTGCCCACGGCCACGTAAGCGGCGATCCAGCTCTTCTTTAGAGGGAGGCAAAATAAAAATACTGCGCGCGGTTGGCATTTTTGCGCGAATTTGTTGCGCACCTTGCCAGTCGATATCTAAAAACACATCAACCCCGGTTGCGAGAACCTGCTCAATCGCCAAACGTGAGGTGCCGTAGTAGTTTTCAAAAACCTTAGCATGCTCAAGAAAAGCGTCGTCATCAATCATCTGGCAAAACTCTTCTTCAGCGACAAAAAAGTAATGCTCACCGTGATTCTCACCCGGACGTTTAGCACGCGTGGTATGAGAAATAGAAACCTGCGTGTCGTACAACGGTTGTGTTTTTAACAAAGCCTGAATCAGGCTTGATTTCCCTGCGCCACTGGGCGCGGAAACAATATATAGCGTGCCTTGGACCATGATGACGTTTCAGTTGATTAGGTTGATATATAGAAAGCAGAAGTGTGAATCTCCGCACAGTATACACGGCTGCTACGCGTCATGCAGCGTTACAACGCATTTCACCCGAATGTTTTGTCTATAAACAGCCCGATTTTCTGATTTTGCGGGGAGGATAGCGTAATTTCGACTCGTTACAGTAAATATAAAAGTATTGTTCGGCAGCCCGCGCATTTAACAATTTTGGCCTTCGACGGATAAGACATTTCAGGGTTTACTGCTTACCTCCAAGGAAAGGGGCCTGTAAATATGTCTAATATACAAATACTAAGCTTGCTGATGGTTGGCTTTATGAGCTGGAACACCAGTGCGGTATCTGGTTGCCCAGAGTGGTCAGCAGAAAGAGTGTCTCTTGAGGTCAATTCCCTTAAAAAGCAGTTGGATAAATGGGATGCGGCATATCATCAACAGGGGGTTAGCCTGCTTGAGGATGATATTTACGATCAATTGCAGATTAAATTACAGGGATGGCAGGTCTGTGGTGGTCAGCCTGACAGCACGGAAAATAAAGGAGTACCAGGTCACGGGAAGTTTTCTCATCCTGTTGCTCATACCGGATTAAAAAAACTGAAAAGTGAAACTGAAGTAGCTAACTGGATGTTGCGGCGGGAAAAACTCTGGGTACAACCCAAAGTTGATGGCGTTGCAGTGACACTGGTTTACCAGAACGGAAAGCTGATGCAACTGCTCAGCCGAGGAGATGGATGGAAGGGTCAAAACTGGAGCGATAAAGCTCCTTTTATTGCCGCCATTCCTCACTATATTGCCGGTGCCCCTCCTTTACTAACGCTGCAAGGGGAGTTGTTTCTACAGATGGAAGGGCATAAACAAGCCCAGTTTGGCGGTGTTAATGCCCGCTCTTCAGTCGCGGGTGCGCTGATGAGAAAATCATCGTCCCCTTTGCTGGCTCAACTCGGTATTTTTATTTGGGCATGGCCCGATGGGCCGAAAAGCATGGTGGAAAAAAACATGCGATTACAGGACATGGGCTTTCCTTTGACCGCGCAATACAGCAAGCCTGTCACTTCAGCCAAGGATGTTGCCCGGTGGCGGGAGCGCTGGCATCAAACCCCTCTGCCTTTCGTGACTGATGGTGTTGTTATCCGTCAGGAAGAGGAGCCAGCCGGGCGCTATTGGCAGGCCGTTCCGGGGCCGTGGTCTGTGGCGTGGAAATACCCACCACAGCAGCAAATGGCAGAAATAAAAGATATACAATTTACGATTGGTCGCACTGGTAAAATCACTGTGGTTTTGCAGGTTTCGCCGGTAAAAATTGATGATAAATGGATTCGGCGAGTGAATATTGGTTCTATTGCGCGTTGGCGACAATGGGATATCACCACAGGAGATCAAGTCACCATTACTCTGGCTGGACAGAGTATTCCAAGGTTGAATAATGTTGTTTGGCGGGTCAACCAGCGCCATAAATTCACCCCTCCAGATGGAGATAAATTTCATCAATTAAGTTGTTTTCGTAACTTGCCGTACGAGTGTGAGCCACAATTCTTATCTCGTTTGATCTGGCTCAGTGGCCCGAAGGGGCTGAATATGCACAACATTAGTGGTGGGCTTTGGCGAGAGCTTATCCACCATGGACTTGTCAAAGATCTGGTCGGGTGGTTATCACTAACGCCAGATCAAATTGCTGATATTCCTGGGATAAGTCGTGATCGGGCAGAGAGTATCTATCAACAATTTCAACGCACAACTCAGAAGCCATTTTCTCAGTGGTTACAGGCATTGGGATTCCCACTGGTGACATTCAGTAATGGCCACTGGCACTCTTTACAGCGAAAAAGTATTGCTGAGTGGCGCTTAATGCCGGGTGTTGGGCCGGTACGAGCGAAACAGATTAATGATTTCTTACACCACCCAGAGGTGCAAACGATGGCTGATTTCTTATCGAAACAATCTATTGTGGGGTTCCGGCCCGAACAGTAAAGCTTTTGCGGCACTGACTTAGTGCTCTGAATGCTCATACTTGAAGACGGGCAGACCAAGGTGGAATCTTAATGCCAACAATCGGGCGCTTAGCCCAGTGATAAGGGTAATGATAATCACCCAGTTATGGGACAGCGGTGTGTATTGCAGGGCAATGTAGATCCAAGCAGCAGCAAAGGAGATACCGGCATAGATCTCTTTTTGAAACACCAATGGAATGCAGTTACAAAACATGTCGCGTAGGACACCGCCAAAGACACCGGTAATCACCGCAGCAATAGCTGCAATAATTGTGCTGTGGCCCATATCAAGGGCAATTTGTGCACCAATAATGGAAAAAACAATCAGCCCAATGGCATCAAGCACGAGAAATAAGTGGCGCAAGTGTTTCATTAAAGGCGCCATCCAAGTTGTCACAATGGCAGCAACAGCGACAATCACAATGTACTCAGGGTGCTTAACCCAACCGAGTGGATAATGACCCAATAGCATATCTCTGACCGAACCACCGCCGATTGCCGTGGCAGAGGCAATGATAATGACGCCAAACATATCCATTTGACGGCGGCCAGCAGCCAGCGCCCCTGTCATGGCTTCGGCGGTAATACCAATAATATAAAGAACGCTAAGTAGCATAATGAGTCAAATTTCTTAAGGGCTGCAAAGGTTGCAGAGTAATCACACAGTTTGGTTGTTGCGACTGAGATTTTCTAAGTCATGCATTTATGATTATTTAATCTAATCGTTTTTTTAATTATCTACATAATAAATATAGATAAAATACTATGTATATAATTATTTACCATGAATATTTCTATGGTAAACGATGGCGGTATGGATTCTGCGTGGGAGCTAGCGAGCCTATTTTATGATTACCAGGCCTGATTGCAGAGTTTCTTATCCGATGCTAGTTTTTATCTTTTATTTCAGTGAGATTTGTTCATGGATAAGTGTATTAATCGGTTCCACTATCGGGCTGTATTGTTTACCGGCATGATTGCTGCCGGCATATTACTGAGTGGTTGTGTTGATCGCCCTGTCCACAGCGACACAGCAACAGCGAAAGTATCATCTCCGGCTTGTATTAAAGGTGAACCGATGGCACAAACGACACTCTATTTCGGGTTAAATCGCCCTCATGGCCCCGCTATTTCTACAGCTGAATGGCACTCTTTTGTGGATAATGATGTGACTAGCCGCTTTAAAGAGGGCCTGACCATCATTGATGCCAAAGGGCAGTGGTTAGGAAATGATGGTCGTGTAGCCAAAGAGAGTAGCAAGGCGTTGGTGCTTATCCATAAAAATGATAAAGATGCTGACATTGAAGCTCTGCGCTCCCGCTATAAACAGCAGTTTGCGCAAGAGTCTGTGATGCGTGTTGATACCAATGTGTGCGTCGATTTTTAGTGATAAATTTCTAACAGTGAAACTCGGGTAGTGAAGCTCTCGTGCGAATGCTTGGCCTTTTATCTCTAATTTATGGGAGGTAAAAGACCAAGAGCACCATTTATTATATCCGGCTACAGGATAAGCCCCACAACGGCAGCGGAAAGCAAGCTGACTAATGTTGAACCATATACCAGTTTTAACCCAAAGCGTGAAACCACATTACCCTGTTTTTCATTAAGCCCCTTAATGGCACCTGCCACTATTCCAATAGAGGCAAAATTGGCAAAAGAGACCAAAAACACAGAAAGAATACCTAAGCCACGTGGAGACATTTCAGCTGCAACCTTTTTCAACTCAATCATGGCAACAAATTCATTAGCAACCAGTTTGGTCGCCATAATACTCCCAGCCTGCAAGGCATCTTGAGCAGGGATACCAATCAGAAACGCCAGTGGATAAAATAGATATCCCAGCACGCCTTGGAAGCTAATCTGGAATAAGCTACTAAATAAAGCATTAATAGCAGAAATGATGGCAATAAACCCGATTAACATTGCAGCTATAATCATCGCGATTTTAAATCCAGCCAGGATATATTCTCCCAACATTTCAAAAAAACTTTGGTCTTCATGAAGCTTGTTGAGCTTTAATTCGGGTTCTTCAATGGCTTGGTAAGGGTTAATAATAGAAAGAACAATAAATGTACTAAACATATTCAATATTAGTGCCGTCACCACAAATTTCGGTTCGAGCATGGTCATATAAGCACTTACAATTGACATGGATACTGTCGACATCGCTGTCGCCGCCATGGTGTACATTCTGCGCGGCGATATATCAGCAATAATTCCTTTGTAGGCAATAAAATTCTCTGACTGCCCTAGAATCAATGTGCTCACGGCATTAAAAGATTCTAGTTTACCCATCCCATTAACTTTGGACAGCAATGTACCGACCACCCGAATGATGAGTGGTAATATGCGAAAATGCTGCAAAATTCCAATCAATGCGGAAACGAAAATGATTGGGCAAAGAACATTCAAGAATATAAAGGCTAACCCTTGTTCATTCATGTTGCCAAAAACAAAGCTGGTGCCGACTGCGGCAAATTTCATCAACACTTCGAATAATCCAGCAAAATACGTGATCGCGCCCAAGCCACTTTCTGAGTGTAAAAAGAAATAAGCGAGGGCGATCTCTATAATCAGTAATTGAAAAATATAACGCAGTCTAATGCTTTTCCGGTCACGGCTAGCCAGTAATGCCAGTATTGCAATAGTCATCAACGCCAGAAGAAAATGCAGAATTTGCAACATAATAAGTCCGTTAGGGATAAAATTCAGCTAGCATTTTATCTGCAATAACAGATTTTTTTCATCTGAAATTCAACCCTCCTGAAAATATATATTCTACGCATCGCATAGCTGTATCCCAAAAATTTCGAGAGCTGAAAATTTTACTGCTTTTCCATCATTTATTCATTGAGTGGCTCACTATTTATCTGCCAGCTTAAATTGTCGCGATTGCGACATGTTTAGCGCTTCCTCAAGGAGGCTCAGGCTCAAAAGTACTCTTGGTGTTCAACTAACTCATTGGATGGAATATGAATATGATTAATCTGCCTAGCTGCCGCCCTTTTAGCGAAGCCGGCCATTTATCTCAAATATCGGCCTATTATGAAGAGGAGCGCAATATCATGTGGATGTTGTTGCGTGCTCATCCGCGTCCCTGTTTTAACTTAGAGTTAATTGAAAATATTATGACGTTGGCACAGGCCGCTAAAGAGTCAAAATTACCTTTTGATTTTTGGGTGACCGGCTCAGTTGTACCCAATATGTTTAATGTGGGAGGTGATTTAAGCTTTTTTGCACAAATGATTCGCAGTCGTAAACGTGAAGCATTAATGGCCTATGCGCGCGCTTGTGTAGATTGTGTTCATGGAGCTTCTCGCGGGTTTGATACTGGCGCAATATCTATTGCAATGATTGAAGGCAGTGCATTAGGGGGGGATTTGAAGCCGCACTGGCCCATCATTTTGTTCTAGCACAAACAACCGCCAGAATGGGTTTTCCGGAAATTGCTTTTAACCTATTCCCTGGCATGGGAGGTTATTCGCTTGTCGCGAGAAAAGCGGGAATGCGAGTGGCTGAACAGCTGATTTGGACCGGCGAACCCCATGCTGCTGAATGGTATGAGAGTCGTGGGTTAGTGGATAAATTATTTCAACCGGGCGATGCGTATCTTGCGACTCGCACTTTTATAGATACGATAAGACCTAAGCTAAATGGTATAAGAGCCATGATTAGGGTCCGGCAGCGTGTTTTGCAATTAACACGTTCTGAACTAATGGATATTACTGAGGATTGGGTTGATTCTGCATTCTCTATTGAGCCAAAAGATATCGCCTATATTGAACGTTTGGTTATGCTACAAGATCGCCATACTTCGACAATGCCAAAAGCAATATAGTTTTTGGCACCTAATCCAGTAAAAGGTGAGGGTGCTGTGTTACCAGCCAATGCTCCAGTTCATCTGCGGGCATTGGTTTAGCGTAAAGAAATCCCTGTTTTTCATCAATGCCAATAGAGTCCAAAAACTCCTCTTCTCCTGTCGTCTCTACCCCTTCGGCAATAACCCGCATTTTAAGGGCTTCGGCAACAACGATAATGGCCCGAACCAGAGATTGTGAAATAGGATTATTATCAATGCCGCGCACAAAGCTTTGGTCCAGCTTAATGGCATCAATTGGGATACGTGCTAATTGAGAAAGGGAAGAGTAGCCTGTACCGAAATCATCCAAATGAACTTGAGCCCCTAAGTGGCGCAACTGCTTCATGATGTTAATAGCGGCATCTTCGTCATCTATTAAGCAACTTTCGGTGAGTTCCACATCAACTAAGCTAGACTCCAGATCGCTGGCTTCAAGAGATTCAATAAAACTGGTTACGATCGCCTCGTCAATTAATTGCCGGGCAGAGACATTTACTGCCACCCGCAGATTAATTCCTCGACTCTTCCAATCAACTGCTTGCTGCATTGACGTTTGCAGAACCCATTTACCTAGTGGCCCTATTAGTCCAGACTCTTCTGCATATGAGATAAACTCTAGAGGCGCGATTAAGCCGCGTTCAGGCGATAGCCATCGGACTAATGCTTCGACACTATGTACTTTACCGGTTTGCGTGGATATTTTTGGTTGGTAAAACACTTGCAGCTGATGCTGTTCTAAACCTTTGCGCAAATTAGTATCTAGCCAAACATATTCAGATACTTTTTTATTCATCTCTTGCGAAAAGATTGAATAGGTTCGTTTGCCATGTTCTTTCGCGGTATACATGGCCGTGTCCGCACTGCGGATAATATTTTCCAATGTATCGCCATGCTCAGGGCATAATGCAATGCCAATAGAGCAGCCGGTATATACCTCGATCAATCCCACTCTAAAAGGTAATTTCATGCGGTTGAGAATACGCTGTGTGGTTGCCTCCAGTTCATTCAGGCAGGAATTCTCGACCAGCACAATAAACTCATCGCCGCCCAACCGGGCCAGCATTTCGTTTTCCTCTAAACAACTCAAAATAGCCAGCGAGACATCTTTGAGTAACCGGTCACCAAACATGTGCCCGTAATGGTCATTCACTTTTTTAAAGTTATCGAGATCGAGGTAAATAATACCCACCGAGGTATCACCGCGAGTTTGGATCGCGCTATTAATCCGTTCATGAATCGCATGGCGATTAGGTAAGCCAGTAATCATGTCGGTATTAGCTAAAATCCTGAGGCGCTCTTGGGCACGCCGCTCTTTGGTAATATCAGTACCAGAGCAGATGAGATAACGTTCATTTTTTCCACTGCCGCTGTGAACAAATTTATTGCGGAATAAAAAGAGGCGTTTCCCTTTTACTGTATTAACCCAACGTTCAACTTCATAAGACGCGCCGCGTTGGAAGAAGCCTTCAATATTTTTCCGCGATGACGCCCCCTCTTTGGCTGTCATAAATAAGTCATAAACATTTTTGCCAATAACATCTTGCTCTTTTTTGCCGGTATATTCTTCGCTGAGGTGATTAAAACGTTGGACGTAGCCATCTTTATCGAGAATAACGATAACTGAATTCGCTTCGGAAACGACCTGCTCTGCAAAGGAGAGTCCCATGACTAAATCGCGAGCGACAGATTCAGTATCAGCATAGGCGGAGGCTGTTCCTCCCCACTCTTTGCTATTAATTTTTCGGCCGACAAGGTGTAAATGGAGTGGATGACCATAAATCTCAATTTCTACATCTAAGCTGGCAGTAATTCCGGTTAAGCTGCGGATTTTCATTGTTTGAACTGAATTAAGGGGAATCGCAATATTGGTCGTCCCTTTAATCGCAGCTAACTCTAAAGCTTGGCTGTCAAAAGCAAGTCGCCAAAAAGGGCTATGAGTACCAAAATAGGTATTGAGGATCGATGTGTCTTGGTCTTCGAACATGCGCGATCCCCCAATAAGTATCTATGTGTCTTTTAGTTACCTTAGCCAGTGGTTAAAACAGTCCTATCCCTAGCTTGCTCTATCATTGTGGTTATCTTGACCTCTATAGCACGACGCTATCGTGACCATTCAACTGATAAAGTATATGTGTAATTTCTTCATAGCTGATATTAGATAGTAGCGATAATCATATTAAATTTTCTTTCTACTCTCAGATTTTGAGATAGAGCGAAAGTTAAGCATGAAAAAAATAAAAAAACACTATATTTTTTATGCTGTTATGCTCATTTAAGTTAATTCCTAAAATTAATAAAATATAGCAGGTGAAAGTTTGTTTAAGTGAGCATGTCGAGAGAAGTGACGTTTTAGTCGGTTAGTATCACTAAAGCATGAAAATGGGATGTAATCAGCATATTTCCTTTTAAAGGAAGTGGTAGCTCAGGGCAATCGCATTATCTTTACGTTGGTATTATTTTCGTCTATTACAGGCCAGATTGATTACTGGAGGGTAAATTATTGAAAAATATTAGCAACAGCCTCTATTTATTCAAAATACACTAACACGGAAAAACAGGCCATAGTAGTGCTGTTTATTCAGCCCCCCACCGCAGAATAGAAAAACTTAACGTGGACGCGACTCTAGGCAGCGCTACTGAAGGCTATGATGCTAAGATAATGACTTAGAACATAATTTAAGCTAATAAAAAGCGATGGTTTTTAAGTAGTACTGATAATAAAACCATGTTCTTAAAAACAGTATTGACATCTCATCTAGAACAAGTACATTGGAATTCAACACCGGTGCAATTAGTAGTAAATTTTTTATTTAGCCGGTGTCCATGTAGTAAAGTTTAAATAATGCGATAAAGGTCACGAAATATTTTTGTATGTGAGATTCACAATGGTTTTTTATAATTAATCGTTGTGATGAAGCTTTAAGGCTACGCAGTAGATCTTTACAATCGCATTTTGTGGACGATAACGCGATGAGTTAAGGCTTTGTTGTTAATAGTAATGTTCGCGATTTGTGTACACAAGTATGAGATCGAGGATATCGCGACGAAAGTAAAGCCACGTAACAAAGAGTATATATCGCGAGGGGATGTACTAATTTAGCTTGTTTTATCATGAGCATAGCTAAAATGAATAAACGGGAATTGTTACCATTCAGTTAATATATTGGAGGGAAGTTAGTAATAAGCGAAAATATTCCTGTAGAAACATGTACATCGTTATAAACAGTACGAAGATAAGTATCACGTTATTAAGTTGATTAATGTTTAATTTTAAATTTGTAGTACCTTAAAAGCCCTGACTAACACAGTTGGGGCTTTTATCATTCTGGGAACGACTATTAGAGAAAACCTTTACCCATCTCCGCGTCCGACGACCCGCTTTAGGTGTATGGATATCTCCTGCCATCTATAGATCTATAAATGATCCCTGCTCTATATGTACCCACCTTTATTTATTATTTTGGCATGATTTGTCGTGTTTATCGTTGATCGGATTTTTATCTCTGACTGATTTGCAAAAATAGATCCATTTTTTGATTCCAAATGAGGAGTCAGATAATGGATCAAGTGATATCGGGCACTCAAATCAGCTGCGAGGTATCGCGCATATAGCGTGTTGTAATGTAAAATTTGTGTGAACTATATGTGACTCCGTGCGCAAAAATAGACCAATTTTATGCTGATTTTATAGAGAAAAACACGTCGAAAATTCTTTTACTCTACCTTGGTTCAGAATTGAGATGGCTGTAACTAATTAATTTTGAAGATTATTAACGTAATTATTTTTTGTGCCGCTGGCGGAATATTGCAGTTTTTCCTGAACTTGATTGTACTTGTCTATACGAGTATATGTTAATAAATGCTCAATAGAAGTAATGTCGTTGATACCTGAAAAACTGGTTGAAGGAAATTGCCGTGACTGCCCAAAACAGATTCCGTGATAATGAGATTCGAGCCGCACGTGGTACAAAACTTACCGCCAAAAGTTGGCTGACCGAAGCCCCATTGCGTATGTTAATGAACAACCTTGACCCTGAAGTAGCTGAGAATCCAAAAGAGTTAGTGGTTTACGGTGGTATTGGCCGCGCAGCTCGTAACTGGGAGTGCTACGACCAAATTGTAGCAAGCCTGACGCAGCTAAATGATGATGAGACCTTACTGATTCAGTCTGGTAAACCTGTCGGCGTCTTCAAAACTCACAGTAATGCACCTAGGGTATTGATTGCCAACTCAAATTTGGTTCCTCACTGGGCTAATTGGGAACATTTTAATGAACTGGACGCCAAAGGGTTGGCTATGTATGGCCAAATGACGGCGGGCAGTTGGATCTATATCGGTAGTCAAGGCATTGTACAGGGCACCTATGAAACCTTCGTCGAGGCGGGGCGGCAGCATTTTGGCGGTAGCTTGAAAGGGCGCTGGGTATTAACCGCGGGGCTAGGTGGCATGGGCGGCGCACAACCGCTGGCGGCAACCTTAGCCGGTGCCTGCTCCCTGAATATTGAGTGTCAGCAGAGCCGTATCGATTTTCGTCTGAAAACCCGTTACGTGGATGAGCAAGCTACAGATCTGGATGATGCGTTAGCGCGAATCAAAAAATATACCGCTGCGGGTGAAGCGGTCTCTATCGCCTTGTGCGGTAATGCGGCTGAGATTTTACCTGAACTGGTACGCCGTGGTGTTCGCCCGGATATGGTAACCGATCAAACCAGTGCCCATGACCCGTTGAATGGTTATCTGCCGAGAGGCTGGAGCTGGGAAGAGTATCGTCAACGCGCCCAAAGTGAGCCAGTGCTGGTGGTTAATGCCGCTAAGGCTTCGATGGCTGAACATGTTGAAGCGATGCTGGCCTTCCACAATATGGGCATCCCAACATTTGATTACGGTAATAATATTCGCCAGATGGCGCAGGATATGGGTGTGACTCACGCCTTTGATTTCCCTGGTTTTGTCCCCGCTTATATTCGGCCGTTATTCTGCCGTGGTATTGGTCCGTTCCGCTGGGTCGCGCTCTCTGGTAACGCCGACGATATTTATAAAACAGATGCGAAGGTTAAAGAACTCATCCCTGATGATGAACATTTGCATCATTGGTTGGATATGGCCCGCGAGCGTATCAGCTTCCAGGGGCTGCCGGCGCGTATTTGCTGGGTCGGCCTAGGCCAGCGCGCTAAATTAGGTTTAGCTTTTAACGAAATGGTACGCAGTGGTGAACTGTCGGCTCCGATTGTCATTGGTCGCGACCATCTCGACTCCGGATCGGTCTCCAGTCCTAATCGTGAAACCGAAGCTATGCAAGACGGTTCTGATGCGGTCTCTGACTGGCCGCTGCTCAATGCATTGCTGAATACTGCGAGTGGTGCCACTTGGGTGTCGCTGCATCATGGTGGTGGTGTGGGGATGGGCTTCTCCCAGCACTCTGGCATGGTGGTGGTTTGTGATGGTAGCGACGAAGCCGCCGAACGTATCGCTAGGGTACTGCATAATGATCCTGCTACTGGTGTGATGCGTCATGCCGATGCGGGCTATGATATCGCCATTCAATGTGCACAAGAGCAGGGGTTGAATCTGCCAATGGTTGCCGCGACTCAGGGGAAACCTTCATGAAAACAAATATTAAAGCAACAATGGAAACAATGACCCTGCGCCCAGGGCAGATGACGTTGGCTGATTTGCGGTATATTTACCAGCATCCGGTACATATCATGCTGGATGATAGTGCTTACGCACCCATTCAACAAAGTGTGGATTGTGTGCAAGCCATATTGGCAGAGAAGCGCACCGCTTATGGTATCAATACTGGATTCGGTCTATTGGCATCTACTCGTATTGCCACGGAAGATCTGGAAAATCTACAGCGCTCGATTGTTCTTTCCCACGCTGCGGGTGTTGGCGAACCCAATGATGATGCTATTGTGCGCCTGATTATGGTGTTGAAAATCAACAGCTTGGCTCGTGGTTTTTCGGGCATTCGACTGGAGATTATTCAGGCGCTGATAACGTTGGTTAATGCCGAAGTTTACCCTCATATTCCGCTAAAAGGCTCTGTAGGTGCTTCTGGCGATCTGGCGCCGTTGGCCCATATGAGCTTGCTGTTACTCGGTGAAGGTAAGGCTCGTTATCAAGGGGAGTGGCTGGATGCGCGTACCGCGCTGGTCAAAGCGGGTCTGCAGCCACTCACGCTAGCAGCAAAAGAGGGGCTGGCGCTGCTTAATGGTACTCAGGTTTCTACCGCTTATGCACTGCGCGGCCTATTTGAGGCGGAAGACCTCTATGCTGCGGCTTCTGTCTTCGGCAGCTTGACGGTTGAAGCAGCATTAGGCTCCCGAAACCCATTTGATGCCCGTATCCATGCGGCACGAGGCCAACGTGGGCAGATTGATGCTGCCAGTACTTACCGCCATCTGTTAGGTGACCGTAGCGAAGTATCAGAGTCCCACCGTAATTGTGACAAAGTACAAGATCCGTACTCTCTGCGTTGCCAGCCGCAGGTGATGGGGGCTTGTTTAACTCAAATGCGTCAGGCTGCTGAAGTGTTAGCTATTGAATCTAATGCGGTATCGGATAACCCACTGGTCTTTGCTGAGCAAGGCGATGTGTTATCTGGTGGTAACTTCCATGCTGAACCGGTGGCGATGGCGGCAGATAATTTGGCATTGGCACTGGCAGAAATGGGTTCATTATCAGAGCGCCGTATTTCGCTACTTATGGATAAACATATGTCGCAGTTACCGCCATTTTTGGTGGAGAACGGCGGCGTAAACTCTGGTTTTATGATTGCGCAGGTCACTGCTGCGGCTCTCACCAGTGAGAATAAAGGGCTGGCATTCCCTTCCAGCGTCGACAGTATTCCTACCTCGGCGAATCAGGAGGATCATGTTTCTATGGCTCCCCGCGCAGGTAAGCGTTTGTGGGAAATGGCCGAAAACGTACGCGGTATTTTGGCCGTGGAGTGGCTGGCCTCGTGTCAGGGACTGGATTTGCGTAAAGGCTTGAAAACGTCAGATGCGCTGGAGCCGGCACGTCAGCTATTGCGTCAGCATGTGGCCTACTACGAAAAAGATCGTTTCTTTGCCCCCGATATTGAAGCTGCCAGTCAGCTCATTGCACAGCGTCATATGAACGAACTGATGCCACCGCATCTTCTACCCAGCCTCTAATAAACAAAAAGCAGTCATCATTTTGCCTATAGGTGATCCCGGTTAACGGGATCACCCTCTCTGACCCCTTGCCTGAAAGGGCACAAATTTTGCGAGAATGTACCATGAAGAATGATTCATCCACGCTGAAACGCGGTCTCAGTGCGCGACATATTCGGTTTATGGCGTTAGGTTCCGCCATTGGTACCGGCTTATTTTATGGTTCTGCCGAGGCAATTCGTCTGGCGGGGCCAGCCGTTTTACTCGCTTACCTGATTGGTGGTGCTGCCGTGTTTATGGTGATGCGCGCACTGGGTGAGATGGCGGTGCATGATCCTGTTGCCGGTTCATTTGGGCACTATGCCAGCCGTTATCTTGGGCCATTGGCGGGTTTTCTGACCGGTTGGACCTATACCTTTGAGATGATTATCGTAGCGCTGGCTGATGTCACCGCGTTCGGCATCTATATGGGGCTGTGGTTCCCTGATGCCCCGCAGTGGGTTTGGGTGCTAAGTATTATTTTCTTTATTGGTGCGCTAAATCTCTGTTCAGTCAAAGTCTTTGGTGAGATGGAGTTCTGGTTATCTCTGCTAAAAGTGACGGCGATTATTGCCATGATTGCCGCAGGTTTGGGCATTATGATGTTTGGTTTTGGCGCGGGTCATGAGAGTACTGGCGTCAGTAACTTATGGTCTCACCAAGGGTTTATGCCAAATGGTATCACGGGGGTGATTGCCTCATTTGCGGTAGTGATGTTTGCTTTTGGTGGTATTGAAATTATTGGGGTGACGGCCAGTGAGGCGAAGAACCCAGAAAAAGTATTACCCCGCGCCATTAATACCGTGCCAGTGCGTATTCTGCTGTTCTATGTTTTGACACTATTTGTCCTGATGGCGATCTATCCGTGGAATAGTATTGGGCAGAATGGCAGTCCATTTGTTGAGATTTTCAGCAGTTTAGGTATCAGTTCTGCCGCCAATATTCTCAATCTGGTGGTGATCACTGCCGCTATTTCGGCGATTAACAGTGATATTTACGGGGCTGGCCGCATGATGTATGGCATGGCACAAGAAGGGCTGGCACCTAAGTGCTTTAGCCGCCTGACACGAAATGGTGTGCCTTGGATGACTATTTTGGTGATGGCAATTGCGCTGTTATGTGGTGTGGTGCTGAACTATCTGATTCCGAAAAATGTGTTTTTGATTATCGCCTCGATCGCGACCTTCGCCACGGTTTGGGTGTGGTTGATGATTCTGATATCGCAAGTGGCGATGCGCCGTTCAATGAGCAAAGAAAATGTCGCCAGGTTGGCCTTCCCTGTGCCGTTTTGGCCGTTAGCACCGATTCTGACCATTATCTTTATGGCATTTATTATTGCGGTTCTGGGGTATTTCCCTGATACCCGCATTGCCATGTATGTTGGTTTGGCGTGGATTATCTTGATGACCCTTGCATGGTGGATTTGGTTGCGTAAGTCTCCATCGCATATCCTTCAGGCGCAGGTAGAAAGCCCCGAAGCATAATGGAATTAGGATAATAATTGGCCGCTGGTAGATAATCTAGCGGCCAAATTTAAGTTGTTAAGAGTGAACTGCTAACCTTGCACAAATTAACTCCCGCGCTGGGATTAATATCAAAAACGCTAATAGCATCCAGGTCATTACTTTATGTGGCAGCATGATTAGCTCGATACTGCACCGATGCAAGATTAAAACAGATATTTTTAATTCCGCGGGCATATTTAATGCCACCATGAGATATCAAGAGATATCGGATAATTAATCTATTTGTTGAGATTCATTTGACAGCAATAATGGCATGCTGATTTATTTATATCGCACTCTATACCAAGAGAATATTTTGCGTTTAAAGTAGCGGCGTGGCCAGATGGTGATAAACTGACCTCAATTGTGAAAAATTATAGACCTACGGAGTAACGGCCCATGCTTGGCATAGCCATTAAGCGGTGGATTAAACGGATTATACTTATCTTGGTGGTAATGTCCGTTACCATACTGGCAATACGTATTTACGATACACAACGTGGCCCAAAGCTCGAGCTTTGGCACACTTTCGTTCCCCATGAAATGCGCGCGGCTGAGATTGATAAAGCCAGTTGGGCGGATTACATAAAAACTGAAAATAACATTTTCGATGAAGTTCGGATAAACGTTACCGAAAAATTGGAACCAAGAACTCAGGTTCCACTAAACCGCTATTATTCTGGTAGTTCGATCTACCCGCCACATTTTAAAAACGACTGGAATCGTTCTTATATTCTGCAACCTGATGGGCAGCCGAAAGGTGCTGTGGTATTGCTGCATGGGTTGACCGATACCCCTTACAGCTTGCGCCATATTGCTGAAAATTATCGTCAGCGTGGCTATGTCGCCATTGGTATCCGTTTGCCAGCCCATGGATCTGTACCCGCAGCCCTGACCGATGTTGAATGGCAGGATTGGTTAGCCGCAACACGTCTGGCAGTCCGTGAGGCCAAAGCGCTTAGTGGGCCAGATTTACCCCTGCATGTCGTTGGCTTCTCCAATGGCGGTGCGCTGGCAATGAAGTACACACTGGACTCAATGGATGACCCCAAACTAGCGAAACCTGCGCGGGTGATATTGATCTCGCCAATGATTGGTGTGACTAGCTTTGCGCGTTTTGCCGGTGTTGCTGGTTGGCCGGCTATCTTCCCCGCCTTTGCTAAAGCGGCTTGGTTGGGGATAGTGCCTGAGTTTAATCCTTTCAAATACAACTCATTCCCGGTCAATGCCGCGCGTCAGTCCTATTTGCTCACTTCTGTCTTGCAGCAGCAAATTGCGCGTGATGCCAGAAACAATAAGATGGAAGAGTTGCCGCCAATTCTGACTTTCCAGTCATTAATGGACTCAACGGTTAGTACCCGAGCTGTTGTAACCGCACTCTACAATCACCTGCCGAAAAATGGCAGCGAAGTGGTGCTGTTTGATTTGAACCGCGCAGCCAGCTTCGGCCCGTTACTGAGAACATCTTCTTATACCGCGCTGGCTCGTTTATTGCCGCCGCCGCCACGTAATTACAGTGCAACCGTGATTACCAATGTTTCGCCACAAAGTAATGAGACATTGGCGATAACCACACTGGCAGGTGAAACCAACGAGACTTCAGTGCCAACTGGTTTGATCTATCCGCCGGATATCTTCTCGTTGTCTCACGTTGCATTACCATTCCCAATGAGTGATTCACTGTATGGTCGCTACCCTGATCCGCGTGACCAATACGGTATCAGTTTGGGGACCTTTGCCGCGCGGGGTGAGCGTGCGGTGCTGGTGGTCGGATTGGATTCATTGATGCGCATTTCGTCCAACCCGTTCTATCCGTATATGTTGCAGCGGATAGACGACAAGATAGAGACGCCCGCTCAGTAAGATCGCCTTTGAAGCCTCCAAAATTGGGGGCTTTTTCATAATGAGTGCCATACTTTCAAGTTGTACTTAGTCTTCATATTTATTGACCCTGAAAGGAAAGCACTATGTCTATCGAAAAAGTCGTGTACCGCGCTAAAGCTAAAGCCACCGGTGGTCGTGATGGCCGGGCAACATCCTCTGATGGCGTATTGGATGTGAAATTAGGTGTGCCTAAAGAGATGGGCGGCGCGGGTGGTGCGGTGACTAATCCAGAGCAACTGTTTGCTGCGGGTTACTCGGCCTGCTTCCTTGGCGCACTGAAATTCGTTGCATCAAAAGAGAAGGTCAAAATCCCTGACGATGCCAGCATTGAGGGTACTGTCGGTATTGGTGCCATTCCGACCGGCTTTGGCATTGAAGTTCAACTGGATATCAGCTTGCCGGGGATTGAGCGCACTGTTGCCGAAGATTTAGTGAAAAAGGCGCATGTTGTCTGCCCATACTCCAATGCAACTCGTGGCAATATTGATGTCACGTTAAATATCAAATAAGCCCCCTTCAGAAGCCCATGGGAACTCTCTTGTGGGCTGTGTGTCGTTCTACTTTTCCCCTTAAGTCTCTTTTGTGCTGTTTTTGAGCACATCAGCCAATATGGTCTATATAGAGTTTGCGTTAGCTCGCGGACTGGTCCACTAATAGCCGCTAAGATAATTCTCACATTAAGATTCAATAGCCTGCTTATCGATATCATACTGAACCTGAAACGAGGTTCACTGTCTGATTGATTCAAGCCGCAAATAGTATCTTTGGAGACCTGGCGTTTTATGGACAGAGTGAAATCTTTATCGCAGCAAAGTATTTCTTTGTTGTTGGCTGTTTATATTGGAATTTTCCTGAATATCTCTGTCTTTTATCGTCGTTTTGACTCCTTTAGCCAAGGTATCCAAGGCATAAAAGTATTGACCGCTATTATCGAAGTGATGGCGATCATCCTCTTTACCTTTTTTGTTATGCGGGTGATATCACTCGGTGGCCGATGGTTTTATCGTGTGGTCGCGAGCTTATTGGTGCTAATTTCTGTTGCTGCCAGCTACTACATGACTTTTTTCAATGTGGTGATTGGCTATGGCATTGTGATTTCTGTATTAACCACGGATACCGACCTTTCGAAAGAGGTCATCGGGCTGCATTTTGTGGTCTGGATGGTACTGGTCAGTGCATTGCCGCTGCTACTTATCTGGAAAAACTCCCTACGACTCACCCTGCTTGAGCAATTTAAGACCCCCGGTCAGCGCATTAGGCCTGGTTTATTGATGATGGCTGCGGTGGCGTTGGTCTGGCTACCGCTTCGTTATCTGGATAATGTGCAGACGACCAATGAACAACTGAGAACGGTGGATTTACCGAGCTATGGAGGGGTGGTTGCTCACTCCTATTTGCCCTCTAACTGGTTGGCTGCATTGGGTTTATATGCGTATACGCAATATAACGAAAAGTATGATGCTGTTACGCTGTATAACCCGGCTGAGCATCATACTTATGTCGCACCCGCCGGTATTGATGAAACCTATGTCGTGTTTATCATTGGTGAGACGACCCGCTGGGATCATATGGGGCTGCTAGGTTATGCACGTGATACCACTCCTCGTTTAAGTAAAGAGAAGAATCTGGTCGCTTTCCGTGGCACATCCTGCGATACCTCCACCAAACTCTCGCTGCGCTGTATGTTTGTGCGCGAAGGTGGCGCGGAAGATAATCCGCAGCGCACTCTGAAAGAGCAAAATGTGTTCGCCGTCATGAAATCATTGGGTTTCACTTCTGAGCTGTTCGCCATGCAGAGTGAGATGTGGTTCTACAATAATGCGAACACTGATAACTATTCGTTCCGAGAATTGATTGCCTCAGAGAAACGTAATGATGATAAGCCGGTAGATGACATGCTGCTGGTTGATGAGTTGAAAGAGTCACTTGGGCGCTATCCCGAAGGTAAGCATTTGGTGATTCTGCATACCAAAGGCTCACACTATCTTTACTCCCAACGATACCCTCGTAGCTATGCCCGCTATCAGCCAGAATGTATGGGCGTGGATGACTTTTGTAGCAAACAACAACTGATAAACGCCTTTGATAACAGTGTGTTGTACACCGATTCGTTTATCGCCAATGTGATTGACCAAATGCGCGATAAGAAAGCATTGGTGTTCTATGCCGCTGACCATGGTGAGTCCATTGACGATAACTCCCACTTCCACGGCACTCCACGAGAAATGGCCCCGCCGGAGCAATTCCGCGTGCCATTGATGGTTTGGGCTTCAGACAAATTTTTGTCACAACCTGAGCACCTTGCAGCTTTTGAGCAATTGCAAGCAGAGCAGCGGGTGGGCAAAACACACCGTCATGTTGAACTGTTTGATTC
Organism: Yersinia bercovieri ATCC 43970; assembly: GCF_013282745.1. NCBI lineage: Bacteria > Pseudomonadati > Pseudomonadota > Gammaproteobacteria > Enterobacterales > Yersiniaceae > Yersinia > Yersinia bercovieri. Next base: position 1,447,418 of record NZ_CP054044.1, read on the forward strand.
TATTTTGGGCTGCTTAGGTTATACCTCCCCGGATGGTGGAATTAATGAGCAAAATAACTGGTGCCAGACTCCCGCCAGACATTCTCAGCCGATAATATAATCAATTAGCACGGTCATAATTGGTTCTGGCTCGATTTTTGACGCCAATCTCCCTTGACATAATAGGCTTGCGGTATACTACAGACTCAAACCATCACCGGTGGAGTTCTTGATGATTTACCGTGTTGTTTTTATTGATGATCATGACATTGTGCGCTCAGGGTTTGCTCAGCTACTCTCTCTGGAAGAGGATATTCAGGTGGTGGGGGAGTTCAACTCGGCAAAACAGGCTCGTGCTGGATTACCGAGTTTACAAGCCAATATCTGTATTTGTGATATCTCCATGCCCGATGAGAGTGGTTTGGATTTATTGCAGGATCTTCCGTCAGGACTTGGGGTCATTATGCTGTCGATGCATGACAGCCCGGCGCTGGTCGAGATGGCGTTAGAGCGCGGCGCGCGCGGGTTCCTCTCCAAACGTTGTAAACCGGAAGATCTGGTTTCAGCCGTCCGAGCCGTGGGTAGCGGCGGTGTCTATTTGATGCCGGAAATTGCTCAACAACTGGCGCGCATTGCCGTCGATCCCTTGACCCGCCGTGAGCGTGAAGTGGCGGTGTTGCTGGCGCAGGGGATGGAAGTACGCGAAATTGCAGAGTCGCTCGGCCTATCACCTAAAACCGTCCATGTGCATCGCGCTAACCTATTTGCCAAGTTGGGTGTCAGCAATAATGTGGAGCTGGCGAAGCAGGTTCTAAACCTATGATGCAGCGTTTGATCATGTCAGTCGCGCTGTTTTTTATCTATACCACGGCAACTTTCTGCTTATGGTCAATCGGGACTCAACTGGTTGATCGGCCCTTACAGGCATTGCTGCTCTTCCCCTTTGGCCTGCGAATGGGCATTTTATTGCAAAGCCCACGTCAGTACTGGCCGGGTATTCTGCTGGGTGACGCACTACTGTGGTGGCTATTAACCGATCAGTTTGGTTATGTCTATCTATTGTGGTACGCGATCCCCTTCCTACTGGCGACCACCTTATTGGCCGTTTTTGCTTCCCCCTGGTTATTACGCCATCAGAAAAATAGCAGCGAATGGCAATGGCCTTTGATGCAAGGCGCGGTGATCCTGGCTGCCGCCTTGATACAGGCATTGGGGTGGCAAATCGCGAGTCAACAGGGGGCAATGGCGCTATTGCTGGGGCTGGTTGGTGGCTTTACTATCGCGCCTACCTGCTTGTTATTGTGGCACTATTTTGCACGCCAGATCTGGTTACCCTTAGAGCCGGGGCTGATTCATAAACCGATTAATCTGCGTTTGCAGCATATCATGTGGTATCTGCTGCTATTTGCGTTAAGTATCTGGTTGCAGTATCAAGTCACCGAAACGGATTTGCACCTGTTTGCGCCATTCTGCCTGGCGATCCCGATTGTCTTTATGTCTTACCGCTATGGCTGGCAAGGGGGCGCGGTGGCGACACTGCTAAATAGTGTTGTGCTATTGATCAACACGCCGGCGCAATTGGACTCCCATCGTGACCTGCTACTGTCACTGCTTGCGCAGAGTCTGATCGGCTTATTGTTGGGGGCGGGCATTCAGCGCCAGCGAGAATTGAATCAACAACTGCAGGTTCGCTTGAATGAAAATCGTGAGTTAGCGAAAGCATTAGTGGTGGCGGAAGAGCACGCCCGCCGTGATGTAGCACGAGAGCTGCATGATGAAGTGGGGCAGACCGTGACTGTGATTCGTACTCAAGCCAGTATTATCAGGCGCTTGACCACGGAGCCGCCAGTGCTGACCAGCGCCGAGATGATAGAGACACTGGCACTGCGGGTCTATGATGGCGTCCATGATGTGTTAGCTAAATTATGGCCAGCGGCCTTGAATAACTTGCCGTTATCGGCGGCAGTTGCGGCATTGATGCGTGAACTGATCCCGCAAGACCAATCCGTCGTGGGGGTATTGAATTGGCAGTTGGATGATCATCCGATAGACGAGACGCTGAAAATCACGCTATACCGCATCTGTCAGGAGGGGGTGACCAACGCCTATCGCCATGGAGCCGCCAGCCGGATTGAGATTAATGCACGGCAGGATAACCAGAAAATATATCTGACGATTCGTGATAATGGAAAAGGTATCGATTTGGCCACTTTAACGCCGGGGTATGGGCTACGTGGTATGCAATCACGAGTGAGTGCGCTGGGGGGCAGCTTTAGCCTGAGTGTCGATCAGGGCACCTGTTTAAATGTGATCCTTCCCACAGTTTCATCGCCAGCTAATGAAAACTAGGAAATATTCTCGGATGCGGCGGGAGTTTCTCTGATGGGGTTCGCGCGCGCGCGCATCATGATGATGGCACTTGTAAAAATATCCTGAGGTTCAACATGTGGTCTTTCCTCAAAAGCCGCGATAACGTACCGCCAGTAACGAATCAAACACAAATTGATTCCTCTTATAAATATTGGCGCATTCAATTAATGTGGACGATGTATATCGGCTACGCTGCATTCTATTTTACCCGCAAAAGTTTCACCTTCATCATGCCCGCCATGCTTAGTGATCTGGGCCTCACGATGTCGGATGTTGGGATCTTAGGTACACTGTTTTATATCACCTATGGCTGCTCTAAATTTATCTCTGGCATGATAAGTGACCGCTCAAACCCGCGCTACTTTATGGGCATTGGGCTGGTCATGACCGGGATTATCAATATCCTGTTTGGCATGAGTTCGTCACTCTTGGTATTTGGTGCGCTGTGGATCCTTAATGCGTTCTTCCAGGGCTGGGGTTGGCCACCATGTTCCAAAATTTTAACCAGCTGGTATTCACGCTCAGAGCGCGGTGGTTGGTGGGCCGTCTGGAATACATCCCATAATTTTGGCGGGGCATTAATCCCACTGTTAGTCGGTTTTATCTCTCTGCATTTTAGCTGGCGCTACGGCATGATTATTCCCGGTATTATCGGTGTAGTGATTGGTTTGCTGATGTGTTGGCGCTTGCGCGATAAGCCAAGCACCATGGGGTTGCCGAGTGTCGGTAAGTGGCGCAATGATGCTATGGAGCTGGTGCAGGAGTCAGAGGGCCAGGGGTTATCGAATAAAGAGATAGTGAAGCGCTATGTGTTAACCAATAAATATATCTGGTTGCTGGCGGTATCCTATGTGCTGGTTTATATCGTTCGTACTGCAATTAATGACTGGGGAAATCTCTATTTAACGCAAGAGAAAGGTTACTCATTGATGACCGCCAACTCAGCAATTTCATTATTTGAAGTGGGCGGGTTTATTGGCTCGCTGGTGGCGGGCTGGGGATCTGATAAGTGGTTTCGCGGTAATCGTGGGCCAATGAACCTGATTTTCGCCATTGGTATTTTCCTCTCTGTCGCGTCGTTGTGGATTATGCCGGGGGTCAGTTATGTTTTGCAGGCGGGCTGCTTCTTCGCCATTGGCTTCTTTATTTTTGGCCCGCAGATGCTGATTGGCATGGCTGCCGCAGAATGCTCACATAAAGACGCAGCAGGTGCCGCCACCGGCTTTGTTGGCTTATTTGCATACTTAGGTGCGGCTTTATCTGGCTACCCTATTGCCAGGGTAATGGAGATTTGGCACTGGAATGGTTTCTTTGTGGTGATTTCCGTTGCCGCCTGCTTATCTGCTTTCTTCTTGCTGCCATTCCTGCGGGCGCAGTCGCCGCAGCTAAAACCTGTGGAAGCTTGATTTAAGCTCGAAGTGATGCTGTTTTGACCGCGAGTGATGATATAAGCAACAGTCGCCAGCGGGGTGTTAAAAAGTGATTGACGCTCTAGGATCGTAGCAGTAAGATGCGCCCCAATTCGGCGAGTAGCGCAGCTTGGTAGCGCAACTGGTTTGGGACCAGTGGGTCGGAGGTTCGAATCCTCTCTCGCCGACCAAATTTAAGAACCCTGACAGAAATGTCAGGGTTTTTTTGTTTTTATTGCCCGTTATTTTCAACCCGTTGCGGAATAAAAATTATAATATCGTCACCGCTTTATCACCTGCATAATAGCAACTTGTCGGCATGTGTCTTGGGAAGTGATAATTATTGGTTAGGATTAATCTCTCGAAAAATAATCTACTTGTGGCTTTTTAAAACGAATAGGATCACCAAAATGTCACTTAAATAAAATAATAACATAGCCTGGAATTCACTATTTAAGGCCCGTGTTGTTACAGGTCCTTATTCCTATAATAAAGGTTATTTCAATTATGAATATAATAAAAAATAATCGAGTAATGAGATGTGTAATATTCTATTTTGTACCGATAGTCGCGCTGGCTTTTTCAATTGAAATTAAGGCCAATTTAGTCAGGCAAGATCAGCCGGTAACAGATGTCCTATTTCCTATTGAGGAGGGGTGTTTTGCTATTAAATCTATTGAATTAACGGGGGTGAATGAATTTCCTAATGGGACGAAGCTAAAAAAAATAGCGCAGGATGCATATGGGCGCTGTTTAGGTGAGCAGGGTATTGGTATTTTAACCAACCAATTAATGAATCAGCTCATTGCTGATGGCTATCTCACCTCAACATTAGTCATACCGGAACCGCGCCTTGATAGCGGAACTTTATATATCACGCTGATACCGGGGCGGATTAATAATATTGTATATGAAGCAACCAATGATAGTTATGCACAATTAAATACGATCTTTCCCAGTAAATCGGGGGATTTACTCAATTTACGTCATCTTGAACAGGGGCTGGATAATTTACAGCGTTTACCTACAGTAAGCGCTACTATGGATGTGGCGATAAATCGTGACGATTTAAGCAGTGATATTATTATTAAACGCCAGCAATCTCGTTTTTTTCGTGCGAATGCTTTTTTAGATGATGCAGGGAATGATATTTTTGGTCGTTATCGCATAGGCGGAACGCTATATCTTGATAACCCATTCTCATTAAGCGATATGGCTTATTTCTCTGCCAGTCGAGACTTTGATCATTACGATGATAAAGGTCATAATTACTTTTCTCTGCACTATTCTGTACCTTACGGTAATTGGTTGCTGAGTATGACTGGCAGTCGGGGGCGTCGCTATCAATCTTTGCTCTTTGCAGAGAGTGCTTTTAAATACCAAACACGGTGGCAGGCCCTGGATATGCAAATTCAACGATTAGTGATGCGAGGCTATAATTATAAGACTGTAGCTAACACAGGAGTATTAATTCGTAATACTAATCGTTTTTTTGGTGATATTGAGCTGGGCGTTCAACGACTTAATACCATAGACTGGCAGCTAGGATTACAATATTTATATTATGGTCATTGGGGAACGTTCAATGGAGGGGTGACCTATCAGCAAGGTACTAATTGGTTTAGTGCACGTCCAGCGCCAGGGCTTAATGGAGAGGCAACAGTCAGGTTGATTAATACTAATGCTTCACTGGATATTCCGTTTCAACTGGGTGAGCAACGTTTTCATTATCAACCAATTTTCAGTCAACAATACACCCGCTCAAATCTCACGATACAGGATAATTTTTTAATTGGTGGGCGAGGTTCAGTTCGTGGGTTTAATGAGGGGAGCGGACTGGCTGATTCTGGTGGTTGGTACTTAAGAAATGAAGTCGCCTGGTATAGTCCGGTGGCCAGTCTGCAACTGTATGCCGGTATTGATTATGGTCAAGTCGTTGAAATAAATAAGCCGCTATTTTCTGGTCATTCTCTCGCAGGTGCTGCAAGTGGTTTACGTGGAAAATATCACCAGATTGGTTATGATTTTTATTTTGCTATACCTTTAATTAAGCCTGCCAGTTTCTCCGCAGATTCTTTGGTATCTGGTTTCACTATTAGTTGGCAATATTAGCTTTTTATTTGTGGTCACTTAATTTTTAGCTTGAGATGTTATTTGTCTTGTCAGCTACTATTCTTATACATAAATTAAGTAAGGACTTTCAATGAGAGAAGTAAGTGTGAATTTACATAAAATATACTATGGAGTTCTCCTTTTATTTTGCGCGCCGATCTTTTCATATGCTGAGATCATTGTTGATAAAAATGCGCCTAAAAATAACCAACCTGATTTGCTCTATCATATAGAAAAGAAGAAAATGTGTAAAATACAAAATGCATATTGCCAGGGCGGAAAGAAGACTATTATTAATATTCAAACGCCAGATATAGAAGGAGTATCACATAACAAGTATGTAAAGTTTAATGCAAATAGAGGTAATGGCTATGATAAAGTAATATTTAATAATATTTTACCATCAGAAGAGAATGGAAATTCAAACTTAATCAACGGTGAGGCAGTGGTTATATTAAATGAAATAACTTCAATGAATAAAAGTCAGCTTGATACTCTTTTGGTCGTTGCCGGACAGTCGGCTGATCTTGTTATTGCCAATCCTGCGGGAATAAGTTGTAACGGTTGTCGTTTCGTGAATACAGATTATGTTACGTTAACAACCGGGGTTCCTGCATTTAAAGGTGATAAGTTTGCTGGTTTCAATGTTCATCAAGGCGATATATATATTGGAGGAGAGGGTTTGCAACATAATGAGTCTGTGGATAATTATTTGGACTTGTTTTCTGACTCACTGAAAGTTGATGGTAAAATAGAGACGATCGATCTATTATCCATCATTGGAAAGAATGCGATAACTTTTAAGGGCGGTAAAAAATTATGGCTAATATCACTGGCGGGGTTATTCTATGATGCTGAAAATAAAATAGGTATGGACGTCGGTAAATTAGGTGGAATGTATGCCAATAAAATTCATATCATAGCGAAGAGAAGTGGCAGCAGTAATCAAGGAGAGATTATCGCTGATAAGGTGGTCAACATAGATTCTGACGCCTTTATTAGTAATGTCTCAGGGAAGATAGAAAGTCCTAAAATAAAGTTAAAAAGTACAGGGTTAATAGATAATAGTAAAGGTCGGATAAAAAGTGAAAGACAGGGAAGAGATTACGATCCCAAAGAAAAATTCGGTATAAGAATAAAAGGAGGGGCGATTAGGAATCATGAAGGCAGAATTTATGCCAATAGTGGCCATGTTTCTATGGAGGCAAGTAACATATTTTTTAATAACCATGGTGAAATTAGAACACTAAGCACCTCAGGCCCGGCAGATATTAAGATCAAAGCCAAGAATATAAATAACATTAATGGTGGTGTTATTAGCTCTGATAGTATCAAGATCAATACCAACGCTTTTAAAAATCATCATGGTAGAGTCGTCAGCGTATTTGATCAAATAGACCTATACTATAAAACGCTAAATAGTGGTAAAGGGATTATCAATGGTGGCTTAGGGGTAAGTAAAGTAATTAAGCCTTAGTGGTGGATTTAGCGGCACTCCCAGATTATTTACCGGGCTATCGGCGGTGAACCGCGATTTTACTGGGCGGCTTAAATCATCTTTTTTGATGATTGGCAGGGGCGATCAGGAGTCTGGCACTGATTTGGGGCACTGTTGTAGTGCGCTTCTTGTCGAGCCAGTATTAATTGTTAACGGAGTCGCGCTACCGTGCGGGACGGCTCTTTTTTAACAGCACGCAAGATGTTTAAGATTATGGCTGTATGTGACAAGATTCGCGTCACTTATCGGCTGCCATAGCAGCATTTCCTCCTGTTTTCTGTCGAAATTATAAAAAAATCTGAACGGATAAGCATCATTTAGCAACAAAGTTTTTCGGTTTGTCTCTGGGTATTACCACTGCTTTATTTTAATTGCCCAGTTAATCCCGCTGGTAAAGTGCTGCTAGCATAAATTTTCATGCTGAGAATGTTAACGAGAAGTTTTTTTTATGTTTGCATGCTGTTTCGCATTGTCCTGATAAATCCTTTCAAACCGTATTGACGTTGCCACCAAGTGTTGCCAAATTGGTACCCTCAGGGGGAGTAATCGAGTGCAGTTTGGGTCATTCCACGCGTCCAAAATTGCTGTTGCGATGATATTTATCCAACATCTCAATCCCGCATCCCTGCGGCTAATGGGCCAAAACGGTACAGACCACGGACGAAAAAATTATAGGGTCTGGCCGTACACACAACACACATCACCATAATGGAGCACAAGCGATGACGATTTCCTTGGGAAAAACAGGGATACTGAAATTCGGTATTGGGCTGATTGCACTGACCGTGGCGGCCAGTGTACAAGCGAAAACATTAGTATATTGTTCTGAGGGTTCTCCGGAAGGTTTCAACCCGCAGCTATTTACTTCGGGCACGACGTATGACGCAAGTTCCGTTCCTATCTACAACCGTCTGGTTGAATTCAAACTCGGTACAACCGAAATTGAACCCGGTCTGGCTGAGAAGTGGGAAGTCAGTGAAGATGGTAAGAGCTACACCTTCCATCTGCGCAAAGGTGTGAAGTGGCAAGATAACAAGGAGTTTAAGCCGACTCGCGACTTCAACGCTGATGATGTGATCTACTCCTTCATGCGTCAGAAAGATGATAAACATCCGTACCATAAAGTCTCTGGCGGCAGCTATGAGTACTTCCAGGGCATGGGGATGGGTGATTTGATCACCAATATCGTTAAAGTTGATGACAACACTGTTCGCTTCGAACTGGCCCGTCCGGAATCACCATTCCTGGCTGACCTGGCGATGGACTTCGCGTCAATTCTGTCTGCTGAGTATGCGAACAACATGCTGAAAGCCGGCACACCGGAAAAAGTCGATTTGAACCCAATCGGCACTGGCCCGTTCCAGTTGCAGCAGTACCAAAAAGACTCCCGCATCCTGTACAAAGCCTTTGATGGCTACTGGGGCACCAAACCAAAAATTGATCGTCTGGTCTTCTCTATTACGCCAGATGCGTCAGTTCGCTACGCTAAATTGCAGAAAAATGAGTGTCAGGTTATGCCGTACCCTAACCCGGCTGACATCGCTCGCATGAAAGAAGATAAAACTATCAACCTGATGGAGCAACCGGGCCTGAACGTCGGTTACCTCTCCTTCAACGTTGAGAAAAAACCACTGGATAACGTTAAGGTTCGCCAGGCGTTGACCATGGCGGTTAACAAACAAGCCATTATCGATGCGGTTTATCAGGGTGCAGGCCAGGCGGCCAAGAACCTGATCCCACCCACTATGTGGGGCTACAACGATGAGGTGAAAGATTACGCTTACGATCCTGCTAAAGCGAAAGAGTTACTGAAAGAAGCCGGTCTGCCAGATGGTTTCGCCATTGACCTGTGGGCAATGCCAGTTCAACGTCCATACAACCCGAATGCGCGCCGTATGGCTGAAATGATCCAGTCTGACTGGGCGAAAGTGGGCGTGAAAGCCAAGATTGTGACCTACGAGTGGGGCGAATACCTCAAGCGTGCTAAAGATGGCGAGCATGAAACTGTGATGATGGGTTGGACCGGGGACAATGGGGACCCAGACAACTTCTTCGCCACCCTGTTCAGCTGTGATGCGGCAAAACAAGGTTCCAACTACTCCAAGTGGTGTTATAAGCCATTTGAAGAGGTGATCCAGCCAGCCCGTGCTGAGTCTGACCATGACAAACGTGTCGCGCTTTACAAACAAGCTCAGGTTGTGATGCATGATCAAGCGCCAGCGCTGATTGTTGCTCACTCAACCGTGTACGAGCCAGTGCGTAAAGAAGTGAAAGGTTATGTTGTCGATCCGTTGGGTAAACACCATTTCGAGAACGTGTCCCTGGATTAATTTTAACCTTGCAGATGACCGATGGGCGATCGCTCGTCGGTCTTTTCATTTAGGTTAAGACAGATACAGATGTGAGCCATATAACCTTCCCCAATAAGTGTCATTGTCGCAGAAATTTTGAGCATGGACAGCGCGCAAGCACCGGAGCGTACACGCAGTACGTGACGGTGGTGAGCACTGCCCTAGGTCAAAATGGCAAGTAAATAGCTTATTGGGAAGGTTTAATAAGCTGGGTTGCCCACGAGCAGCCTGGCATTCTACACAGAGAGTTCGGGATATGTTGCAGTTCATACTCCGACGTTTGGGGTTAGTTATCCCAACGTTTATCGGCATTACTTTGCTGACCTTTGCTTTTGTTCATATGATCCCGGGCGACCCGGTGACCATCATGGCTGGGGAACGCGGTATCTCCGCCGAGCGTCATGCTCAAATCATGGCGGAAATGGGGCTGGATAAGCCTCTCTACCAACAATACTTCCATTATGTGAATGGCGTATTACATGGCGACCTCGGCATCTCGCTAAAAAGCCGTATTGCCGTCTGGGAAGAGTTTGTCCCACGCTTTAAAGCCACGCTGGAACTTGGGATCTGCGCGATGCTGTTTGCTATCGCGGTCGGGATACCGGTTGGGGTGCTGGCGGCAGTCAAACGCGGCTCAATATTCGATCATACTGCGGTTGGGATCTCCCTCACCGGTTACTCGATGCCTATCTTCTGGTGGGGCATCATGCTGATCATGCTGGTTTCGGTGCAATGGAACCTCACCCCGGTCTCCGGGCGCGTCAGCGATACGGTGTTCTTGGATGACACTCTGCCACTCACCGGTTTTATGCTGATTGACACCCTAATCTGGGGTGAGCCGGGTGATTTCAAAGATGCGGTGATGCATATGATTTTACCGGCCATCGTCCTGGGCACTATCCCTCTGGCGGTTATCGTGCGCATGACCCGCTCCTCCATGCTGGAAGTGCTGGGTGAGGACTATATCCGCACTGCCCGGGCCAAGGGCCTGAGCCGGATGCGCGTAATTGTGGTTCATGCATTGCGCAATGCCTTGCTGCCGGTGGTGACGGTGATCGGCCTACAGGTCGGCACCATGCTGGCTGGGGCGATTCTGACGGAAACCATCTTCTCCTGGCCGGGATTGGGCCGCTGGTTAATGGATGCACTGCAACGCCGCGACTACCCGGTAGTACAGGGCGGGGTGTTGCTGGTCGCGATCATGATTATTTTAGTTAACTTGCTGGTAGATGTGCTCTATGGCGTAGTTAACCCGCGTATTCGTCACAAGAAATAAGGGGCGCAGAATGTCTCAACTTACTGAGTCGACAGTAAAAAGTGCGCCGAAGCCAATGACTCCCTTGCAGGAGTTTTGGCACTATTTCAAGCGCAACAAAGGGGCCGTGATTGGCCTGTTTTATATCATTATTATGCTGGTGATTGCCGCGGGTGCCACCTGGCTTGCCCCACACGGGCCAGCAGAGCAGTTCCGTGACGCACTATTGAAACCGCCGGTTTGGGAAGAGGGCGGCAGCTGGAAATTCCTGCTGGGCACCGATGATGTGGGCCGCGATGTTTTGTCCCGCTTGATGTATGGCGCACGACTCTCGCTGTTAGTCGGTTGTCTGGTAGTGGTGCTGTCACTGGTGATGGGCGTCGTTTTCGGCTTACTGGCCGGTTACTTTGGCGGCATCGTTGATGCCATCATCATGCGTGTTGTCGATATCATGCTGGCCCTGCCAAGTTTGTTACTGGCGCTCGTTCTGGTAGCCGTGTTTGGGCCTTCGATTGTGAATGCTTCGTTAGCGCTCACCTTTGTCGCTCTACCGCATTATGTGCGCTTAACGCGCGCAGCGGTGCTGGTTGAGGTCAACCGCGACTACGTGACGGCCTCAAGAGTGGCCGGTGCGGGGGCTATGCGCCAAATGTTTATCAATATCTTGCCAAACTGCCTCGCGCCATTAATTGTGCAGGCCTCTCTCGGCTTCTCTAACGCCATTCTGGATATGGCGGCTCTCGGCTTCCTCGGCATGGGTGCGCAACCACCAACACCGGAATGGGGCACTATGCTCTCTGACGTGTTGCAGTTCGCCCAAAGCGCCTGGTGGGTCGTGACCTTCCCCGGTGTGGCGATCCTGCTAACGGTTCTGGCGTTTAACCTGATGGGGGACGGCCTGCGTGATGCTCTCGACCCCAAACTCAAGCAGTAACAGAGGTAGAGAGAGATGGCACTTTTAAATGTAGATAAATTGTCGGTGCACTTCGGTGACGAAGGTGCGCCGTTCAAGGCCGTAGACCGTATCAGTTACAGCATTGAGCAAGGTCAGGTGGTTGGGATTGTTGGTGAATCTGGCTCCGGTAAATCAGTCAGCTCACTGGCTATCATGGGGCTGATTGATTACCCCGGCAAAGTGATGGCCGATAAGCTGGAATTTAACGGCCGCGACCTGACCAAGATTTCTGAAAAAGAGCGGCGTCAGTTGGTGGGGTCGGAAGTTGCGATGATCTTCCAAGACCCGATGACCAGCCTTAACCCCTGCTACACCGTCGGTTTCCAGATTATGGAAGCGCTGAAGGTGCATCAGGGCGGCAACCGTAAAACCCGTTTTCAGCGGGCGGTGGATCTGCTCACACTGGTGGGCATTCCTGATCCCGCTTCGAGGTTAGATGTTTATCCGCATCAGCTCTCCGGTGGGATGAGCCAGCGGGTGATGATTGCCATGGCCATTGCCTGTCGGCCCAAGTTACTGATTGCCGATGAGCCGACAACCGCGCTGGACGTGACCATTCAGGCGCAAATTATTGAGCTGCTGCTGGAGTTACAGCAGCGTGAAAATATGGCGCTGTTGCTGATTACCCATGATCTGGCACTGGTTGCCGAGGCGGCACACCACATTATTGTGATGTATGCCGGCCAGGTGGTGGAAACCGGTAAATCATCGGAAATCTTCCGCGCCCCGCGCCACCCATACACGCAGGCGTTGTTGCGCGCTTTACCGGAGTTTGCTCAGGATAAAGCGCGCTTGGCTTCCTTACCGGGTGTGGTGCCGGGTAAGTATGACCGCCCAGAGGGCTGCCTACTCAACCCACGCTGCCCGTATGCCAATGATCGTTGCCGCCGTGAAGAGCCTGAATTGCTGGGGCCAGCGGGGCGTCAGGTTAAATGCCATACACCGCTCGATGATGCGGGGAGGCCGACCCTATGAGCCAGAATAAAACTGAAATGAAACCAGAATCCCAAGCTGGCAAGCCACTGTTGCAGGCCATTGATCTGAAGAAATACTATCCGGTTAAAAAAGGTCTCTTTGCGCCGGAGCGCCTGGTTAAGGCACTTGATGGGGTGTCATTCACCTTAGAGCGTGGCAAAACCCTGGCGGTGGTCGGGGAGTCGGGCTGTGGTAAATCCACGTTGGGCCGCTTACTGACCATGATTGAGATCCCAACCGGTGGCGAGCTTTACTACCAAGGGCAGGATTTGCTTAAGCCGGATGAAAGTGCGGAAAAACTGCGCCGTCAGAAAATCCAGATTGTATTCCAGAACCCCTATGGTTCACTGAACCCACGCAAGAAAGTGGGGCAGATACTGGAAGAGCCGCTGCAAATCAATACCAAACTCAGCAGCAAAGAGCGCCGCGAGAAGACACTGGCGATGATGGCGAAGGTCGGCCTGAAAACCGAGCACTATGATCGCTATCCCCACATGTTTTCCGGTGGTCAGCGCCAGCGCATCGCGATTGCACGCGGCTTGATGCTGAATCCAGATGTGGTGATTGCTGATGAACCTGTCTCGGCGCTGGATGTATCCGTGCGGGCGCAGGTATTGAACCTGATGATGGATTTACAGCAGGAGTTGGGGCTGTCTTACGTCTTTATCTCCCATGACCTCTCTGTGGTTGAGCATATCGCTGATGAAGTGATGGTGATGTATCTGGGGCGTTGTGTTGAGAAGGGTAGCAAAGAGGCCATTTTTAATAATCCACGCCACCCCTATACGCAGGCATTGCTATCGGCAACACCGCGCCTGAATCCTGATATGCGCCGCGAGCGCATTAAGCTGACGGGCGAGTTACCTAGCCCGATGAACCCGCCACCGGGCTGTGCGTTCAATGCGCGCTGTCGTCGAGCTTTTGGTACTTGCACTCAGTTGCAGCCGCAACTAAAACAGTATGGTGACCAAATGGTGGCCTGTTTTGCAGTTGATCAGGATGAAGCTGAGCAAGCTAGCTAATCCGGCAACATCGCCATATTGATTTGCATGAAAAAACAACGTCAGAGTGAGAAATAGCACTCTGACGTTGTGATCCTGATAGGAAAACACTGAAACCCACGGTATTCTTCCCCTCCGGTTTAGTATCACCAGATAAAATCTGAAAGCGATCGAGTATACTCAGACAGAATCGACGGGTAGCCCCATGATGTGGCAACCACTTTTTTTATTCAGTCGGCATTGGCGGAGAGCGAGTTTGCGGGTAAGGCGTTCATTAACGATAAAACAGATGGCGGCAGTTGCGGTAGTTGCACTGGTGACTATCTGCATTTTTATCGTCCTTCAGTTATTCCACTTTGTGCAGCAGCGCAAGGATGACTATGCCAGGCAGTTGGAGAGCATCGCTTATTCGGTTCGCCAACCCCTGTCCGAAGCAATATTAAGTGTTGATGTCCCGCAAGCCAAAAAAATCCTCAATAGCCTGTTGCCGATTGGTATTCTCAGCCGTGCTGAAGTCATTTTGCCGAACCAAATTCAGGTGTTGCACGCCAATTTCCCCACGGAGCGGCCTGTTCCCCGCTGGGCTAAACGTATTTTTTCCCTGCCGGTAGAGATAACGCTACCGCTGTATGCGCTGGAGCGAGTCTCCGCTAATCCGCAACCACTGGCGCACTTAGTGTTGCAGGCTGACTCATATCGGATGTACCAGTTTATTCTCAGCGCGCTGTCAGCCATGCTCTCGACCTATCTGTTACTGGCATTAGTGCTTTCGGTCTCAATCGCCTGGTGTATTAATCGACTGATTATTCACCCGCTACGGGCGATGGCTAAAGAGCTGGAGAAAATTGGTCAGCAAGGTGTACTGCATCACCAACTCACCTTACCGGCCCACCATCAGGATGATGAGCTGGGGGTCTTGGTGCACAACTATAATCGTAACCAACAGTTATTGGCCGAAGCCTATTCGGATATGAGCCGTATCAGTACCCGCTTCCCGGTCACTGAACTGCCCAATCGTGTGCTGTTTAAGCAGTTGCTTGAACAGGAAATTAACGGCGGTATGCGGAGTGAAAAATTCCATCTGTTGGTGATTGGCATCGAAACCTTGCAAGAGGTTTCCGGCGTGATGAGTGAGGAACAACACCGCCAGCTGCTGCTGACGATGGCGCAGCGCCTTGAGCAATGTATCGATGAAAACAGCTTGTTGGCACAACTGAGTAAAACGGAATTTGCGGTACTGGCCCGAGGGATTAGTCGCCCCTTCCCTGCCATGCAACTGGCGCGACAAGTGATGCTGCAAATTACCCAGCCACTGCTTTTTGGCAATATCCAACTGCGGCCCAGTGCCAGTATTGGGATTGCCGAATACCAATCCCAAGATGAGACCGCCGAATCCCTGATGCGCAATGCCAGTACGGCGATGATGGCCGCTCACCATCAGGGGCGAAACCAGATTTTCGTGTTTGAACCGCATTTGATTGAGAAAACACAAAAGCGGCTGACACACGAAAATGACATCTTACAGGCGATTGAAAACCGCGATTTCACCCTCTTCTTACAGCCGCAATGGAACATGCAAGATCAGCGGGTTATCGGCGCTGAAGCGCTGTTACGTTGGCGTCAACCGGACGGTAGCTATCGCTCCCCTTCCGAGTTTGTCCTCGGGGCGGAAGAGGGGGGCATGATGATGCCGCTGGGTAACTGGGTGTTGGAGGAGTCGTGCCGCATTCTGGCAGACTGGAAGGCCCAAGGGATTACTTTGTCACTGGCGGTGAACATCTCCGGCTTGCAGGTACAAAGTGACCAATTTCTGCCGCATCTGCAAAACCTAATCAATCAGTATCAGATAGATCCGCGCCAGCTGTTGCTGGAAATAACCGAGACCGCCCGCATTCAGGATCTTGATGAAGCACTGAGGTTACTGCGCGAATTGCAAGGGCTTGGTTTATCCATCGCCTTGGATGACTTTGGTATGGGGTATTCAAGCCTACAATATCTCAACCACCTGAAAGGCCTGCCGATCAACATGATTAAGCTGGATAAGAGCTTTGTGAAGCACTTGCCAGAAGATGATGCCATGGCGCGTATTGTGAGTACCATCTCCGAGGTGCTGAAGCTGCGAGTGATGGCCGAAGGCGTCGAAACAGATGAGCAGCGCCAATGGTTGTTGAAGCACGGTATTCTGTGTGGGCAGGGTTTTTTATTTTCGCAGCCGTTACCACGTGAGGTGTTTGAGGCCCGCTATACCCTTCGTCCTTGACGCGGCAGCGTTGTTAGCTGCATTCGCGCGCCCGAATCACTGACTTGAGTCAGCTCATCGGGACTTACTCATTTGCTGCCTAGCTGTCACGCCAATGACTTTGGGTATCCACTTTCGCCTTGACGCAGCAGCGTTGTTAGCTGCATTCGTGGCGGGTCTATCCCTATTGCGGTTAACTACTCAGTATTAATCGCTGGAATATGTAAAAATATCAGTCTTTTCGTCTAACAGATAAATGTCAAAATATTATCCTTTCCTATATTAAATAATATTTATATTTAAGTGAGAATACCTGCTGTCACGGGGAGTGACACATATTTTGACTGAGCCATTTCCTACAGAAACAAAGAGAATAATAGCGATTATATAAAAGTACTTAAAACTGATAATAATACCGATAAGAAAATATTGGACTAGAATCTATTTCCCTAATTTCAAGAGGGCTACAATATTATTACCTGCCGCGTCAAGGATATTTACCTCTAAAATAATCCCATCAAAAATAGCGTCAATCCCTTGCTACATCTGCGATATAACAGAAAATCACAGTGATAAAACATTGACTAAAACTATTTACTTTGAACCTTGTCACATAAATTGATATTGAGTTGACTAATTTCAGACTATTAGCTATTGATCTCGGAACTTTATATCAAAATAAATAGAATGCTGTTCCATAACTGATTTTTGTATTTTTTAGATGGATGTGTTTTTATTAAAATAAGGTGACTGTAATGAATATTAAATTATTATCTCTGGCAGTAGCATCACTTATCAGCACTAGTGCAATCGCCGTGACTATTGACTATCGCCATGAAATGCAAGACCAAAGTGGCAACAGCCATAAAGACCGTTTATTAATGTCTCACCGCTTCGCTAATGGCTTTGGATTATCGCTAGAGGGCAAGTGGAAAGGCGCTCAAGATAAAGATAAAGCATTTAACGAAACAGTCAGTAATGGGACTGAAGTCGTCGCCAGCTATGTCTATAAAATTGATAAGACATTCTCTATTGAACCCGGATTCTCATTAGATTCAAGTTCTACAGCTAACAGCTATCGCCCTTACCTGCGCGGCAAGGCGAATATCATTGACGATCTCTCTGTTTCATTACGTTATCGTCCTTATTACAAACGCACCAGTGCCAATATTAATACAAAAAAAGACACGTCTGAAAATGGTTATAATTTGACGAGTGTTATCAGCTATAAACTCGCCAAAGATTATCAATTAGATTATGAAATTGACTATAAAAAAGCCAATAAAGCCGGTGTCATATTAGCGAATAAAGAGAGCTATGACTGGACTCACGACTTAAAATTAACTTACAAGTGGGATAAGAGTTGGTCCCCTTATATGGCGGTCGGTAATGTCTCTGGCAGTAAAGATACCAGCGAACGCCAGACTCGTTATCGCGTAGGGATAAAATACAGCTTCTGATTTATCACTGAAATCATCAGATTCTGATCTCTGGGGTCACACCTCACCATAACGATTTTTGACAGGTAAAAAAGTAATGAAAAAAAGAGCATTATTTTTGAGTATGGCTGCGCTGGCGACGTTATATATACCCGCCGGGCAAGCAGCGGATGCTGATCGCCTGACGGTGGTAAAGCAGTATGTCGATAATGTGTTGAGCAAAGCGTCGGATACTTATCACGGTGATAAGCCCAGCCCGTTACTGGCAGATGGTGTTGACCCCCGTACCGGACAGCAGTTGGAATGGATTTTCCCCGATGGCCGTCGGGCCGTGTTATCAAACTTCTCCGCGCAACAAAACCTGATGCGAGTCATGAGTGGTCTGAGCCAGTTGAGTGGCGATAATCGCTATCAACAGCGTGCTGAAGATATCGTCCGCTACCACTTCCAGAATTATCAAGACCCAAGTGGCTTACTCTACTGGGGCGGTCACCGTTTTGTTGATCTGAAAACACTGCAACCCGAAGGGCCGAGTGAAAAAGAGATGGTGCATGAGCTGAAAAATGCCTATCCCTACTATGACCTAATGTTCAGCGTCGACCGCGATGCCACCGCCCGCTTTATTCGTGGCTTCTGGAACGCCCATGTCTATGACTGGCGCATTCTTGAAACCAGCCGCCACGGTGAATATGGCAAGAAGATGGGGGAGTTGTGGGAGAGTAAATTCGAGCAACAGCCGCCTTTCTTTGCCACCAAAGGGCTGAGTTTCCTCAATGCGGGTAATGACCTAATCTATTCAGCTTCACTGCTCTACAAACATCAGCAGGATCAAGGGGCATTGGTGTGGGCTAAGCGTCTGGCAGACCAATATGTGTTGCCCCGTGATGCTAAAACGGGTCTGGGGGTCTATCAGTTTACCCAAGCTCTGAAACGCGAAGAGCCAACGGATGATGCTGATACGCACTCCAAGTTTGGTGACCGCGCACAACGCCAGTTCGGGCCTGAGTTTGGCCCCAGCGCGCTGGAGGGCAATATGATGCTCAAAGGGCGTACCAGCACGCTTTACTCTGAAAATGCGCTGATGCAGTTGCAACTGGGTAAGGATTTGGGTGCTCAAGGGCAGGATTTACAGCAATGGACGGTAGATGGCCTAAAAGCGTTCGCCAAATATGCTTATAACGATCAGGACAATACTTTCCGTCCGATGATTGCCAATGGACAGGACTTATCAAATTACACGCTGCCACGTGATGGATATTACGGCAAAAAAGGCACGGTGAT
The DNA here is from genome assembly GCF_013282745.1 of Yersinia bercovieri ATCC 43970. Classification (NCBI taxonomy): domain Bacteria; kingdom Pseudomonadati; phylum Pseudomonadota; class Gammaproteobacteria; order Enterobacterales; family Yersiniaceae; genus Yersinia; species Yersinia bercovieri. The sequence continues at coordinate 1,466,282 of NZ_CP054044.1, forward strand.
TAAGCCGTACAAAGCAGGTAACGAATTCCTGATCTCGTATGCTCGTGCCTACGCCATTGATAACGATCCGTTATTGTGGAAAGTGGCACGCGGTATTGCCAGTGATCAGGGGCTAGGTGATATTGGCACCGCTCCAGGTAAGGCGATGAAAATTAAGCTGGATACCACCAACAGTGATCCCTATGCCCTGTTTGCGTTGCTGGACCTCTACAATGCCAGTCAGGTTGCTGACTACCGGTTATTGGCAGAGAAAATCGGCGATAACATTATTAAAACCCGCTACATCAACGGCTTCTTTATGGCCTCTCCGGATCGTCAATATGCCGATGTCGATGCTATCGAGCCTTACGCTTTACTGGCGCTGGAAGCTTCACTGCGCAATAAGCCACAAGCCGTTGCCCCTTTCCTGAATGGTGCTGGCTTTACTGAGGGAGCTTACCGAATGGATGATGGTTCAGCGCGGATTTCAACCCGCGATAATGAGCTGTTCTTGCTCAATGTAGGTGAAAAGCTGCAACCGAACGGTCGTAAATAGTCCCAATGACGGCCCGTGCTGGGGTCGTTGTTGGGAAAAGTGCCGAGCAATGGCTTCCCAGGGTCTATCTGCTCGGCGCTTTTCCTCACGGGGCCAGTCATGGCCCCATCTTGAACAATCTCTAGCGCAACAAAGTGACTGCAACCGAGCTACTGCAACTGAGCGACAATCAGCGGCCAGCGGGCATCAAACTCTTGTGTTGGCCGATAGCGGAATTCAGAACGAACAAAGCGCGACAGCATCCCTTCACAAAAGGCTAGCAACTGTGTTGCCAGCAGAGCCTCATCATGGATAAAACCTTGCCCATCGCGCAGCTTTTTCTCGCGCAGAACCTGACGCAGTTGGACTTCAATACGCTCAAACAGCTGGTTAATCCGGCCTTGCAGGCGATCTTGTTCAAACATCAGTGCATGTCCAGTCATAATTCGGGTTAGCCCTGGGTTACGCTCCGCGAACCCTAATACCAGTAACAGGATCAAGCGGAGGCGATTGAACGTCTCTTTCTCATCTTGCAGAATCAAATTTATGCGGGACATCAAACTATCTTCAATAAACTCGATCAGGCTATCAAACATCCTCGTTTTACTGGGGAAATGCCGATAAAGCGCGGCTTCAGACACCCCCACATTGGCGGCGAGTTTGGCGGTAGTTATGCGTTGGCTACCATCGCTAGATTCCAGCATCTGCGCTAAAGCCTGCAAAATTTCCTCGCGCCTATTCCTTTTGGTATTTTCTTTTTCTGCCATGTCCGAGTAGACCCTTGCTAAAAATGACTTAATAACAAAAACCCCAATACCGGCCGCACTGGGTACCAAGCCCCGGCGGCTTATGTGATAGCTTTTTTACGGTATTGAGGTCTAGGGTAGGTTATTGGCGCCCAGAATGACCAAAACCACCAGTACCACGTTCACTCAGGTCAAAATCTTCAACCAGATTGAATTCTGCTTGTACAACAGGAACAAACACCATCTGGGCGATACGCTCACCGGGTTCGATAGTGAAAGGCTGCTGGCCACGGTTCCAGACTGACACCATCAACTGCCCCTGATAGTCGGAATCAATCAACCCAACCAGATTACCTAATACTACGCCGTGTTTATGTCCTAACCCAGAGCGAGGCAGAATCACTGCCGCCAGTGCGTTATCGGCGATATGTATTGCTAAACCTGTCGGTAATAATGTGGTTTGACCCGGCAGTAAATTCACTGATTCATCCAGACAGGCACGTAAATCTAGCCCAGCAGAACCTTCGGTTGCATAGGTTGGTAGCGGAAATTCATTGCCAACACGTGGGTCCAGAATTTTAATGTCGATTTTTTTCATCATAACGGCTGACAATCTCGTCTATTAAACGCTGACTGAGGAGGTGCTTATCGCTGAGCGGTAAACGTTTCTCTCCAGCCGGCCAAAAAAGGTGCAAGGCATTGGTATCACTGTTAAAACCATGCTCTGCGAGCGATACATCATTAGCGCAAATAAGATCCAGACTCTTTCGCGCTAGTTTTTGTCGCGCGTATTCTTCCACATTCTGGGTTTCGGCAGCAAATCCAACCACAAATGGACGATTTTTAGCCATTGAGGCTACCCCAGCCACAATGTCTGGGTTTTTCACTAACTTAAGGGTAATTTCATCGCCCTGCTTTTTTATTTTCTCGTCAGAAATTTGCTCAGCGCGGTAATCTGCTACCGCAGCACAAGAAATAAAAATATTCTGCTGGGCGGCTAAATTCTGAACGGCTTGCTGCATTTCAAGCGCACTGACAACATCAATACGGTCAACCCCTGCGGGCGTTGGGAGATTTACCGGCCCCGCAACTAACGTCACCTTCGCCCCTCTTGCGGCGGCTGCCTGCGCAATGGCGAATCCCATCTTGCCGGAACTTTGGTTGCTGATAAAGCGAACTGGATCAAGTGCTTCACGTGTTGGTCCTGCGGTAATCATGACACTCAAATGTTGCAGGTCTTGTTTTGCAGAAAAATGATCATGTGCCAGAGCGACGATTTCCAGCGGGTCTAACATTCTACCTGGCCCGATATCACCGCAAGCCTGACTGCCACTGTCTGGCCCCCACAATAGCACTCCACGATTAGCGAGGGTCTGTAAGTTCGCTTGAGTTGCGGTGGCACGGTACATCTGTTGATTCATGGCGGGTACTGCCGCGACAGGTGCCGAAGTTGCCAGGCAAACCGTGGTCAGCAGGTCATTTGCCATGCCCGCAGCGACTCTGGCCAGCAAATCGGCAGTAGCGGGAGCCATAATCACTAAATCAGCCCATTTACCCAGCTCAATATGGCCCATAGCAGCTTCTGCCGCAGGATCGAGTAAATCATCAGAGACGGGATAACCCGAGACTGCCTGCAGTGTGAGTGGCGTAATAAACGCTTTGGCGGCAGCGGTCATCACCACCCGCACATCCGCGCCTCTATCACGTAAGCGGCGTACCAGCTCAGGTGATTTGTAGGCGGCGATACCGCCACTAATCCCGAGCACAATATGTTTGCCGGAGAGTCCCGTCATCATGATTGTCCGAATGAAAGCTGTAAGAGACGATATTTTAGCATAACAGCTGCGCAGATTAGCTATCAGGGCATCTCCTGATGCCATCAATCATCAAATTTGCGAGACGTTACGCATGCTGTTAATCATGGCGTCGCAGAGCATAAAACCTTCTGTCATGCTGTCCGCGCTGTTTGGGGATTACAGGAGCCAGGGGATGGATGAGTGGTATGGGCAGAGCGCCCCAAGAGAAAAATTACTAAAATATGGTGCCTCTGTGCTATCAGATGCCGAATTGCTCGCTCTTTTTCTGCGCACCGGTATTCCGGGGATGCATGTCATGAAGATGGCGGAATATTTGATTGAAACCTTCGGCTCGCTGCATGGGCTGATGTCTGCGGATTATCAGACGTTATGCGCCCAAAAGGGGATTGGTGCATCAAAATACAGTCAGATTCAGGCGATTGCGGAGCTGGCCAATCGCTGTTTTTCATCGCATTTGATGCAAGAAAGTGTCCTGCTTAATCCCGAGGTCACACAGCATTTTCTGCAAAATATTCTCTCTCACCGTGAGCGTGAGATTTTTTTAGTCATGTTTTTGGATAATCAGCATCGTGTTATTCGCCATGAAGAGATGTTTACTGGTACCATCAGCAGCGTTGAGGTCCATCCGAGAGAAATTGTGCGTGAAGCGCTGAAGGCGAATGCCGCCGCGCTGATTCTGGCGCATAATCACCCTTCGGGGCGAGCTGAACCGAGTCAAGCCGACCGTTTGATGACGCAGCAGGTGATAAAAGCCTGTTCATTATTAGATATTCGGGTACTCGATCATTTGGTAGTCGGTCGGGGTGAATGTGTCTCATTTGCTGAACGCGGATGGCTTTAGTGAAATAATAATTGATCCTTTTAGGATCTTTAGCTGTTCGGGACTTGAGCACTTACGCTTCAGAGCGTATACTACGCCACCTTTGAGAATCTTGGGTTTGGCGTGAAGAGCCTATCTCAGCAGGTTTATAACCTGGTGACAGGGGTTTCTGACCTGATGACAGTGAGTCTTCTCAGTGAATTTGCTGAGATGGGCTCTAAAGCCTGACGAGGCGGCCAAATCCTATACGAAGCTCGAGCTGATTTGATTTTTGGAGAATAGACATGTCCCGAGTCTGCCAAGTTACTGGCAAGCGCCCGGTGAGCGGTAACAACCGTTCCCACGCAATGAACGCGACCAAACGCCGTTTTCTGCCGAACCTTCACTCTCACCGTTTTTGGGTTGAGGGCGAGAAGCGCTTTGTAACTCTGCGTGTATCTGCTAAAGGTATGCGTGTTATTGATAAGAAGGGTATTGAAGCGGTCTTGGCCGAACTTCGTACCCGCGGTGAGAAGTATTAAGGAACTGAATCATGGCTAAAGGTGTTCGCGAGAAGATCAAGCTGGTTTCTTCTGCTGGTACTGGTCACTTCTATACCACTACGAAGAACAAGCGTACTAAGCCGGAAAAATTGGAACTGAAGAAATTCGATCCAGTTGTCCGTCAACACGTGATCTACAAAGAAGCTAAAATTAAGTAATTTTAGTGGATTAAGAAAACCCGGCCTCGGCCGGGTTTTTTATTATATAAAGTACAGTGAGATACCACGAAGGGAGGATTGATGCCTGAATTACCAGAAGTTGAAACCAGCCGACGCGGGATCGAACCCTATCTTGTCGGCCAGACGATTTTATATGCGGTGGTCAGAAATGCCCGCTTGCGCTGGCCGGTATCCGATGAAATTTTGGCGCTTAGCGACCAGCCGGTACTGAGTGTTCGGCGTCGGGCTAAGTATTTACTGCTAGAACTCCCCACCGGCTGGATTATTGTGCATTTGGGGATGTCGGGCAGCTTACGCGTTTTGCCTGAAGAGACCGCAGCGGGAAAACATGATCATGTCGATTTGGTGATCAGCAATGGCAAAATATTGCGTTATACCGACCCACGCCGCTTTGGGGCCTGGTTATGGGCGACAGACCTTGAAACCAGTAACGTACTGGCACATTTAGGCCCAGAGCCGCTGAACGACGAATTTAACCCTCAATACTTGTTTGATAAATCACGTAATAAACGCACATTGGTTAAGCCGTGGTTGATGGATAACAAAGTGGTCGTTGGGGTTGGCAATATCTACGCCAGTGAATCTCTGTTTGCTGCCGGTATTTTGCCTGATCGTGCCGCTGGCTCCTTGACGCAAGCTGAGATTTCGCTACTGGTTGCAACGATAAAAGCGGTGTTATTGCACTCCATCGAGCAGGGTGGAACCACACTACGCGACTTTTTGCAGTCAGACGGTAAACCGGGTTACTTTGCGCAAGAGTTGCAGGTATATGGACGGGCGGGAGAGCCATGCCGCCGCTGTGGGCAACTGATTGAAATCGCGAAACATGGGCAGCGTAGCACCTTTTTTTGCCGCCACTGCCAAAATTAATTGCTTTGAATGAGCCGATGGTTAAGCCAGTTTAGCCAGCAGCGCCTTAGTTACTGGTGCTGGGAGGAAGGGGGTAATATCACCACCGTGGCGCGCCACTTCCTTTACCAGAGAAGAGGAGATAAACGACCATTTTTCTGATGGCATCAGGAATACACTCTCCAGTTTTGGCATCAAGTGGCGGTTCATATTTGCCAGTTGCCACTCATACTCGAAATCTGAGACCGAACGTAATCCCCGCACTAAAATATTCGCATTATTCTTTTTGGCAAACTCCGCCATCAGTTCACTGAATCCTAGCACTTCAACATTCTTAAGTGGCGCAGTTACTTGCTTTGCCAATGCGACCCGTTCGTTGAGGGTAAACATCGGTTTTTTGCTGGAACTGTCGGCGATAGCCAGAATCACATGGCTGAACATCATGGAGGCCCGTGTCACTAAGTCCAAATGCCCATTAGTCATTGGATCAAACGTCCCGGGATAGATGGCTTTAGTGGTCATGAATTCTCGCTTTTCTGATGTTGATGGCTCAATGCCCACAGGGCCGCATATTTATTAAAGGTATATTGTGCGTTTACCACCGCGAGCAAGAACCCCTGTTGACCATCGAGGAAACCGGCACGGAATAACCATGTCTTACAGAATGCCCCAAGAGTATGGCTAAGAATTGAAAAATAACTGCAACTTTTACCTTGTTGATAGCGTTGAGTCGCCCATGCTTCAGCGTAATTGAGCTGTTTACGTTGAAAAGTAAAGAAGTCGCGGCAAGTTAGATGCAGCAAATCGCCCGCCAACGGAATAACTTTGGCATAGCCACTGGCTAGTGATTCATGAACTAAATCGTCGTTGTAACGGAATTGGTGGTGCGGATATAACCGGGTGACTCTATCCGGATACCAGCCGCTATGGCGCATAAAGCGGCCTAAAAACAGATTCCGCCGTGCGCAGCTATAAACAGCGCCCTCTTCGGGGGCCAATAGCACGGTCTCAATTGCGGCTTTTAGCTCAGGGGTAACACGTTCATCAGCATCCAGCATCAGAATATAATCGCCACTGGCATATTGTTGGGCTAATTGCCGCTGTTTGCCATAACCTGGCCACTCCGTGTTGCTATGCACTTTAGCGCCATACTGCTGGGCCAGTGCGACGGTGTTATCTTCACTGCCTGAATCTAAGACGACTATTTCATCAGCCCAGCTAATGGATGCCAAACAATCTGCCAGCAGTGAGGCTTCATTCTTGGTAATCATCACAACTGACAGGCGTTTTTTTGCACTCATTAGTGGCTCCGTTGCGGTAGATAAGGCTCCAGCAAGTGTAATAGCCGTTGTAGTGCGCCCTGATTTTCATGCAGCACGTCAACCGCGTGGCGGCCATAATAGAGGCGGCAATCTTCATCAGTTAGCAGCATGGTTACCTCTTTCACCAGCGATAAGGTATCGGTGACGGTGATCAGCCCCTCAGCCTGTTCCAGCTTGGCACAGATATCTTTAAAGTTAAATGTATGTGGCCCCATCAGCACCGGTATTGCATGGGCCGCTGCCTCCAGCGGATTATGGCCACCACGTTCAACCAGACTACCGCCCACAAAGGCCAGATCGGCAATGCCGTACAACAGCATCAACTCACCCATGGTATCGCCAATCACGACCTGCGTACTGGTTGAGGGGATTTCGCCTTTGCTGCGTAATGTGTAACTCAGCCCTGCTTTCTGTGTCAGCTCGACCGCTTTCGGGAAGCGTTCAGGGTGCCGTGGCACCAAAATCAGCAGCAATGTTGGGAAGTGTTGCAATAATTGGCGGTGAGCTTCCAGCAAAATGGCTTCTTCGCCATCATGGGTACTGGTGGCAATCCATACCGGGCGATGCGCTGCCCATTGGCGGCGTAATGTCACCGCTCTGGCGGCTAATTCAGGGGTGACAGAAATATCAAATTTCAGGCTACCGGTTACTGTCAGTTGTGAGCGTCTGAGGCCCAGCTCGATGAAACGATCACCATCTTCTTGATTTTGTGCGGCGATTAGCGTGATGCGTTGCAGCATATTACGGATAAAACTGCCGATTTTTTTGTAGCCAGCGGCAGAGCGAGCAGATAGACGTGCATTGGCAATCACCAGCGGTATTTTACGGCGATGCAGTGCATTGATCAGGTTTGGCCACAGCTCTGTTTCCATAATAATGACCAGCTTAGGATTGACCTGATCTAAGAAGCGGTTCACCGAACCGGGAAGATCATAAGGCAGATAGACGTGGTGAACGTCTTTACCAAAAGCAGACTGGACCCGTTCGGAGCCAGTGGGGGTCATGGTGGTCACGGTAATGGGTAATGATGGATAGCGATGACGTAATGCCCTGACTAACGGAATCGCGGCCAGTGTCTCACCGACTGAAACTGAATGCAGCATGATGCCGCCAGCGACAACTTTACCGGCACAAAAACCATAACGTTCTCCCCAGCGCTTGCGATAAGCGGGGGCTTTACGGCTACGTAACAGCAACCGTAGCCAAATCAAAGGTTGAATAAGGTAGAGCAGTACCTGATATAAACGCAGCAACATTCTATCAATTTCATTTATATGGATTACTAATAATAATACCATATTTGTGCAAGAAAGGCTCTTTTCGGCTGGGCCAGGCTGATAGCCAGAATAGGGCCATGCCATTCATAAAAAGAATATAGAATTTTAACAATTTCAGTAAGTGAATGGACAAAAGTTGATTTAATAGATTTAGTAATGAGAATGGTTTTCATTAATGCCTGTGGGCGGTTAAAAATTTGGTGATAGGTGCTGTCAGTTCATTTTAGTGGCAGTTTTTTTACCTGACATTAGGCGTTAACTCAGTGAGTTGCTGTGGATTAATGAAATTTAAGTGTTATTGGGATTGTATTTCGTTCTTCATGCGTGAGCAGAGAAATTTAGATGGGATTATTCGTAATATGTGAGTGATTCTATTTTCTCAATGAGTTAAATAACCAATTAGCCATGTTTAACAATCATAAAGCTGATAACAATCGGCTCTGATAATTACCAGAGCCGATTGTTATTACAGAATAAATAGTGACTGGTGAAATTTTAAGCGTGTTTACGTGATGGGAAATAAGTAATTATTACTTATGAAATCAATGTTTCTAATCGCGTCATAATGGTTTCAGCAGTAATAGTATCCATACTTTTTTGCTCAGAAATAACGGCAATTTGATTTTCGCCATAGCCACCAATTAAGCCAGGGTCGGTCGGGCCGTACAGCGTAATATTGGGGCGACTGAGTGCGGCGGTTAGATGGCTAAGGCCAGTGTCAACGGACACCACTGCTTTTGCGCCCGCCAGCACTTCAGCCACCTGTTGGAGGCTGAGTTTAGGCAATACCTCAACATGAGGAGAGTGCTCCGCTAGCCGCAAAGCGCGCTGATACTCATGCTCTGCGCCCCAAGGTAATTTGATTTTTAGCCCCGTGGGGGCAATCAGATCAATGAGTTGCCGCCAGTGACTTTCGGGCCAGTGCTTACTGTCGCGAGTGGTTGCATGCAGGAAAACCAGATACTGACCGGCATCAGCGGGTAACTGGCTTAAAAATCGGGGCGCGATGGCGTAATCGCCATAACTTTCTGGCAGGTCATAACCCAGACTTTTGGCAAATAACTGGCGTGTGCGCTCCACCGCATGTTGCTTGGGGTCAATCTCATGGCGGCAGTTATAGAACCAACTGGCAAATGGCTCGCGAGCGCTTTTGCAATCCGGGCCATGCTTGACGCCCTTGGCGATGCGGGTAATTAGCGCAGCACTTTTAATCAGCCCCTGCGCATCGATCACCAAATCATAACTGCGCTGCTGCACAACACGTTTAAAATCACAGCGCTCCTGCCGAGTGTCAGTACCAAACCAGTTTTTGCGCCAACGGCGAATCGCCACTGGGATCACATTATCCACCGCCGGGTGCCAGGCGGGGATCTGGCTGAAACCCTCTTCGACCACCCAATCAAAGCGAATACCCGCAATGGCCTGCATGGCGTCTGTCAGCGCAGGTAATGCATGTAAAACGTCGCCCATTGAAGAGGTTTTAACGATCAATACGTGCATTAATCACCCTCTTTGGTGGAACATTTTTGCGCGGCGAGCTGCTTCTCAAGCGCATCCATCACTTGCTCTGGCTGGATATCAATCAAACTTTGATGATAGCCCTGTGCACTATCGCCTTTGCGCACTTTTTGATAGCCGGTAATCAGGCGAATGATGGTGGCTTTATCAGACAGTGGTGGGGTGAAATCTGGGCTGCTTGGGCCATATAAGGCGACCAATGGCTTATTTAATGCGGCGGCGACATGCATTAAACCGGAGTCATTGCTAACCACTGCGCTACAGGCTGCAATCAGCACGACGGCTTGTTCCAGCGATGTCTGGCCCGCCAGATTGAGGCAATATTCGCGCGAATCGTCGCCCAGAGAGTGGCGGATCTCCTCGCCAGCTTCGTTGTCTTTCGCTGAACCCAATAAGACGACTTGATAGCCCGCATCAATTAGTTTCTGCGCCAGCGCGGCGTAGTGATAGTGTGGCCAGCGTTTTGCTGGGCCAAACTCAGCACCGGGGCAGAACCCAATAATGGGTCGGTTATCGGTTAGATTAAATGACGCCGTGATTTCAGCGATCTCTTGGTCGCGAACCTGTAATTGCGGCCAGAGCAAAGGTTGCGGCAAATCAGCAGCCGACTGGACGCGTTCTTTATCATAGGCCAGCGCAACATAGCGCTGGACCATCATGGGGAAGGCCTCTTTATCCAGAATACGCATATCATTGAGCAAGAAATAGCGCATCTCGCCACGCCAGCCAATACGTTGCTTAATTCCTGAAAAGTAAGGTATTAGGGCAGATTTGAACGAATTTGGTAGAACATAGGCGCGATCATAGCCTGTTTCACGTAAAGCCAGCCCCAAGCGGCGGCGCTCCTCAAAAGCAAAAGCGCCATGCCCTAATGGCATTGGGATGGCGTGACGTACTTCCGGCATTCTGGCCAAAAGCGGACGGCACCACGCGGGGGCCATCACATCAATATCTGCTGCCGGATATTCGGCCTTCAGGGTGCGGTAAAGACTTTGCGACATCATCATATCGCCAACCCAAGAAGGGCCGATGACCAGTATTTTCATACCGTTTATCAATTCCTTGCAGCAAGTAATTTAGATCGGGCGATTGAGCCACGCCAGATATTCTTTGACGCCTTCAGCGACGGTTTTGAACGGCTTGTCATAACCGGCGGCACGCAAATGAGTGAGATCAGCTTGCGTGTATGCCTGATAGCGGCCTTTCAGTTTTTCTGGGAATTCAATGTACTCCACAGGCCCGCTTTGATGGAAATCCACCACCGCATCGGCGACAGCCTGGAAAGATTCAGCACGACCAGTACCGCAGTTGAAAATACCGGATACACCGTTTTGCCAGAACCACAGATTCACGTCAGCCACATCACCCACATAGATGAAATCGCGTTTGAAATTTTCACTGCCGGAGAACAACTTAGGATTTTCCCCTGCATTAATTTGGTTATTCAGGTGGAAAGCAACGCTGGCCATGCTGCCTTTATGGCTTTCACGTGGGCCATAAACGTTAAAATAACGGAAGCCACAAATCTGCGAATCAGCTTGCGGCAAGATCTCACGCACATACTGGTCGAATAAGAATTTGGAGTAACCATAAACATTAAGTGGTTTTTCATACTGACGATCTTCGATGAAGTTATCAGTGCGCCCGCCGTAAGTAGCCGCAGAAGAGGCGTATAAGAATGGAATGCCGCGATCCAGGCAGAAGTGCAAGATATCTTTTGAATACTGATAGTTGTTATCCATCATATACTTGCCATCCCACTCGGTGGTGGAAGAGCAGGCACCTTCGTGGAAAATCGCGTCAATGTCACCCATATCGTCACCGGCAACAATACTGGCAACAAAATCTTCTTTATCCATGTAATCCGCGATATCCAGATCAACCAGATTGACGAATTTAGTGCCGTCTTTCAGGTTATCTACGACCAGAATATCTTTATAACCAATATTATTCAGTGCCTTAACAATATTGCTGCCAATGAAGCCGGCACCACCAGTGACGATAATCATCAGGTTCACCCTTGTTAATTTGCCTGGTCGGGCACAATACCCGACACGCTAGTTGGCGTTATCATAACATTTCATCGGATAGCGCACAGCCGGAAGGGGGTTAATCTCTCGTTTTCTATGCTGCTTTAGGATTGTTCACCGTGATATGTGCTGCATTTTTTGCAATATAAGACAAGGTTACTCGTCAGTTCACTCGTCAGGCAGTAAAATGTCAGGCGAAACTGCCCATTCTGGAGATAACCCAATGTCCCTGCCTCGTGAGAGAAACCCGTTTTATCAGCAACTAGAACAACAACTCAAAACTACCCGTGCTGAAGGGTTGTATAAAAATGAACGGATCATCACTTCTGCCCAGCAAGCCGATATTTCTGTCGCTGATGGGAATCGCGTAATTAATTTCTGCGCCAATAACTATTTGGGCTTGGCAAACCACCCGCGACTGATTGCGGCGGCTAAAAAAGGCATGGATACTCATGGCTTTGGCATGGCCTCAGTGCGCTTTATCTGCGGCACTCAAGACACACACAAACAGCTTGAACAGAAGCTCGCCAGTTTCCTCGGCATGGAAGATGCCATTCTCTACTCCTCTTGCTTTGATGCCAATGGTGGCTTGTTCGAAACCTTACTGGGGCCAGAAGATGCCATTATTTCTGATGCGCTGAATCATGCTTCCATCATTGATGGAGTGCGGTTATGTAAAGCCAAGCGTTACCGCTATGCCAACAATGACATGAGCGAGCTGGAAGCACAGCTAAAACAAGCCAAAGCGGAGGGCGCGCGCCATATTATGATCGCCACTGACGGCGTGTTCTCCATGGACGGGGTGATCGCCAATCTGAAAGGCGTCTGTGATTTGGCAGATGAATATCAGGCATTGGTGATGGTCGATGACTCCCATGCGGTGGGCTTTGTCGGTGCTAATGGTCGTGGTACGCATGAATACTGCGAAGTGATGGGCCGCGTTGATATTATCACTGGTACTTTGGGTAAGGCGCTGGGCGGAGCATCAGGTGGTTACACCGCTGGTCGTAAAGAGGTGGTTGAGTGGTTGCGCCAGCGTTCGCGGCCCTATCTGTTCTCAAACTCATTAGCGCCAGCAATTGTTGCAGCTTCAATTGAAGTGTTATCGCTATTGGAGGATGGTGCTGAACTGCGCGATCGTCTATGGGCGAATGCCCGCTTATTCCGCGAGAAAATGAGTGCCGCCGGTTTCACCTTGGCCGGTGCTGACCACGCTATTATCCCAGTGATGCTGGGTGACGCGACATTGGCGCAAGAGTTTGCCAACGCGCTGCTGAAAGAGGGTATTTACGTCACCGGTTTCTTCTATCCGGTGGTGCCAAAAGGTCAGGCTCGCATCCGCACCCAGATGTCGGCAGACCACACGACAGAGCAGGTCGAGCGGGCTATCGAAGCCTTTGTGCGTATTGGTAAGCAACTTAACGTTATTGCGTAAGGAATGTCATGAAAGCACTGTCCAAGCTAAAAGCAGAAGAGGGTATTTGGATGACCGATGTGCCGCAGCCAGAGCTGGGCCACAACGACATCATGATCAAAATTCGCAAAACCGCTATCTGTGGCACTGATGTGCATATCTATAACTGGGATGAATGGTCGCAAAAAACCATCCCGGTGCCTATGGTGGTCGGCCATGAGTATGTGGGTGAAGTGGTCGCCATTGGTCAGGAAGTGAAAGGCTTTAATATTGGTGACCGGGTGTCTGGCGAAGGCCATATCACCTGCGGACATTGCCGTAACTGTCGTGGCGGTCGTACCCATTTGTGCCGCAATACAGTGGGTGTGGGCGTGAATCGCCCCGGCTCTTTTGCTGAGTTCCTGGTTATCCCGGCCTTTAATGCGTTCAAGATCCCAGACAATATTTCCGATGAGTTAGCCGCCATTTTTGACCCCTTCGGCAATGCCGTGCATACCGCCTTATCCTTTGATTTAGTGGGCGAAGATGTATTGGTTTCTGGCGCAGGCCCTATTGGTATCATGGCTGCTGCTGTCTGTAAGCATGTGGGCGCTCGCCATGTCGTTATCACTGACGTGAATGAGTACCGCTTGGATTTGGCGCGCAAAATGGGGGTAACGCGCGCGGTTAACGTCAGCAAAGAGAACCTGAATGATGTGATGGCAGAGCTGGGCATGACAGAAGGTTTTGATGTGGGCCTGGAGATGTCAGGTGCGCCGCCTGCATTCCGTTCATTACTTAACTCAATGAATCACGGTGGGCGTATTGCAATGCTGGGAATACCGCCTTCTGATATGTCGATCGACTGGAATCAGGTGATATTCAAGGGGCTGTTTATCAAAGGAATTTATGGCCGCGAGATGTTTGAAACCTGGTACAAAATGGCGGCATTGATTCAATCCGGCCTGGATTTAACTCCGATCATCACTCACCGTTTCTCCATTGATGAGTTCCAGGAGGGCTTTGATGCCATGCGTTCAGGTAAGTCGGGCAAGGTAGTATTAAGCTGGGACTAAAATAGCCTTCGGCCTTGCAGCCGCAGAGTTAAGAACGGGGCTGTCAGATAATGACAGCTCCGTTTTTTATTATCCAATTACGGATTATCCGTTTTTGGCTTCTCCACTTTTGGAATATCTATTTTTGGTGCATCTACTTTTGGTTCATCAACCGGCGCGATGGGTGCTGACGAGGTAAAATAGCGCTGAATAAAGCTTACAGCCGGACTTTGCATCAAGCTCTCGCCAATGACGCTAAACATCCTGCCGGCGTAGATTTTCTCAGGCACATAGCTGGCTTTCGCACTGCACTGCTTGATGGCTTTCAGGCGATCATTTTTCGCCGGTTCGCGCGGTTTTGACTTGCCCGGTGAGACCGTGCTACTGCCACTATTATTGTTTACCGGTTCATTCAGCAGTGCGCTAGGTTTGACCAATACAATGTCAGACGGCAACTGAGGCAACATCTGTTGCAGCACTTTAATGGTAGCGGGATGGGGATGCCCGATAGCAATGGCGGAGCCATTTCGGCGCGCCAGTTCTACTGCGCGGTTAAACTGCTGGCGGATCGCGGCTTCATTTTGTGAGTCATCCAGAAAGACTTTGCGCTTAATCACTTTGACGCCAGTGCCTTCGGCGGCTCTGCTGGCTTGACTATTGCCGATGGTCACACTGTCGAGGAAATAGAGCTGATAGTGTTCCAGCGCCTGCATCACTCTCTGCATACCCGGCAAACTGGAGGTCATCGCGCTGCCCATATGGTTATTCATCCCCTTCGCATAAGGGACATTATTCACCGCCTGGCGGATGATGCGCTGGATCTCTTCGCTACTCATTGATGGCTGCAATGTATCGCGCTCCAATGGCTGCTTGCTCAGGGGGGCCATGGGCAGGTGAATCAGAATTTCACGCCCTTGATTATGGGCTTTGACAGCCATCTCTCGGGCGTAGGGGGCATTAGGCAGGATAGCGACTGAAATAGGCAGCGGCATCTGCAACACCTTGTTTTCATTCTGGGGGCGATAACCAAAGTCATCAATCACGATTGAAAGTTTGCCCGCCTGTGCGGCGTTGGCGATCACGAGGGTGCTGACGATGATAAATAGGCGTGCGTTGAAATAGCGCAATAGGTGGTGCTCCCTAACGTTGTTCTCTATCTTCCTAACCAAGGTTGTGGGTTAACAGCTTGCCCCTGACGGCGAATTTCGAAATAGAGTGATGGCTCACCCTGACCGCCGCTGGTGCCAACAAGTGCTATCGGCTGACCGGCTTTCACTTGAGCACCGACATTGACCAGCGCACTCTGGTTGTAGCCGTATAGACTCATATCCCCTTTGCCGTGCTCGACCACCACGACCAGCCCATAGCCTTGTAGCCAGTCTGCCAGCAGCACTCGTCCATCTGCTATCGCTTTGACTTCGCTGCCCTCTGGCGCGGAGATAACCATACCTTTCCAGCGAAGTTCCCCTTGCAAGGATTCACCGAAGCGATGGGTCACGTTACCTCGTACCGGCCAGACAGCTTGACCACCTGGGCGACCGAGGCCACCGGTTCGTGCCATTAATGAGCGCTCACTTTCACTCGGCTTATAGCTCGAGCCAGTTTTCTTGGCTTGTTGCTCTTTGGCTTTCACCTGTTCACGCACGCGGGCGGCTTCTTTCGCTTCCCGCTCAGCACGGGCTTTGGCTTCCCGCTCTGCTTTAGCTATCTGATCGCGCAAACGTGATTCGTTCAGTTTTAACTCCGCCAGACCCTGCTGATCTTTTTCCAGCGAAGCTTCCAGTGAGGTTAGGGTTTTTTTGCGTGCAGTGCGCGCCTGCTCCAGCTTCTGTTGCTGGTTTTTTTGTTCATCTAGCAGTGATTTTTGCTGATTTTGCTTCTGTTCTAGCGTCTTTTTCTCAGCCGAGAGATCCGCGCGGGTCTGTTGCAACTCCTCAATGGATTTTTGTCGGGCTTCATTGAGATAACTGAAATAGGCCAAAATACGCTCACTACGCTGACTCTCTTCACCACTTAAAATAAGCTGTAAACCACTGTGCTGGCCTTGCTTAAAGGCGGCATCAAGTTGTTTAGACAGTATATTTTGTTGCTGAGATTGTTGGCTTTGCAATTTGGCAATTGAAGCGGTGAGACTGGCGATCTCTTTGTCTAGTGTGGTCAGAGTACCTTGGGTGTCACGCAGGCTACGACTGGCCTGGGCAATGGTATTCTCCTGCTGTTTCAGCTGATCCAGCAATGAACTGCGTTGCTGTTTTTGTTGCTGAACACTTTTTTCTTTCTCGGCGATATCCTGCTGCAGTGTTTTCAGCTGGTTTTTGTTCTCTGCTGTTTTCGCGGTCGCAGGGGCATCGGCAGCACTGACGGATAATGGCAATAGCAATACGCCAGCGCAAAAAACGCTGGCGTACAGTGCTGACCACGGACGACGGACAAACTTATTTGGCAACAGAGAAATTGACTCTTTGCTGCCAGTAATAACGTCGGCCGGGGCCATTGGTATCGTGAATGTCGCTTTTTCCTTCATAACGAAGGATTATTCCACGATGAACAGCGGCTTACCAGTCATCTCTTGCGGGATTTCCATTTCCATCAGTGACAGCATGGTTGGCGCGATATCAGAGAGTTTGCCGCCTTCAACCGCTTTAACCCCTTTATTGCCGACATAAATTAGTGGCACCGGCAGGCTGGTATGGGCAGTGTGCGCCTGGCCGGTTGCCGGGTCGCGCATCTGCTCAGCATTGCCGTGGTCAGCGGTGATCAGCAATTGACCGTCAGCGGCTTTTACCGCAGCAACCACTTGCTCAATGCAATTATCCAGTGTTTCTACTGCTTTCACCGCAGCATCATAATCGCCGGTATGGCCGACCATATCGCCATTTGGATAGTTACAAATGATCACATCATATTTGCCGCTGCCGATAGCCGCGACCAGTTTTTCAGTCAGTTCTGCTGAACTCATTTCAGGTTGCAGGTCATAAGTCGCCACTTTCGGCGAGTTAATCAAAATGCGGTCTTCACCTTTAAACGGCTCTTCAACGCCGCCGTTATAGAAGAAAGTCACGTGAGCATATTTCTCAGTTTCAGAAATGCGCAACTGAGTTTTGTCATGCTTCATCAACCACTCACCGAAGGTATTCTCCAGTGATGCTGGTGGGTAAGCGCAGGCGACTTTGATGTCCGCAGCATACTCTGTCAACATGACGAAATCGCCGAAGTTAACCACTTTATCGCGTTTGAAGCCGTCGAAATCGGCATTAACAAAGGCGCGGGTAATTTGACGGGCGCGGTCAGCACGGAAGTTCATGAAGATTAATGCATCGCCATCATTTATGGTGGCATCAGCTTCACCTGCCGCTTGAATCACGGTCGGCTTAACAAATTCATCATTTTCATTGCGGGCGTAGGCGGCTTGCAGGCCAGCGACGGCGTTATCTGCGATGAATTCGCCTTTTGCTTGCGTCATCAAATCGTAGGCCAGCTGCACACGATCCCAGCGGTTATCACGGTCCATGGCGTAGTAACGACCAATAATCGACGCGATGCGGCCTTTACCCAATGCTGCAAACTGCTCAGTGAATCGTTTCAGCGACGGCTCAGCACTACGCGGCGGGGTGTCACGGCCATCGAGGAAAGCATGTAGGTAGATGGCGGTCGCGCCGCGTTTGGCGGCTAACTCAACCATGGCACGAATGTGCTCTTCGTGGCTATGAACGCCGCCAGCAGAGAGCAGACCCATGATATGAACCGCTTTACCGGCTTTAACCGCTTTATCAATGGCGGCGGTCAGGGTCTGGTTGGTGAAAAAGTCACCCTCTTTGATCTCTTTGTCGAGGCGGGTCAAGTCCTGATAGACAATACGGCCAGCGCCCAGATTGACGTGACCCACTTCAGAGTTACCCATTTGACCATCGGGCAGGCCGACATCCAGACCTGAGGCGGCGATCAATGTGTGAGGTTGTTGCTGCCATAAACGGTCCATAACCGGCGTTTTGGCATTCAGAATGGCATTATCCTGCTGTTCTTCGCGGTGACCGTAGCCATCCAGAATAGTCAGAACCAGTGGTTTTTTAGTGCTCGACATTGCATAACCTCTTTCTTGTTCTATTGGGTATATATGTAGCTATTGGGGATATATGTTGAAAGGCGGTAATTTACTATAAAACCGGTTAAAAATAGCCCAAAGAGATCAACATTGGTGCGGGGTTTTGCGTAAAAAACACTATTTAGGCGACAAAACTTCCCGAGACTGCTCGCAGTTTCTGCAATAGCGCTTGCATATTGGCTGTATTTGCCGCATCGCGCAGGTATACTCTGTGGCCTTGAATATTATCCCCTAACTAACGGGAGTTTTTACCCCCATGTTGCAAGAGATTATGCAATTCATTAGCCAGCATCCAGTTTTGAGTCTGGCCTGGGTGGCGTTACTTGTCGCCGTAATTTTCACCACCTTCAAAAGTTCTCTCTCCAAAGTGAAAGAGATAACCCGTGGTGAAGCGACGCGTCTGATTAACAAAGAAGATGCGGTTGTGGTTGATGTCCGCACACGTGATGACTATCGCAAAGGTCATATTGCCAGTTCCCTTAATTTGCTTCCGAGCGACATTAAAAACGGTAACCTGGCTGAGTTGGAAAAGCACAAAGCACAGCCTATTATTGTAGTTTGTGCCACAGGAACCACCTCCCGCGCTTCTGCTGAGTTGCTGAATAAAGCCGGTTTTGAACGAGTCTATACCTTGAAAGAGGGTATCTCCGGCTGGAGTGGCGAGAATCTGCCACTGGCGCGCGGCAAGTAATTACGATACAAATTTTGCTATATCAATAAATTGTAAAATTAACTGAGGTGTATCCATGGCGAAGATTGAGATTTATACCAAAGCAACCTGCCCGTTCTGTCACCGTGCCAAGGCACTGCTGAACAGTAAAGGTGCCGCTTTCCATGAAATCGCAATTGATAATGAGCCGGCCAAACGTGAAGAGATGATTGCTCGTAGCGGGCGGACGACGGTGCCTCAGATATTTATTGATGGGCAGCATATCGGTGGCTGTGATGATTTACACGCCCTGGATGCGCGCGGTGGGCTAGACCCGCTGCTTTAACTCGTCAGTGGGCCACAGTCATTAATTGAAAGAGCCCACGGCGGCAGTGCTGTTTAATAAGGACGTCTAACTTTAGGGTATCTATACACATGTCAGAGCAAAACAACACCGAAATGGCTTTTCAGATCCAACGTATCTACACCAAGGATATCTCCTTCGAGGCACCTAATGCTCCGCAGGTTTTCCAGCAGGATTGGCAGCCAGAAGTTAAACTTGATCTTGATACTGCTTCCAGTCAGCTGGCTGAAGATGTGTATGAAGTGGTACTGCGTGTTACGGTAACTGCCTCTTTAGGCGAAGAAACTGCATTCCTGTGTGAAGTTCAGCAAGGCGGTATCTTCTCCATCGCAGGTATCGACGGCACCCAACTGGCCCATTGCTTAGGTGCATACTGCCCGAACATTCTGTTCCCGTATGCTCGCGAATGCATCACCAGCCTGGTTTCTCGCGGTACTTTCCCACAGCTGAATCTGGCACCGGTTAACTTTGATGCCCTGTTCATGAACTATCTGCAACAGCAGGCTGAAGGCGAAGGTGCAGAACAACGTCAGGATGCCTGATGAACACCACCCATGCTTCAATGACTGTCATCGGTGCCGGATCTTACGGCACCGCATTAGCCATTACGCTAGCGCGTAATGGCCATCAAGTTGTGTTATGGGGTCATGACCCTAAGCACATTCAGCTGCTGCAACACGACCGCTGTAACCAGGCTTTCCTGCCCGATGTCCCTTTCCCTGATACTTTGCTGCTGGAGACGGATCTGGCACGTGCGCTGGCAGCCAGCCGTGATGTGTTGGTCGTTGTGCCGAGCCATGTTTTTGGGGCGGTGTTGCACCAGTTGAAACCGCATTTACGCAAAGATGCACGCATTGTCTGGGCCACCAAAGGGCTTGAGGCCGAAACCGGGCGCTTGCTACAAGATGTCGCGCGGGAAGTGTTGGGTGAGAGCATCCCGCTAGCTGTTGTCTCCGGCCCCACCTTTGCCAAAGAGCTAGCCGCCGGCTTACCGACCGCGATCGCATTGGCCTCAACCGATGCGAGGTTCAGCGAAGATTTGCAACAGCTGTTGCACTGTGGCAAAAGTTTCCGGGTGTACAGCAATCCTGATTTTATCGGGGTGCAGCTGGGGGGCGCGGTTAAAAACGTGATTGCGATTGGTGCGGGGATGTCCGATGGCATTGGCTTTGGCGCGAATGCCCGTACTGCGCTGATCACCCGTGGCTTGGCTGAAATGACCCGTCTGGGTTCTGCATTGGGCGCGGATCCCTCCACCTTTATGGGCATGGCAGGATTAGGTGATTTGGTGCTAACCTGCACTGATAACCAATCCCGTAACCGCCGATTTGGCATCATGCTGGGTCAGGGATTAGGGGTACAAGAAGCACAGGACAGCATTGGTCAAGTGGTTGAAGGTTACCGCAACACCAAGGAAGTTCTGGCATTGGCACAGCGTCATGGTGTAGAGATGCCAATAACCGAACAGATTTATCAGGTGTTGTATTGCCACAAAAATGCCCGTGAAGCGGCATTGACTCTGTTGGGGCGGACCAAAAAAGATGAAAAAAGCGGCATTTAGCCAATGAGGTTATTTGCCTGCAATAAGTTCTGGGCTGAAATAAAATAATAACGATATATCCAACGTCACTGGGGTTGTGGCCTCAGGGAGTTAGGGTATCAGTTGCTTCGGCCGTTCCCCGAAGTGACCTGTTTATGGGCAGGAGTATGCAATGTCGTCAGAAGAGTTAGAGCTGGTCTGGAGTAGCATTAAATCAGAAGCCAGAGCGCTGGCTGAGTGTGAACCAATGCTGGCAAGTTTTTTTCACGCGACATTATTGAAGCATGAAAATTTAGGCAGTGCGCTGAGCTATATTCTGGCAAATAAACTGGCTAATCCAATCATGCCTGCGATTGCCATTCGTGAGGTGGTAGAGGATGCCTATCGCGCGGATGAACAGATGATTGTCTCCGCTGCTCGCGATATTTTGGCTGTACGCTTGCGTGACCCCGCTGTTGATAAATACTCCACGCCGCTGCTGTATCTTAAAGGCTTCCACGCGTTACAGGCATACCGTATCGGGCATTGGCTGTGGGCGAAAGATCGTAAAGCGCTGGCAATTTATCTACAAAATCAAGTGTCTGTCGCTTTTGGTGTGGATATCCACCCTGCGGCGACCATTGGTTGTGGCATTATGTTAGACCACGCCACCGGTATTGTCATTGGTGAAACCGCCGTCGTTGAGAATGATGTCTCCATCCTGCAATCCGTTACCCTCGGCGGTACCGGCAAAACCAGTGGTGACCGCCATCCAAAGATCCGCGAAGGTGTGATGATTGGTGCTGGCGCGAAAATTCTGGGGAATATTGAAGTCGGGCGTGGTGCCAAAATTGGCGCTGGGTCAGTGGTGTTACAATCCGTCCCCGCACATACCACCGCCGCTGGCGTGCCTGCGCGTATCGTGGGTAAACCAGAGAGCGATAAACCTTCGTTGGATATGGATCAGCATTTCAATGGGGCTGGGCATGGTTTTGAGTACGGCGACGGTATCTGACTATCAGAAACGGTGAGGACAGACGGAAGAGTAAAGCGTCCGCGCCATGGACGGCGCGGCTCGAGCTATCAGGGGTGATTTTACGGCGTCTTTACGATCCGCCTGTTCTCTCCGCTGCTGGCACTTTGTCAATAATCCCAACTACTCTTTCAGTAACGCACCCGGATAACCCAACTGCCGCCAGGCCTCATACACCACCACTGACACGGCATTTGACAGATTCATGCTGCGGCTATCGGCTTGCATCGGAATTCTGATTTTCTGCTGAGCGGGCAACACATCCAGAACCCTAGCGGGTAAACCTCGGGTTTCAGGGCCAAACAGCAGGTAATCATTAGCCTGATAGCTGACGGCGCTGTGGGCGGGTGTCCCTTTGGTGGTCAAGGCAAATAAGCGGGCGGGTGTTGCCCCGGCAGATTGTGCGCCATCAAGTTTTTCACTATCCAAAAATGCTTGGTAATCATGGTGATGCTTGATACTGGCAAACTCATGATAATCAAGACCCGCACGGCGTAAGCGTTTGTCATCCCAGGTGAAACCCAAAGGTTTAATCAGATGAAGTTGGCAGCCGGTATTCGCACATAACCGGATGATATTACCGGTATTGGGCGGGATTTCGGGTTCAAATAAAACGATATTAAGCATATGTCCCCCAATAATGAGGGGCGCAGGATATCAGAATCCCCCTCTCAGTGCAGCGGTTGCCAATGCCGGTGTCGTAAAACAAAAATTTAATAGCAAGGAGCGGAGAGTGCCGATAGCGGTTATTTTATATGCTGGCCGCCACAGTCAGTACTCATGGGGGATGTATCATGACATCAGCTAAAGGATCGATCGGCAGTGCGCAGGACCCACGCTGGGCCGCCATTGTGACTCGCGATAAAGCCGCCGATGGGCAGTTCATTTATGCGGTGAAAACCACCGGTATCTATTGTCGCCCCTCTTGCCCATCTCGTCAGGCTAAAGCCGAACACATTGAATTCTTTGCTGATAATCACGCCGCCGAGCTTGCGGGCTATCGGCCTTGTAAACGTTGTCAGCCGACTCAGTTACCGCTGGCGTTGCAGCATGCAGAGAAAATCAGTCAGGCGTGCCGCTTAATTGAGCAAGCGGAAGTGCCGCTGAAGCTGGCTGAACTGGCCGCTGAACTAAATCTCAGCGCTTTTCATTTTCATCGGCTGTTTAAGGCCATAACCGGACTGACCCCCAAGGGGTATGCCAATGCGACGCGAAGTGCCCGTGTCCGCACTCAATTGGCCGGGGGAGGCTCAGTGACCGATGCTATTTTTGATGCTGGTTATAACGCTAATGGTCGATTTTATGCGCAGTCAAATCAGCTATTGGGGATGACGCCGACCCGTTATCGTCAGGGGGGACGTGATGTTACGTTGCGCTTTGCCGTTGGTGAAAGCTCCCTTGGCGCGATTTTGATGGCGAAAAGTGAGCTGGGTATCTGCGCGATTTTATTAGGTGACTCACCCGCACCATTGGTGCAGCAGTTGCAGGATAAATTTCCGCAGGCGGAGTTAATTGGTGGTGATGCCGAGTTTGAGCAGTGGTTCGCACAGGTGGTGGGGTTGGTTGAGGCGCCCAGGTTCGGCCTTGATCTGCCGCTGGATATTCAGGGTACCGCTTTTCAGCAGCGGGTTTGGCAGGCGCTGCGAGAGATTCCGGTCGGTGAAACCGCCAGTTATGCCGATATTGCCGCTAAGATTGGTTCACCCAAAGCCATGCGTGCCGTTGCGGGTGCTTGCGCGGCCAATATGTTGGCCGTCGCTATTCCTTGTCACCGAGTCATTCGCCAGGATGGTGCATTATCAGGTTATCGTTGGGGTGTTGAACGTAAGAAACAGTTACTGGCAAAAGAGGGCGCGGTGGTGATAGCCAGTGATCTGCCCGATCTAAAATGATCGGGCAGCAAGGTTTATGCTCAAGCCATTGGCGTGGCAGCTCACAGCGTTGCCACTTCAAATGTGAAGGGCAGTTAAGCTTTCAGAGGATGCAGCGGCAACCAAAGTATCAGCCGCAGGCCACCTAATGGACTGTCCTCTGCCCGCACCCAACCGCGATGCTGATTGACGGCGGTTTCAACTATCGCCAGCCCTAAGCCAGTCCCGCCTGATTCGCGATCTCGGGCTTCATCAGTGCGATAGAATGGCCGGAATATCTGTTCACGATCATCTGCGCTGACCCCTGGCCCATCATCATCAACAATGATAGTGACACCATGATTATCCGAGCTGAATGCCACCGCAATGTGGTGATGGGAATAGCGCAGCGCATTACGCACGATATTCTCTAGCGCACTGTCAAGGGCCGCTGGGTTGCCAAATAGGGTCCATGGCCCTGGTGGTGATGTCACCTCCAGCGTCTTACCCATTTGGTCAGCCTCGAATTGCGCATCTTCCAGCACGTCAGACCATAAATCATTGGCTTTAATCGGCTCGCGGTGTAGCTCGTTTTTGTGCTGACTGCGAGATAGCACCAGTAAATCATTGATCATGCTATCTAACCGTTGCGCCTCCATTTCGATACGCTCTAACTCTTTCCCTTCACCATGGCGGCGGCGCATCAGCGCAGTGGCCAGTTGCAAGCGGGTTAGCGGGGTGCGTAGCTCATGGGAGATATCAGAAATGAGCCGTTGTTGGGCCACCACCATCCGATCAAGCGCACTGATCATTTGATTGAAACTGGCCCCGGTTGCCAAAAATTCTTGCGGCCCGGATTCCAATTCAGGGTGCTGCTTCAGGTTACCTCGCGCGACATCGTCGGCGGCATTTTTCAGCTTACGCGCTGGTTTCGCCAGGCTCCAGGCTAGCCACAGTAGCAACGGCGAACTGATCAGCATGGTGGCAATCAAGAGCAGCAGCGGGCGGTCAAACATCAAATTGATAAAATCAGATTGTGGGCTGCTGGCTGGACGCAGCAGGTAGAGCTGATAGTTATCTTCCCCATCACGGATAGAGAAGGGGCCGACCATCTCGACGCGGCCATATTTTTTCTTTTTCGGCTGATCTGAGTTATCTGACTGGCCGATAAAATTACGCACCATTTGCATTTCGTGGCGCTGGGCACCAATGACTCGCCCCTCGGTGGTCACCAACACCAAATGCTGACCCGGCGGCGCCCACTTCTCAATGGCGCGATAAAGCCTGCGCCACCACATCAGATCATTGGCAGGATCACTGGCCAGTTCAGCTTCAATATGTTGCTCCAGCATCGTTCCCTGACGCTGTTCGCTGTCGAGCAAGGTGGTCATTTGACGCGAATCAAGCTTTGGTACCATCAGCACTAGCATCAATACCAGTGCTAAGGTAAACCAGAAAATAGCAAAAATTCGCGTCGTTAAACTGTTGATCATGTTTCGGATACCATCAGATACCCGCGACCACGTAGGGTTTTAAACCACGGCAACCCATCTTTGCGATCCGGCAACTTACGGCGCAAGTTTGAAATGTGCATATCAATGGCGCGGTCAAAAGGCGTCAACCGCTTCCCTAGAACTTCCTGGCTGAGATGCTCGCGTGAGACAACCTGACCGAGGTGCTGGGCCAGTAGGTAGAGCAAGGTAAATTCAGTACCGGTGAGTTCCAGCGATTGGCCTTCAAAGCTGGCCTCCTGACGGCCTGGATTCAGTTGCAGGCAATCAACTTCCAGTGTCGGGGCACCCTGATCGACATTTTGCTGCTGTTCGCTCCAGTTAGAGCGGCGCAAGATGGCGCGAATACGTGCCACCAGCTCGCGGTCATTAAAGGGTTTTGCCAGATAATCATCCGCGCCTAACTCAAGGCCAAGCACCCGATCCAATTCACTGCCACGGGCAGTCAGCATAATCACTGGTGTCTGGTGATGTTGACGCAGCTCTTTCAGTGTTTCGATGCCGTTCTTACGTGGCATCATAATATCAAGTAATAACAAGTCGATAGAGCTGTCCAGCAGGTTCAATGCTTGTTCGCCATCATAGGCAACCACAACATTAAAGCCCTCCATTTCCAGCAACTCTTTCAATAGTGACGTCAATTCACGGTCATCATCAACTAATAGGATCTTATGCATGTTTATTTCTCCTCTTGACGCAAAATACGTTAACAATTACCGGTATTCCATGACTTTACTTAGCTTTACATGCCCTGACTCCAGTTTTACATCCACTGACGCATGTTTGCAGCCGGGCCGATAGACTGCTTCTCAATGAATCGCATAGCAGCAAACCGCTTAGCAGATAGAAACCAGGAGTTAAATGATGCGTAAAGTAACTAAAGTAACAACGTTAATCATGGCGTCAATGTTAGTTCTCGGCTCTCACGCCGCCTTCGCCGCTGATAAGACCGAAGCCGCAGATGGCTGGTGCCACGGTGACGGTGCGATGATGAATAAGAAAGACGGTCGTGGCCACCATAACATGTTTGACGGTGTGAATCTGACTGAGCAGCAGCGCCAGCAAATGCGTGACCTGATGCGCCAGTCTCGCCAGGGTCAACCTCGCCTTGATGTTGCTGACCGTGAAGCAATGCACAAGCTGGTTACCGCCGATAAATTCGACGAAGCCGCGGTAAGAGCACAAGCCGAGAAGATGTCCAAAGATCAGGTTGAACGCCAGGTCGAAATGGCCAAAGTTCGTAACCAAATGTACAACTTGCTCACACCAGAGCAAAAAGCTGCCCTGAATCAAAAGCACCAGCAGCGCATTGAGAAAATGCAGCAGGCGCCAGCAGCACAACCCTCTTCTGCCCAGAAGTAAGTAGTACCAAGTAATACCCTGTTTTCCTTGCCATAGACACCATCCCTGTCTTTCGCCCTCCATGATGGAGGGCTTTTTTTTGTGTCACCCCCGCCACCTGAAGTGCTCGCTTGTTACCTGACTGCAACTCAAATTATTTAGGGTATATACTAATAAGCCCTGAATATTATTCGGAATGAGTTATGGACCCGCAATATGCGCGACTGGTTAAAGCTGCTGCGCTCAGTGCGACGGTGTTGGCCTCAATTTTACTGATTATTAAAATCTTTGCTTGGTGGCATACCGGATCGGTGAGTCTGTTGGCTGCGCTAGTTGACTCACTGGTAGATCTCGCGGCCTCGCTGACAAACCTTTTCGTGGTGCGCTACTCACTGCAACCTGCTGATGAAGAACATACTTTTGGTCATGGCAAAGCTGAATCACTGGCGGCGTTGGCGCAAAGCATGTTCATTTCCGGTTCGGCGCTATTCCTGTTTCTGACCGGTTTCCAGCATTTAGCCTCACCGGAGCCGTTGCAAGATCTTGGTGTCGGTATCTGGGTAACATTAATTGCACTATTCAGTACACTGATATTAGTCACTTTTCAGCGTTGGGTGGTACGAAAAACCCACAGTCAGGCGATTCGCGCTGATATGTTGCACTATCAATCTGACGTCATGATGAATGGTGCTATTCTTATTGCGTTGGCATTAAGTTGGTATGGTTTTCATCGTGCGGATGCTCTGTTTGCCTTGGGTATAGGGGTCTATATTCTCTATAGTGCGCTGCGTATGGGCTATGAAGCGGTGCAATCCTTACTGGATCGTGCCTTGCCTGATAATGAGCGGCAGGAAATAATCGATATTGTGATGTCATGGCCGGGTGTGATTGGCGCTCATGATTTGCGTACCCGTCAATCGGGGCCAACACGCTTTATTCAGCTGCACCTCGAGATGGAAGATAGGGTGCCGTTGATGGAGGCGCATCTTTTAGCTGAGCAAGTTGAGCGTGCATTGCTACACCGTTTTCCCGGTGCTGATGTCCTTATCCATCAAGATCCCTGCTCTGTGGTGCCGAAAGAGCGTCATGCGCATTGGGAACTATAATTACTGAATTAATAATTGCTTAATTAACGATAAGTAAACCGTGGTGACATTATGGTTCGGTTATGAAGAAAATACCGCCAAATGGCATGACTTGAATCAATTCAGCTTGGTCTTTTTGCTATAATATCCGATATTAAGCTCATAAAGCTGATTTTCTGTACTCTTCACCTGTGCAAGACATAAATCAGCAGACAACGAATTTTAAAAAATCGCATCTACAAGTTCAGAGGTAGTCATGGTCAAGAAAATCGGTGTACTAACAAGCGGCGGTGATGCGCCAGGTATGAACGCAGCCATTCGTGGGGTGGTTCGTGCTGCTTTGTCAGCAGGATTGGAAGTTTATGGTATTGAAGATGGCTACCTTGGCTTGCATGAAAATCGCATGAGGAAACTGGATCGCTATAGCGTGTCAGATATGATTAACCGTGGCGGTACTTTCCTCGGTTCTGCGCGTTTCCCTGAATTTCGTGATCCAGCTGTGCGTAAAGTTGCCCTTAAGAATATGGAAGACCGTGGTATTGATGGCCTGGTGGTTATCGGCGGTGACGGTTCTTATGCGGGTGCAGATTTGTTGACCAAAGAGGGTGGTATTCACTGTGTGGGTTTACCGGGCACCATCGATAACGATGTGGCCGGTACTGACTACACCATCGGTTTCTTCACCGCACTGGAAACTGTGGTTGAAGCGATTGACCGCCTGCGTGATACCTCTTCCTCACATCAGCGCATCTCTATCGTTGAAGTGATGGGCCGCTATTGCGGTGATTTGACCTTGGCCGCTGCTATTGCCGGGGGCTGCGAGTTTATCGCTATCCCTGAAGTTGAATTTAAACGTGAAGATTTAGTGGCTGAAATCAAAGCGGGCATCGCGAAAGGTAAGAAGCACGCTATCGTGGCGATTACTGAAAAGTTGGATGATATTGATTCGCTGGCTAAATACATCGAGAAAGAGACTGGCCGTGAAACTCGTGGCACGGTGTTGGGTCATATCCAACGCGGCGGTGCGCCAGTGGCTTATGACCGTATTCTGGCTTCCCGTATGGGGTCTTATGCGGTTGATCTGCTGTTGCAGGATCATGATTTCACCCAAGGCGGCTTCTGCGTCGGTATACAGAACGAGAAAATGGTGCATGAATTAATCTCCGTTTGTATCGCGCCAGAGAACAAGAAAAGTAAATTCAAAGAAGATTGGTACAACACTGCGAAAAAACTGTTCTAAAACAGTTTATTGCATGGTCACAGAGCCTCCGCTTGCGGGGGCTTTTTGCATGTGTGCCGGGCATGCTCAGCAGCTCGGGGGTGAAAGTCCCCTGTCCAGCCTGATGGTGGCGAAGGACTAGTGAAGCGCAAGGGCGTCGTCGTGAGGCGGGGTCTGAAGGAAGCGTGGAGCAAAACCATGACCTGACGGACAGAAACCCGATATAAGGCCTACCCGACTGGCGGAGCAAGCATGTGATTGCGAAGGCCATAACCATCAAGAGCCGGGGTGGTAGATTGGGCAGGTGTGTGGTGAAAGCGGCTGAGCTTACCCCGGGAGGCCTGTCCGGCGTTCTGTATTCAGAACTGAGTGCATCGTAAGGTGCGCTGACCGGTGGACAGGAGTCAGCAGAGGGCATAGTAGGACGTGACGTCTGAAGGCCCGAACGGTAATGAGTGACGAGTATCAGCGGAGGTTCTGAACGGTCATGCAGCAGAAAACGCATCGCGGCCCTGAAGCCCGAAGAAGGGGTGAAGCCCCGGACGCCGGTTCCCGGGGGGCTGAAACCGGGCAGGCACCGACGACCAGAGAAAGTCCGTCGTCAACAGCGTGGCTGATGGAAGCCATCTGTGAACCCGTCAATCTCAGGCAAGCCCTGAAAAGAGTGAAGGCCAATAAAGGTGCGGCGGGAGCCGACGGCATGAGCGTAAGCGAACTGCCGGAGTACCTGAAACACCACTGGCCCGAACTGAAAGCGCAACTGCTGTCCGGCAGCTATCGCCCATCCCCTGTAAGAAGAGTGACCATCCCGAAACCCTGCGGCGGCGAACGTCTGCTGGGTATCCCGACGGTGGTGGATCGTTTTATCCAGCAGGCGATGATGCAGGTGTTGCAGATGCAGTGGGATGCGTCGTTCAGCGACAGCAGCTACGGGTTCCGCCCCGGGCGCTCTGCCCATCAGGCTGTGAAACAGGCTCATGAATATATTGGGTCCGGGTATCACTGGGTGGTCGATCTCGATCTGGAGAAGTTCTTCGACCGGGTGAACCACGATGTACTGATGAGCCGGATAGCGAAACGGGTGTCGGATAAACGGGTGCTGTCACTTATCCGCAGGTTCCTGAATGCAGGCGTGATGGAAGCCGGTCTGGTAAGGCCGGTGACAGAAGGGACGCCGCAGGGCGGCCCGCTGTCGCCGTTGTTATCGAATCTGCTGCTGGATGACTTCGATAAGGAACTGGAGAAACGCGGCCTGAAGTTCGCCCGTTATGCAGACGACTGTAATGTGTATGTGAAAAGCGAACGTGCAGGCAATCGTGTGATGGCGGGGCTGACGCACTGGCTGAGCCGTAAACTGAAGCTGAAGGTGAATGCGAAGAAGAGCGCAGTGGCGCATCCGGAGTCGCGTAAGTTCCTGGGTTACAGCTTCATAAGGGGCAGGAAAGTGTGGTGCGTGGTGTCGCCGGGATCGGTGAAGCGGTTCAAAACGCGGATAAGGGAACTGACGGGACGTAACACGGGCAGAAGCCTGGAGCAGCTAATCGAGCCGTTAAAGCGATATATGACGGGCTGGAAAAGCTACTACAGGCTGAACGAGTGGCCATCGCTGATAAGAGAGCTGAACGGGTGGATAAGGCGCAGGCTGCGGAGTGTCCTCTGGAAACAGTGGAAAACGGGCGGCAAGCGTTATAAAGAGCTGCACAATCGCGGGGTTAGCAAAGACCTCTCGGCGCAGACGGTGGGAAGTTGCCATAAACAGTGGCGGGTGAGCTGTAGCCCGGCGCTGAACATAGCACTTCCCAATAACCTGTTCGTCAGACTGGGCCTGCCAGAGTTATAGGAAGGCGACGATCAACATAACCGAACCGCCGTATACGGCCCCGTATGTACGGTGGTGTGGGAGGAGGCTGGTTGTGAGATCAGCCCCTATCCCGATTTCAGGGACTGTATATTTCGTATTGATATAATCAGAAGTTTTTTATTCTTTAATTGGATGGATAGTTTCTGGCACGCTCTGTATCAAGCCAACCAATTGGGTTGATTAGCATTTAAGTTAAAACCATTTAGGTTGATAGCAATTATTTAGATTAATAACAATCATTCTGGGGAGCGGGCCAATGCGTAAATGGGGTGTGGGTTTGTCGTTACTGCTGTTGGCATCAGGTGCCATGGCAAAAGATATTCAATTACTGAATGTGTCTTATGATCCGACACGTGAGTTTTATCAGGAGTACAACCAGGCATTCAGTAAACATTGGGAGCAACAAACCGGCGACAAGGTGACAGTGCGTCAATCCCATGGCGGTTCTGGTAAACAGGCGACCTCGGTGATTAATGGTATTGAAGCCGATGTGGTGACACTGGCACTGGCTTATGACGTCGATGCTATTGCTGAGCGTGGTCGCATTGATAAAAACTGGATCAAGCGTCTGCCGGATAACTCCGCACCTTACACCTCAACCATCGTGTTTTTGGTGCGCAAAGGGAATCCTAAGCAGATTCATGATTGGTCAGATCTGGTAAAACCGGGTATCTCAGTGATCACCCCGAATCCGAAAACTTCCGGTGGTGCGCGCTGGAACTATCTGGCAGCCTGGGGTTATGCGTTAGAGCATAACAATAACGATCAAGCCAAGGCGCAGGAGTTTGTCAAAACCCTGTATAAGAATGTGGAAGTGCTGGACTCTGGCGCACGTGGTGCCACCAATACTTTTGTTGAACGCGGCATTGGTGAT
The DNA here is from genome assembly GCF_013282745.1 of Yersinia bercovieri ATCC 43970. Classification (NCBI taxonomy): domain Bacteria; kingdom Pseudomonadati; phylum Pseudomonadota; class Gammaproteobacteria; order Enterobacterales; family Yersiniaceae; genus Yersinia; species Yersinia bercovieri. The sequence continues at coordinate 1,497,752 of NZ_CP054044.1, forward strand.
GTGCTGATTGCCTGGGAAAACGAAGCTCTGCTGGCGGTGAATGAGGTGGGCAAAGATAAGTTTGATATCATCACGCCAAGTGTGTCGATTCTGGCGGAGCCGACGGTATCGGTGGTGGATAAAGTGGTCGATAAGCGCGGCACCCGCGACATTGCTGATGCCTATTTGAAATACCTCTATTCACCAGAAGGCCAGACTATCGCGGCTAAGAATTACTACCGCCCACGTGATCCGGCTGTAGCGGCCAAATTTGCCAGTGAGTTCCCGCAACTGAAGCTGTTTACTATTGATGACGTTTTCGGTGGCTGGACCAAAGCGCAACAGACACATTTCGCCACTGGTGGTGTGTTTGATGAGATCAGTAAGCGATAAAATAAGAAACGATATAGTCCAGACTCAGCGCCCGTCGGTTAATGCTTACGGGCGCTTTACTTTATTGGATATTTTAACCATCTGATTATTTTTATAATTCTTCTCTTTCTTACAGATAAAAACTCCCCGATTCGCCAGCGCGTGTTAAATGCGTTATTGAGTAAAACAGGCTCATAAAAATTGGCAGATTTTAGGGAAATATTATGCGGATAACCACAAACCTGGCTCGACTAGAACCCCATGGCAGCACTTTGTCACCATCACCATCATCATCATCGTTTTTAAGTTTATCAGCTGCAGAGGATTCAGATTTTGATGTATTTGATTACAGTGAGTATCAATTGGCGAAAAAACCGGCTATTAGCCAATTACCGATAACCATAACAAACCAGCCGATGCCCGATGGGAAAAAACCAAGCGAATATGCTGGGGGCAAAGATAGAAGTCTATTCGATTATTTATTAAACCACGTGAATTCTAAGGGCAAACCGCCCCTGCTATTACGGCCATTAGCGGCTTTCCTTACACTCTTTGGCATTCATGGTTTCGGGCAAACTAACTGCGCATCTTGTGCCACCGCCGTTGCTGAAACATTCGAGAAAAATGTCGTACATCAGGCAATGCCGAAGCTTAGGGGGGCGGGTCTCATGGGGATTATGAACGCGCCAACTCAGCGTGATTTATCTGTTTCTACACTGATTTCGACGTTAGAAGGATTAGGCAAAGATGACGAACTCAATGGTGTCCTTGCTATTCATCGCCCAAGGCGATGGCAGTGGTTACCGGGGGCGACACAAGGGCATGCCTGTAATGTGATTAAATATCACAATGAGGACTTTATCCATTTTGTTGATACACAGAAAAAGACTAATTTTGAGTATCACATTGATAGTATTGCAGAAAAACACGCTGAGATAAGAAAATTTCTCGGCTCGATAGGTGATGGTGGAATTGATCTGTATAAAAAAGAATTTCACGCAGATATTAGTAAAAAAGCCGAAGCATCTGCTCCGGCTTAATCAGTAGCGACTTAAACCTGAATCAGGCTTTTTTAGCTTTTGCTGCTGCTTTCACGATAACCGCGAAGGCATCTGCTTTCAGTGAAGCACCGCCAACCAGCGCACCATCAATATCAGGCTGGGTGAACAGTTCTGCTGCGTTTTTGTCGTTAACAGAGCCGCCGTACTGAATGATCACTTGTTCTGCAACCGCCTTATCAAGCTTGGCAATATGGTCACGGATGAATTTGTGAACCGCTTGAGCTTGTGCTGGAGTGGCTGATTTGCCAGTACCGATCGCCCAGATTGGTTCGTAAGCGATAACTGCGCCTTCGAACGCTTTCACGCCCAAGGTGTTCAGCACCGCATCCAGTTGTTTAGCGCAAACCGCTTCAGTTTGACCCGCTTCGTTTTCTGCTTCAGATTCACCGATGCACAGTACTGGGATCAGACCAGTCTCTTTTAGCACGCCGAATTTCTTGGCGATCAATTCATCACTCTCTTTGTGATAAGTGCGGCGCTCAGAGTGACCGATGATGATGTATTGGGCACCCACGTCTTTCAGCATTTCTGCCGAGGTTTCGCCAGTAAATGCGCCGGACAGATTCACATCAACATTCTGTGCACCCAGAGTGATACGGCTACCTGACAGCTCATGTTTAGCCTGATTCAGATAGATAGCCGGTGGCGCAATGGCAACACCGCAACCGTCAACGGTGCTCAATTCTTTACGCAGGCCAGCGATAAGCTCGTTAACCATGTGAGTGCTACCGTTCAGTTTCCAGTTACCCATAACTAATGGATGACGCATGTTTCTTCCTCCAACAAAGGGACACGAGGGTCAATAATAATGACTGCCCAACAGGCAGTTTACCTGTCCAACAGTATAGAGATGATTAGTGACAATGGCTTTGCTTTTCGTCATTAATTGCGGCGAGTTATGCTTCTGATAGTGACAGCTTAATCGGTTCAACAGCGAAGGTAAGCCCCTTTTCGCCATTATCTGCCACAACATAGCGAATTGCGCCGACAGGATGGGTGTAGAAAGTGGAGCCTTTACCTTTGGTCAACAACTGCTGCACGTTCTCAATGCTCTGCTGTAGTGTGAGTGTCGGTTCAAACTGCCGCATCAGGGCCGCCATGTAATTGACCGCCACCAGTCGGGCTGCTTTCTCCTCGCTCCCTTTAATCGGCAAGTAGGTGATTTGTAAAGTTTTAATCTTACCAGTGCCTCTCTCCAGCGCGGTTGAAGCATAGAGATTTTCATTGATCTTGCTGGCCGCCCGCGTCAGTGGTGGCGCATCGCCTTTGACGGTGATGGCGTGAAACTCACTGATGGGCAGTGTCGGGTTAGCGTGGTTATAACTCTCACGGAATTTAACCAAAGTTAAATCAAAGGTTGGTGCGCCAGAAAGCAGATAAGGTGCAGTCGGTTGTGCCTCTTCCGTTGGCTGACCACTGTCGTCTGCGGGATCGGCATGAGCGCGGCTAACCGTAGCTATAAGCAGCAGTAGGGTTAGTGTTGCGGCAATTTCTTTTCTCATGACTTACGCCGTCGTTAGAAGTGTGTGAGGGGATTAAAACGGTAATCGGGGGTGATTGTCAAAATTCGTAGCAAAGTTTGTCGGTTGGCAGTGTGGTTGAGTTACACTCTGGCACTATTAAATCAGGTCAGTGGATCAGTTCATCGATGACAATACAGCAGTGGTGTTTTTCATTTAAAGGCCGTATCGGGCGGCGGGATTTTTGGATCTGGATCGGCCTGTGGCTCATGGCGATGCTGGTGATTTTTACGCTAGCCGGGCAGGATTGGCTACCTATTCAGACCGCCGCTTTTGCGATCGTTTTTTTACTGTGGCCAACAGCGGCGGTGGTAGTTAAGCGGCTGCATGACCGCAATAAAGCCGGCTGGTGGGCGTTTCTGGTGGTGCTGGCCTGGATGCTGATGGCGGGTAATTGGCAGATGCTGGCCCCTATCTGGCAATGGGGGGTCGGGCGCTTCATTCCCACGCTAATTATTGTCATGATGTTTATCGACTGCGGCGCGTTTCTGGGAACTGACGGTGATAACCGTTTTGGCCCGCCCGCTGTGCCGGTGAAGTTTTTGGCAGACAAAGCATAGGTAGATGTGTGGGGGCAAAGGAGGGGTTAGCTGCTAAACCCTCCTTGCCGGTTATCTGTTCGCTAAATATATTCACGCCTTCTGATAACGCCTAAGGTCTGACCCCCAAGGTATGGCAAATCGCATAGCTCAACTCAGCGCGGTTCAGGGTATAGAAATGGAAATCTTTCACGCCTTCGCGGCTTAAGATTTTTACCATGTCCATCGCCACTGAAGCACCGACCATTTTACGCGTCTCAGGGTCGTTATCCAGCCCTTCAAAGATGGTGGTCATCCAATTAGGCACCCGCACATTGGTCATGGTGGCGAAGCGCTGAAGCTGCTTAAAGTTGGAAACCGGTAAGATGCCCGGTACGATTTCGACGTCAATACCGGTGGCTACGCAGCGGTCGCGAAAGCGCAGGTAGCTCTCAACATCAAAAAAGAACTGCGTAATAGCACGGTTAGCGCCGGCATCAATTTTGCGCTTCAGGTTAATCAGGTCAGCTTGTGCGCTTTTTGCTTCGGGATGAACTTCCGGATAAGCCGCCACCGAGATATCAAAGTCACCCACGTCTTTCAGCAAGGTCACCAAATCAGAGGCATACATCTCTGGCTTGCCGCTATCTGGTGGTAAATCACCGCGCAGGGCCACGATATGGCGGATGCCACTACTCCAGTAGTCAGCTGCAATATCACGTAACTGAGTCGGAGATGCATCCACGCAGGTCAGATGTGGCGCGGCTTCAAGGCCGGTGCGCTCTTTAATTCCTTTGATGATGCTATGGGTACGATCGCGCTCGCCGGAGTTAGCGCCATAAGTCACCGAAACAAATTTTGGTTTCAGGGTGCTCAGGCGATCAATCGAGCTCCACAGGGTCTCCTCCATCTCGCTGGTACGCGGCGGGAAAAACTCAAAAGAAACATTAATTTGGCCTTGCAGCTCTGCCAGACTTTGATTTAGCGCTTCCCGCTGGTTTGCGTGAAAAAAACTCATACCCTGTCACTCCGTTGTCGCTATAACGACTTATGTTATCTGTTGCTGCCCACTTATGAGCGTCTATACGTTTAGATGGCTAAATAGAAGGTGCCGGAAGTTGGCTAAAGAGTCAACGTTTAAATAAGTTTAGGCCGATGATTAATCTTCACACGCCAGATGCGGAAAATTCATGTTGCGAGTAAAACAGAGGTGGGGCGCGGATTTCGCCTCTTCTACGGTGGGTAGAAGAGGCGAGTGAATGCAGATTACAGCAGTTGAGATAGGCGGTTTAGATCAGATTGAATCGCACCGGCAGTGACATCACGGCCAGCGCCGGGGCCACGGATCACCAGCGGATTGTCGCGATACCAACGGCTCTCAATGGCGAAGACGTTATCGCACGGCAGCAGGGAGGCCAGTGGATGGTCAGCACGCACGGCTTCAACCCCCACCCGCGCTTTACCATTGGCATCAAAGCGGGCCACATAACGTAACACCAGACCCATTTCATTCGCAGCTTCTAAGCGCTGAACCATTTGCTGATTCAATGCCTCGCCGTTCTCGAAGAACTGATCCACCGAGCCAACATCGGCACCCACAGGCACCAGAGACTCTACCCGCACCTGATTCGGTTCGATGTCGTAACCCGCTTCACGGGCCAGGATCACCAATTTGCGCATCACATCCTGACCGGAGAGATCCACTCGCGGGTCCGGCTCGGTCAGCCCTTGTTGCCAGGCTTGATCCACCAGTTCGGTGAAGGGCACAGTGCCGTCAAATTGCAGGAATAGCCAAGAGAGCGTGCCGGAGAAAATACCGCTAATTGCCAGAATGCTGTCGCCGCTGTCACGTAGGTCACGCACCGTGTGATTAACCGGCAAACCCGCGCCGACCGTGGCGTTATACAGCCAATGGCGACCTGTTTTGGCGAAGGCATCGCGGATTTGGCGATAGTTATTGCTGCTGGAGGCCCCTGCCAGTTTGTTAGCGCTGATGACGTGAAAACCGTAGCTGGCGAAATCCAAATATTGCTCTGCCAGTGACTGGCTGGCAGTCACATCCAGCACCACCAGATCGTCAAACGGATGCGCGCGCATCCATAAAAATAGCGACTCTTCATCCTGCTCTATGGCTTCGTCATCGTAAAATGCCAATGTCCGGCTGGCGTCTAGCCCGTCATAGCTCAGCAAGCTACGGCGGCTATCCACGACCCCAGCCAGCACGAATTCAAAACCACTGCGGGCTGAAATATTTTTTTGCTCGCGAGCAAACAGCTCCAGCCAGCGCGCGCCGATATTGCCCTTGCCGAACAGCACTAAACCGATACGTTTTTCCGCGCGGAACAGTGACTGATGCAGACCCTGAATCAGGTGCTCTGTCGGCCCAAGGCGCAGAACCGCCACCAGACTGATACCATCTTCCGCTTGCCAGATAAACTCAACCGGTTGATCTTTCAGCTGTTGATAGAAACGATGGCTGTGCAGTGGGTTCTTACTCACCCCCGCGCCGACCAGTGCCACCAGCGCCAGTCCTTCGCGCAGGGATAATCTCCCCGGCAGGGTGGCATCTTCCAGCACGCGGAGCGCACTGTTCACCACTTCGGAGGTATAACAAAGTTGCAGCAAGTTGCGATCCGGGTGAATACCGGTCGCCAGCGGCTTGATTTGCGCGCGTTTAAGCAGCAGATCGATCTCTTTTTGCGCCAGTGAGAAGTCATGATGGCCCGCAATCTGCAATTCGATCAGGCAGACATCATCGTGGCTGGTGACAATTTTGGCGCCCGAGCCGGAGGCCAATACGCGCTCAATGCGGGTGGAACCTTGTTCCGGCTGGTAGCTACAGCGCAGTTGCAAATCGATATCACTGCCTGAAACCGGCTGTAATGTGCGGGTGTGCAACACCGGTGCCGCCAAACGGGCCAGTTCACTGGCCTCATCCAACCGCAACAGGGGCAGCAGACAGGCATCTTTCACTTTGCGCGGGTCAGCGCTGTAGACCCCGGCAACGTCACTCCAGATGGTGACCCGTTCGACACCTGCCAGCGCACCAACTTGTGTCGCGGAATAGTCACTGCCGTTACGTCCTAACAGCACGGTTTCACCGGCGTTATTACGCGAGATAAAGCCGGTCACCACTAACCGTTGATGCGGGTGCTGCGCGATCAATTGTTGCAACAACGGATAAGAGCGGCCTTCATCGATCTGAGGTTGTGCCGCCCGCTCAGCACGCAGGAAACTGCGCGCGTCCAGCCAGCTGGCCTTCATATCCAGCTTGTTTAGCACCGCAGCCATCAGGCGGGCGGACCAAATCTCGCCATGCCCAACCACTTCGGCATAAGTCGCATCGTCGATTTTGTTATCCAGCAAACCGGCCAGCCGCTCCAAATCATGGATAAACTCGCTAATTAGTGGCTCAGCCATTTCTGGCGATAATAAACCGCTGATCAGGTCGTGCTGATAACGCCGCAGATTTTGCTGTACCTGATGGGCAGAAAGACGATCGCTTTGGCTGAGTTTCAACCAACTGATCAGTTGGTTTGTGGTACTCCCTGCCGCAGACACCACCATCAGATCGCCGGGGTGACTGTAGTTGGCCATAATATTGGCCACCCGTAGGTAACACTTCACGTCCGCAAGGCTACTACCACCAAACTTGTGCAGCTGACGGCCAGTGACCGCCGCTGCTACCGCTGTTGCATTCATGCTTACCTCGTTCCCGCCAACTGGAAGGCATTTTCCAAATCGGCAATCAAATCTTCGCTGTCTTCAATACCCACGGAAATACGCAACAAGCTATCAGTAATACCGGCGGCAGTGCGCGCTTCTGGCGCCATACCGGCATGGGTCATGGTCGCTGCATGGGAGATCAGGCTCTCCACGCCGCCCAAAGACTCCGCCAAGGTAAACAGCTCAAGGGCAGAGAGGAAACGGCGCAACACCTGTTCATCACCATCGAACTCAAAACTGAGCATCGCACCAAAACCTGACTGCTGACGGCAAGCAATTTCGTGGCCGGGATGTTGTGGCAGAGAGGGATGATACAGCTTTTTCACCAAAGGCTGCTGCTGTAAATAACGAACAATGTCATCGGCATTACGTTGCTGTTGAGCCATACGCGGTGACAAGGTACGCAAACCGCGCAATAACAGGTAGCTATCAAACGCCGCACCAGTGACGCCAATATTATTTGCCCACCAGGCCAGCTCGACCGCCAGCTCAGGATCTTTGGCAATCACCGCACCGGCCACCACATCTGAGTGACCATTCAGATATTTGGTACAGGAGTGAACTACCAGATCCGCGCCTAAAGCGAGCGGCTGCTGCAAGGCTGGGCTGAGGAAGGTATTGTCGCAAACCGTCAGTGCGCCAACGGCATGGGCGGCTTTGCAGATGGCGGCAATATCCACCACCCGCAGTAGCGGATTGCTTGGTGTTTCAATCAATACCAGCTTAGGTTTTTCAGCCAGGGCGCGGCTCAGGGCCACTTCATCACCCTGATCAACAAACAGCACGCGGTAAGCCCCGCGTTTGCTCAGGCTATCGAATAGACGGTAGCTGCCGCCATAACAGTCGTGCGGCGCGACCAGCAGATCGCCCGGTTTTAGCAATGTGGTGCAAACCAAATGAATCGCCGACATCCCGCTGCTGGTCATTACAGCACCAGCGCCCCCTTCCAGTTCAGCCAAGGCCCGCTGCACCACATCGCGCGTTGGGTTACCGCGACGTGAATAGTCATGTGCGCGTGGCTGATTAAAATCGATAAAATTGTAAGTACTGGAGAGGTGAATCGGGGGGACAACGCAGCCGTATTGCTCGTCATCGTTCAACCCACTACGGACTGCTATTGTTGCCTGTTTACGCGTCATATGGATTTCCACCAGCCGGGATCGAGAAAATGTTACGCCAGAGTAGACGCACAAATTACGGACGTCAATACATCTGGACATCTAAACTTCTTTGCGTATAGATTGAGCAATGGAATAATAACCGCTAAAATTATAGAGGTTTTAGATATCTTAATGATGTCAGTCAGGTTTCGGTGAGGTTTTGTTTACCCGTAAAGATGGCAGAGAAAGGTATCGGCTATTAATAAATGGCGAAAATGATTAAATGAGTGACGTTAGTCTAGTAAAACTGACATTTATTTAGTGAGAACAGCGAAGATCGGGCATAATTGGCCCGTTTTCAGAATTTAGTATTTTTCCGATAAATTTAAGGTGTCCCATGGCTGAGTGGAACGGCGAGTATGTCAGCCCTTACGCTGAACACGGCAAGAAAAGCGAACAGGTCAAAAAAATTACGGTATCCATTCCGCTGAAGGTGTTAAAAATCCTCACCGATGAACGGACCCGCCGTCAGGTGAATAACCTGCGCCACGCCACCAACAGTGAATTGTTGTGTGAGGCTTTTTTGCATGCATTTACTGGCCAGCCGCTGCCGAATGACGAAGATCTGCGTAAAGAGCGCAGTGATGAAATCCCGGAAGCCGCGAAGATTTTAATGCGTGAATTGGGTGTTGATCCCGATACTTGGGAATATTGATTTCCCACAACGACCCTGTTCATCACTGAATGTGAATGGGGGAGTAGAAATGAAAAAAGGCGCCTAAGGCGCCTTTTTCGTCTGACGGGCAGACATTACTTCTTAGCTGCACCTGGCACGCTGAAACGCTTGTTGAAGCGGTCAACACGGCCACCGGTCGCAACATCACGCTGCTTGCCAGTGTAGAACGGGTGGCATTCGCCGCACACGTCCAGATTCAGGTCATGACCAACGGTAGAGTTGATCTTGATAACGTTACCGCAAGAGCAAGAAGCAGTAACTAAATCGTATTTAGGGTGGATACCTTGTTTCATGGAAACCTCTATATTTAGGCCGTGTCGCTATCCAGCCCTGTTCCGCCAGACACCACACGATTGATAACTAACAATCGCTGATAAAGTAACCAACGGTTGTTAACAGGATTTGATATCGAATTATATCAAAGGCGGCGAATCATACAGAATTTGCCAAAGCCGCGCAATCGAATCCGCACATTGTGAAGCATGCGGTGTAAACTGTTCAATCATTTTTTATTCAGGCCAATTTTTTTATTCAGGATGACAACACATGTCCGTTGTTCAAGTGGCTTTACCCGTACCGCTGGCCCGTACCTTTGATTACCGATTAGACCGCGCCATGGCCTGCCCGGTGGTGGGTGCTCGCGTCAGCGTGCCGTTTGGTAAACGCAAAGCCATCGGGATTGTGGTGGGTATCAGTGATACCAGCGCACTCCCCCTTGATCAACTGAAAGCCATTGATGCCATTTTGGATGACTGCAGCTTATTCCCGCCCAGCTTGTGGCGCATTCTCTGCTGGGCAACCGACTACTACCACTATCCCATCGGCGAAGTGCTGTTTCATGCCCTGCCTATTCTGTTGCGGCAAGGAAAACCGGCACAATCGGCCCCTTTGTGGCAATGGTTTGCCACCGAGCAGGGCCGCGCAACACCGCCGGACAGCTTAAAACGTGCGCCAAAGCAGCAACAGGCGCTTGCCGCTTTATTGCAAAAACCGGTCTATCGCCACCAAATAAATGAAATGGCATTAACCGAAAGCGCCCTGCAAGCCTTGCGCAGCAAGGGGTTGATTGATCTGCGTTCGCAAGAGGTGGCGACCACCGATTGGCGCCAGGGTTTTGCCGTGCTGGGTGAGCGCCTGCGGCTGAATACCGAGCAGGCCACCGCCGTTGGCGCGATCCGCAGCGAAGATACCCAGTTTGCCGCTTGGTTACTGGCGGGGGTGACGGGTTCCGGTAAAACGGAAGTTTATCTGAGTGTGCTGGAAAATATTCTGGCGCAGGGCCGCCAGGCGCTGGTGTTGGTGCCTGAGATTGGCTTGACCCCGCAGACTATCGCCCGTTTTCGTGAGCGGTTTAGCGCACCGGTTGAGGTGTTACACTCTGGCTTAAACGACAGTGAACGTCTGTCGGTCTGGTTGCGGGCGCGTAATGGTGAAGCCGCGATTGTCATTGGTACGCGCTCTGCGCTGTTTACCCCATTCTCCCGTCTGGGGGTCATTATTATTGATGAGGAGCACGACAGCTCCTATAAGCAGCAGGAGGGCTGGCGCTATCACGCGCGAGATTTAGCGGTATTCCGCGCCCGTGAAGAGGGTATTCCTATCGTGATGGGCACTGCCACCCCTGCGCTGGAAACCTTACATAATGTGCAAATGGGCAAATATCGCCAGCTAACGTTGAGTAAACGAGCCGGTAATGCCAAACCCGCCGCGCAGCACTTGCTTGATCTCAAAGGGTTGCCGCTAAAAGTGGGGCTTTCTCAGCCTCTGCTGAAACGGATGAAGGCCCATTTGGCGGCAGATAATCAGGTGATTTTGTTTCTAAATCGCCGAGGGTATGCACCCGCGTTACTGTGCCATGAGTGTGGCTGGATTGCCGAGTGTCAGCGCTGCGACCACTATTACACCCTGCATCAGAATCACCGCCAGTTGCGTTGCCACCATTGTGACAGTCAGCGGCCAGTGCCTCAGCAATGCCCGAAATGCGGAACCACGCATCTGGTCTCGGTGGGGGTCGGCACTGAACAGCTGGAAAATGAGCTGGCCCCGCTATTCCCCGACACGCCAATCACTCGAATTGACCGTGATACCACCAGCCGCAAAGGCTCGCTGGAGCAGCATCTGGCGGATGTCCATCAGGGCGGTGCGCGTATTTTGATTGGCACGCAAATGTTGGCCAAAGGGCATCACTTCCCTGATGTCACGTTGGTGGCATTGTTAGATGTCGATGGTGCGCTATTCTCCGCCGATTTTCGCTCAGCGGAGCGCTTTGCCCAGCTCTATACGCAGGTGTCAGGCCGCGCCGGGCGTGCCGGTAAGCAGGGTGAAGTCCTTTTACAAACCCATCACCCTGAGCACCCACTGTTACAAATCCTGCTGCAACAGGGCTACGATGCTTTTGCCAAACAGGCACTGGCAGAGCGTAAAAGTGTATTTTTACCGCCCTATACCAGCCATATCATCGTGCGCAGCGAAGATCACGATAATCAGCAGTCAGCACTTTTCCTGCAACAATTGCGCAATTTATTGGAAGCCAGTCCGCTCAAAGATGATGCCCTCTGGATCATGGGGCCAGTACCCGCCTTGCAAGCCAAACGAGGTGGGCGCTTCCGATGGCAACTCTTGCTACAGCACCCCTCAAGGCAATTGCTGCAACGGCTGATTAAAACCTCTCAACCACTAATCAATACATTGCCGCAAGCGCGGAAGGTTAAGTGGACGTTAGACGTCGATCCCATCGATAGCTAATTACCTTTCGTCCTTGACGCCGCAGCCGTGTTAGCTGCTCTCGCTCACCCGAATCACTTACCGATGTAAGCTCATCGGGATTCACTCCTTTGCTGCCTAGCTGCAACGCCAATGACTTTAGGTAATGTCTTTCTTCCTTGACGCCGCAGCCGTGTTAGCTGCTCTCGCTCACCCGAATCACTTACCGATGTAAGCTCATCGGGATTCACTCCTTTGCTGCCTAGCTGCAACGCCAATGACTTTAGGTAATGTCTTTCTTCCTTGACGCCGCAGCCGTGTTAGCTGCTCTCGCTCACCCGAATCACTTACTGATGTAAGCTCATCGGGATTCACTCCTTTGCTGCCTAGCTGCAACGCCAATGACTTTAGGTAATGTCTTTCTTCCTTGACGCCGCAGCCGTGTTAGCTGCTCTCGCTCACCCGAATCACTTACTGATGTAAGCTCATCGGGATTCACTCCTTTGCTGCCTAGCTGCAACGCCAATGACTTTAGGTAATGTCTTTCTTCCTTGACGCCGCAGCGTTGTTAGCTGCTCTCGCTCACCCGAATCACTTACTGATGTAAGCTCATCGGGATTCACTCATTTGCTGCCTAGCTGCGACGCCAATGATTTTGGGGAATATAAACTCTTCATTTTATTTGGGGTGAAAATGGGTGATTTGCGGTTTGATCTCTATCTCTAAGCAATCGATTACCCTGCTTTCTGCGAGCCAGTTCGAAAAACCTCACTTATGTCACACTTTTAATGCAAATTAGGTAACAAATTGCCCCCACTATCTGTATAGAATGTCGCAAAGTCTGTATTTAACCGAAACCACACTGCCATGAAAGGATATGAGCGCGGCTAACCGATAACCAGGGTTGACGTGTGACAACTCGTTAATATCCTGAGCCATTGGCCTCGGGATATCTCAAAGCAATTAGTGCTGGCATGGAGCCAGAGCAAGGAGAAAGGCGTTGGAACAGAAGAAAGAGTTCACGGTAGCCACCATGAAAGACGTTGCTGGAATGGCGGGCGTTTCAACTGCGACGGTGTCACGCGCATTGATGAATCCAGAAAAGGTTTCAGCAGTGACTCGACAAAAGGTGGAGCAAGCTGTTCTGGCTGTGGGCTACTCTCCTCACGCTTTATCTCGCAACATTAAACGTAACGAATCGCGCACGATTCTGGTTATCGTACCGGATATCAGCGATCCGTTTTTTGCCGACATTATCCAAGGCATTGAGTTTGCGGCAGCCCAGCAAGACTATCTGATCTTAATTGGCGACTGCGCACAACAAACTCAGCAAGAGCGCACCTTCGTTAACTTAATTATCACCAAGCAGATCGATGGTATGTTGCTGTTAGGCTCTAATCTGCCGTTTGATGCCAGCAAAGAAGAGCAGCGCAATCTGCCGCCAATGGTGATGGCAAACGAGTTCTCACCTGAGCTGGAACTGCCAACGGTGCATATCGATAATCTAACCGCTGCCTATGAAGCAGTGAACTATCTGCATGAATTGGGGCACCAGCGCATTGCCTGTGTGGCGGGGCCAGAGACATTGCCGCTGAGCCATTATCGGCTACAGGGCTATATTCAAGCGCTACGCCGTAATGGTATTGCGGTCGATAGTGACTATATTTTGCGCGGTGACTTCAGTTATGAAGCGGGTGCTGAAACCTTTGCCACTCTGATGGCGCTGCCCAACCCGCCCACAGCAATATTTTGTCACAATGATGTGATGGCGATAGGGGCCATGTGGCAGGCGAAGAGAATGGGGCTAAAGGTGCCGCAGGATGTCTCATTGGTTGGGTTTGATAATCTGAAGCTGTCACAGTATTGCTACCCACCTTTAACCACGGTGGCGCAACCTCGTTATCAAATTGGTCAGCAAGCCATGTTACTATTACTCGAACAGTTACAAGGGCATTCAGTACAAAGTGGCTCCCGCTTGTTAGACACCGAATTAATCATCAGGGAAAGTACTGCTGCGCCTAAAAGCTAGGCAAATATTCAGGGGTTCAGTAACATGACGGACTTATCCCATCATTACGACGCAGCGAAACGATAGTGGCACAGAGAGATTATGTAAGCCGAGGGCGCTCAGGAGCGCGGCGCAAAAGCCCCAGCCGGAAAAAACGCAGTGCTCCAGCAATATCTAAAACCGTGGTGGCGCTGGCCGTCGCGTTATTAGTGGTATTTATTGGTGGTCTCTATTTCATCACCCACAATAAGCCGGGTGAGCTTCCGCTACTGCCCAATCATGACCCTCGTACGGGCAATGGGTTACCACCGAAACCGGAGGAGCGCTGGCGCTACATTAAAGAGCTGGAGAATCGCCAGATTGGCGTACCGACACCCACCGAGCCTTCTGCTGGTGGTGAAGTTAATTCCCAGACTCAACTGACAAATGAGCAGCGGCAATTGCTTGAGCAGATGCAGGCGGATATGCGCCAGCAGCCGACACAGTTGTCCGAGGTGCCTTATAACCAAGGGATATCGGTGCCACGTTCTGCGGTGACTATCACACCGCCGCCGGCCAATATGCAGCCGCCACTAACACAGCCGCGACAAGTGACCACGCCGGTGCAATCGCCAGCGGCGGCACCGTCGGCAAGTCGCGTACAACCGCAGACGCAAGTACCGTCGCAGGTCTCTACACCGCCGCGTACCCAGCCTGTAGCACCGGTAACACCGCCGAAGCCGGAAAAAGAGAAAGAAAAAGCGCAACGTTGGATGGTGCAATGTGGTTCATTCAAAGCCGTTGATCAGGCTGAATCTATCCGCGCCCAATTGGCATTTGGTGGTATCGAAAGCCGTATTACCGCTGGCGGTGGCTGGAATCGTGTGGTGCTCGGCCCGTACAGCACCAAAGCTGTAGCGGATAAAACCTTGCAGCGTTTGAAAGATGCTGGTCAATCAGGATGCATTCCCCTCGCTGTAGGGGGTTGAAAAGTAGTAATCCTCCCCCATTTATAATCTCAATATACCCCATACTGTTTTTCTGAAAGACAGTATGGGGGTCCATTCAGTCTGCAACGAGGGTTCGCTCGTGACAACAATTGTAAGTGTTCGCCGTAATGGTCATGTTGTTATCGGTGGTGATGGCCAGGTCACCCTGGGCAATACCGTAATGAAAGGTAATGCTAAAAAAGTCCGCCGTCTTTATAACAATAAAGTCATAGCGGGTTTTGCGGGGGGAACCGCTGATGCTTTTACGCTGTTTGAACTGTTTGAGCGTAAACTAGAGATGCACCAGGGCCATCTGACGAAAGCGGCGGTTGAGTTAGCCAAAGACTGGCGTACAGACCGTATGCTACGCAAGCTCGAGGCTCTGCTGGCTGTTGCTGATGAAACCGCCTCACTCATCATTACCGGTAATGGCGATGTTGTTCAGCCTGAAGATGATCTGATTGCTATCGGTTCCGGCGGGCCTTATGCCCAGTCTGCGGCACGTGCGCTGCTAGATAATACCGAATTAGGTGCGCGGGATATTGTTGAGAAATCACTGAGCATTGCGGGGGATATCTGTATCTATACCAACCGCTTCCAAACTATTGAAGAATTAACGTACTAGGTATTTGTAACCTACAGAGTAATTCGTACCAGGCGTTATTAACGAACAAAGCGTAAGGATAGAGTGACATGTCTGAAATGACCCCACGTGAGATTGTCAGCGAACTTGATAGCTACATTATCGGCCAAGATAAAGCCAAACGTGCAGTGGCCATTGCCCTGCGTAACCGCTGGCGTCGTATGCAGCTCAACGAAGAGTTGCGTCACGAAGTTACCCCTAAAAATATTCTGATGATCGGCCCAACCGGTGTAGGTAAAACTGAAATTGCCCGCCGTCTGGCAAAACTGGCCAATGCGCCGTTCATTAAAGTTGAAGCCACCAAGTTCACCGAAGTTGGCTATGTTGGTAAGGAAGTGGACTCGATTATCCGCGATCTGACTGATGCGGCGGTAAAAATGGTTCGTCATCAATCCATTGAGAAAATGCGCTATCGAGCGGAAGAGTTAGCCGAAGAGCGCATTCTGGACGTGCTCATCCCTCCGGCCAAAAATAACTGGGGCCAGCCGGATGAGACTCAAGAGCCATCCGCAACCCGCCAAGCTTTCCGCAAAAAACTGCGAGAAGGTCAGTTAGATGACAAAGAGATTGAAATTGATCTGGCGGCCTCGCCGATGGGGGTTGAAATTATGGCACCTCCGGGCATGGAGGAGATGACCAATCAGCTGCAATCGATGTTCCAGAATATCGCTGGTCAGAAACAAAAACCACGCAAAATCAAAATCAAAGACGCATTCAAACTGCTGATTGAGGAAGAGGGCGCGAAGCTGGTTAACCCGGAAGAGCTGAAGCAGCAGGCAATTGATGCGGTGGAGCAACACGGGATCGTGTTCATCGATGAAATCGATAAAATCTGTAAGCGCGGCCAGACGTCAGGCCCCGATGTGTCCCGCGAAGGGGTACAGCGTGACTTGCTGCCACTGGTGGAAGGTTGTACTGTTTCAACCAAGCACGGCATGGTAAAAACTGACCATATTCTGTTTATTGCCTCCGGTGCGTTTCAGGTCTCCAGCCCGTCAGATCTTATCCCGGAATTGCAAGGTCGCTTGCCAATCCGCGTAGAATTGCAGGCGCTGACCACGGATGATTTCGAGCGCATTTTGACTGAGCCGAGTGCCTCGTTAACCGAGCAGTACAAAGCATTAATGGCGACCGAGGGTGTGACCGTTGAGTTTACCCGCGAAGGTATCCGCAAAATTGCTGAAGCGGCATGGCAAGTTAACGAACGCACCGAGAATATCGGCGCACGTCGTTTGCATACCGTGTTGGAGCGTTTGATGGAGGATATCTCCTATGACGCTAGCGAAAGTCATGGTCAATCCATCACCATTGATGCTGCATATGTCGGTAAGCATCTGGATGAACTGGTCGCAGATGAAGATCTAAGTCGTTTTATCCTATAATTCGCTTTATAGCCCTATGCTGGATAAAATGGTCCGCCGATAGATATCGAGTGGGAGGCATCGCCTCCCACTCTTGTTTTTGATGACATTATTTCTGACGATATTACTCTTGGCAGACATGAATCTTTTTAACGCGCCAATATGGGCGGACCAGACTCCTATAAAATGAAGCGAAAAATGAGCCTATCAACCAATAGCAGCCAAACTCAGGCTTGGCTGGAAAGCCTACGGCCACGAACCCTACCTCTGGCTTTTGCCTCTATCGTCACTGGCTCAGCACTGGCTGTCTGGCTCGATAGTTTTAAACCCGCCGTCGCTTTACTCGCCTTGTTAACTGCTGGCCTGCTGCAAATTCTGTCCAATCTGGCCAATGATTACGGCGATGCGATTAAAGGCAGTGATACCGAGGAGCGTATCGGGCCGTTACGCGGTATGCAGAAAGGGATGATTACCCGCCATCAGATGAAGGCCGCACTGATTATCACCGTAACCCTGACGGTCATTTCCGGTATCTCACTCATCGCCATCGCTTGTGAAAAGCCCAGTGACGTTTTAGGTTTCTTATTGCTCGGGCTGATGGCTATTGTGGCTGCCATTACCTACACCGTGGGTACTAAACCCTATGGTTATATGGGGCTGGGCGATATTTCAGTATTAGTGTTTTTCGGCTGGCTGAGTGTCGCCGGGACTTACTACCTTCAGGCCGGGCACTTTGATAGCATTGTCATGCTGCCAGCCACCGCCTGTGGTCTACTGGCGACCGCCGTACTAAATATCAATAATTTGCGCGATATCGAAAATGACAGAGCGAATGGCAAAAATACGCTCGCAGTGCGATTAGGGCCGGTTGTCGCACGTTATTATCATGCTCTATTGATCGCCGCCGCGATCTTCTGCCTGGCGCTGTTTAGCACTCTGAATTTGCATAGCTGGGCGGGATGGATCTTTATTCTGGCCGTTCCATTGCTGGTTAAACATGCTCTGTTTGTCCTGCGCGAGCCAACGGCGGCGGGCATGAGGCCAATGCTCGAACATATGGTAAAAGCCGCACTACTGACCAATATCCTGTTTGCTGTCGGCTTGGTATTCAGTTAATCCCGCGTCTCTCTTTGTCCGAGCGGGCTGGCGCGAAGGTCGGCTCGGATAAATTTAACAATTGATGATTTTGCCAACAGTAGCCAGAAAGGGATATACTTAGCATCCCAGCCGCAACCAGACGTTAATCCTATGAAATATGATACTTCCGATCTCTGCGATATCTATCACGAAGAGGTAAATGTGGTAGAACCACTGTTCTCCAATTTTGGCGGACGTACTTCATTTGGTGGCAAGATTACTACTGTAAAATGTTTCGAAGATAACGGCTTGTTGTTTGACCTGCTTGAAGAGAATGGTCTGGGCCGTGTCCTGGTCGTCGATGGCGGTGGTTCGGTGCGCCGTGCATTAGTCAATGCTGAACTTGCTGATTTAGCGTTGAGAAACGAGTGGGAAGGGATTGTCGTTTACGGTGCCGTCCGTCAGGTTGATGAACTGGCTGAGTTGGATATCGGTATTCAGGCCATGGCCGCTATCCCTGTCGGTGCCGCCGATGAAGGTATTGGCGAGAGTGATATCCGCGTTAACTTTGGCGGTGTAACCTTCTTCTCCGGTGACCATTTGTATGCTGACAACACCGGTATTATTCTGTCAGAAGAACCCTTGGATATTGAATAACACTCCACGTATCTCTCAGCGAAAAACATAAAAAAGGGCGATATCGATATCGCCCTTTTGCTTTCCTGCCACTTCAAGCAGGAAGAGTTTGTGCAAGCCAGTCAGTACTCAGACTTCTTCCATCTTTCCCAGCAGCGCCCGCAGACGATCCTGCCAGACGTGCTGCTCTTGCTTTAGTTGCTCATTTTCACGCACTAAGGCTTCACGACCACCCGCTACATCCTGAACTTCTTGGGACAGGGTGTTATTTTTCTCTTTCAGCTCTTCAATTTCCATCTGCAATAAAGTGATGGTATCAATCGCCTGCTGAACTTTAACTTCCAATTTCTCAAATACTTCAAATGACATTCTTCGGTCCCCTTCTGGTAGCAAGGCGTACAACTTTTAGTCGCAGTCATCATTCTTCACCGAAGTTACCCTATGCACGACATAACCCGTATCGACTAAAGCAACCCTCGGTAGATGAAACTGCTGTGAATACTTATCGCGCTATATATTCATCGAACGAGTGTAACAAGCGCTATGTTCTAACGCGTTCCTTCATAAAGGCAACGCAGCTTGATAAAAACGATGCTCTTGATAAACCGATTGTATGTAGCCAGTCTCCCCCTGTCTAGCGCCATACGGGCACAAACCACACTCTGTAGCAATTTCGTATAAGTATAAATCAGTAAAAACTGAAAGACGGCGGTGAGCTATCCTGTAAAACTCTACATTCTCTTAACAAGCAGGGAGAAAACCACTGGTCTGATCACACTTTTAAAGTCCCTTAACAGCCATGAATAACGCGAAATCGCTCATTTTTATGACGCACCACACACATTTTGATTTCGCTATTTCTCGTTTGTGCTCGTTAACGATAAATTTACATCACTCCCTTCGCGGTCTGAAGGGCAAAAATAAGAAATACCCTATAAATCTCTGTCTGTAGGACATCTACTATGAGCCAAACCGCTAGTTCGACCTTGAAGGGCCAGTGTATCGCAGAGTTCCTCGGTACCGGTCTGCTAATCTTTTTTGGTGTAGGTTGTGTTGCTGCGTTGAAGTTGGCCGGCGCCAGTTTCGGGCAATGGGAAATTAGTATCATTTGGGGCCTGGGTGTTGCCATGGCCATCTATTTAACAGCAGCAATCTCAGGTGCACACCTTAATCCGGCAGTAACCATCGCACTGTGGTTATTCGCCTGCTTTGATCGCCGTAAAGTTATCCCTTACATTGTGGCGCAGGTTGCCGGCGCATTTTGCGCTGCCGCATTAGTGTACGGCCTGTACTACAACCTGTTCGTCGATTTTGAACAGACCCATCAAATGGTTCGCGGCAGCGCTGAGAGCCTAAATCTGGCGGGTATCTTCTCTACCTATCCAAACCCGCACATTTCTGTTTTCCAGGCTTTCCTGGTTGAAACCGTGATTACCGCCATTCTGATGTGCCTGATTTTGGCGCTGACTGACGATGGTAACGGTATTCCACGTGGCCCACTGGCTCCTCTGCTGATTGGTATACTGATAGCCGTTATCGGTGCATCAATGGGGCCATTGACCGGTTTCGCATTAAACCCTGCACGTGACTTTGGTCCAAAAGCTTTCGCTTATCTGGCAGGTTGGGGCGAAATTGCCTTCACTGGCGGGCGTGATATTCCTTACTTCCTGGTGCCAATCTTCGGGCCAATTGTCGGTGCATTGCTTGGTGCATTTGGTTATCGCGCGCTGATTGGCCGCCACTTGCCATGTGATGTGTGTGCAATCGATGAAGAAGAAACTACGGTCACCGCCACAGAACGCAAAGCATAAATAATAGATAATGCTATAAACGGCAACTTAAAATGTGAGCTTATTATGACAACTGAAAATACGACTCAAAAAAAATATATTGTTGCGCTTGATCAAGGGACCACCAGCTCCAGAGCAGTGGTGCTGGATCATGATGCTAATATCGTGAGTGTGTCTCAGCGCGAATTCACCCAAATTTACCCGAAAGCGGGTTGGGTTGAGCATGACCCCATGGAGATCTGGGCAACCCAGAGTTCCACGCTGGTTGAAGTGCTGGCGAAAGCCGGTATCAGTTCTGATGAGATAGCCGGTATCGGCATCACCAACCAACGTGAAACCACCATTGTTTGGGATAAAGCGACCGGTAAACCGGTGTATAACGCCATTGTTTGGCAATGTCGCCGTACTGCCGATATCTGCGAAAAATTGAAAAAAGAGGGGCTGGAAGAGTACATCCGCCACAACACCGGCTTGGTGGTTGACCCTTACTTCTCCGGCACGAAAGTGAAATGGATCCTCGATAACGTGGAGGGCGCGCGTGACCGTGCTGAGCGTGGCGAGCTGCTGTTTGGTACCGTGGATACCTGGCTGGTGTGGAACATGACACAGGGCCGCGTACACGTTACGGATTACACCAACGCATCACGTACCATGATGTTTAATATCCGCACCAAAGAGTGGGATGAACGTATGCTGGCGGCGCTGAACATTCCACGCGCTATGCTGCCTGAAGTTCGCCCCTCCTCCGAAGTTTACGGCCAAACCAACATTGGTGGTAAGGGCGGGACGCGTATCCCAATCGCTGGGATCGCCGGTGATCAACAAGCGGCTCTGTTCGGCCAGCTTTGTGTGCAACCAGGCATGGCGAAAAACACCTACGGCACTGGTTGCTTCCTGCTGATGAACACCGGTGAAGAAGCGGTTCAGTCTAATCATGGCCTGTTGACCACTATCGCCTGTGGCCCACGTGGTGAAGTTAACTATGCACTGGAAGGCGCAGTGTTTATTGGTGGCGCATCTATCCAATGGCTGCGTGATGAGCTGAAACTGATCAGTGATGCCACCGACTCCGAATACTTCGCGACTAAAGTGAAAGACAGCAACGGCGTGTATGTGGTGCCTGCTTTCACTGGCTTGGGCGCCCCTTATTGGGACCCGTATGCCCGTGGTGCGATTTTCGGTCTGACCCGTGGCGTTAACAGTAACCACATTATCCGCGCAACACTTGAGTCAATCGCTTACCAAACTCGCGATGTACTGGATGCGATGCAAGCGGATTCCGGCGCACGCCTGAAATCACTGCGTGTCGATGGTGGCGCAGTGGCGAACAACTTCCTGATGCAGTTCCAGGCCGATATTCTGGGCACACGTGTTGAGCGCCCGGCAGTGCGCGAAAGTACTGCGCTGGGTGCGGCATTCCTGGCGGGTCTGGCAACGGGCTTCTGGAATGATCTGGATGAAGTGAAGAGCAAGGCAACGATTGAGCGCGAATTCCGCCCAGGGATTGAAACCACTGAGCGTGATTTCCGCTACAAAGGCTGGAAGAAAGCGGTGGCCCGTGCTCAGGCATGGGAAGAGCACGAAGAGTAACGGTCTGCCTGTTTTACGCTGAACGTGTTTTTGTTATCAACGCGCTGTCGCCCCCCGATAGCGCGTTTTTTTATGCGCTCACGGCACCACCACTAACCCCTCTACGACTTCAAGGGCGAAGGGTGATAGAATTCCCGCCCATATACAACTCCTCCATTTCGCAATCAACAGGTCTAACCATGAAACGTGAATTAGCCATCGAGTTCTCCCGTGTTACCGAAGCTGCCGCGCTGGCAGGTTATAAGTGGCTGGGTCGGGGCGATAAAAATGCTGCCGACGGCGCTGCTGTACGGGCTATGCGCATTATGCTCAATCAGGTCAATATTGATGGGCAGATTGTTATCGGTGAAGGCGAAATCGATGAAGCACCGATGCTGTTTATCGGTGAACACGTCGGTACGGGTCAAGGGGATGCTGTTGATATCGCGGTTGACCCCATTGAGGGCACGCGCATGACCGCCATGGGGCAGGCCAATGCATTGGCGGTGCTGGCCGTCGGCGATAAAGGCACATTTTTACATGCGCCGGATATGTATATGGAAAAGCTGGTGGTTGGCCCTGCCGCGAAAGGCGCTATCGACCTTAACCTGTCACTGGAACAAAACCTGCGCAATGTGGCCAATAAGCTGAATAAGCCATTGGTCGATTTAACCGTGATCACGCTAGCCAAACCGCGTCATGACGGCATCATCGCTGAAATGCAGCAACTTGGCGTCAAAGTATTCGCTATTCCTGATGGCGACGTGGCAGCCTCCATTTTGACCTGTATGCCAGAAAGCGAAGTGGATGTGATGTACTGCATCGGCGGTGCACCTGAAGGGGTGATTTCTGCTGCGGTGATCCGTGCATTGGATGGTGATATGCAAGGCCGTTTGTTGCCGCGTCATCAAGTGAAGGGGGATAACGAAGACAATCGCCGAATCGGTGAGCAAGAGCTGGTGCGCTGTAAATCCATGGGTATCGAAGCGGGTAAGGTTCTGCTACTGGGGGACATGGCGCGCAATGACAACGTCATTTTCTCCGCCACCGGGATTACCAAAGGTGATCTGCTGGAGGGGATTTATCGCAAAGGGAATATGGCGACCACTGAAACACTGCTGATCCGTGGTAAATCTCGCACTATTCGCCGCATCCGCTCAACCCATTTCCTGGATCGCAAAGACCCGTCATTGCACGAATTCTTACTGTAATCCGGCTCATAAATTTTCAGTGAAAAAACGGGTGCTGCATTCGGCACCCGTTTTTGTCTCAGTATTTCAATCGCTTAAACGCGATGCTCTTGTGGTTGCATCCGATGGGATAGCGGCCACCAGCAGAGCAAAATCAGAATCGCCATGGCGAACATCAGCAACCCCAAACTGAACTGCCCCGTTTGCGGTAGCATGGCGGACAGCCACGTCGCCAGCCCTGATCCCACATTCTGTAGCCCGCCGACCAAGGCCCCCGCAGCTCCCGCCAGATAAGGGAACGGCTCCATCGCGCCGGTGGTGGCCAGTGGGAATAACATCCCCGCCCCAAAGAAGAATAGTGCCGCCGGTATCACTAAGGTCCAGATATTCATTACACCAAACCAGCCGGGGATCCACATCATCAGCCCTGCCAACAGGCAACTGATAACGGAATGCCACATCAGACTGTGGAAGGTTTTGCCGTCGCGACCGGCATACCATGCGCCAAAAAATGCCGCTGGAATTGGTAGGATGAATAGAATACTGACGGTCACGCCACTCAGCCCAAGCACGCCGCCCATCAACACGCCCGCGCTGGCCTCAAAGACGGCAATCCCAGCCAATGCACCAATCAGCATCACCAGATAACAGCTAAAGGCGCTATCAGAGAGCAACAGGCGGAAGCTGGCTAACATTCGCCGTTTTTCGGTTTGCTGCGGGCGGGTTTCTGGCAGCCAGCGGAACATACAAAATGCGACACCGCCGCATAAAAGCAGCAGAAATGCGTAGCAGGCGCGCCAGCCAAACAGACTCGCCAGCACCCCACCAATCACTGGCGCCATCAGCGGGCTGACCAAAATCCCCATGTTTAACATGCTGTTGGCGTAACGTAAGGCGGTGCCGGAATAGAGGTCGCGCGGCATGGTTCGCGCCATCACACCTGCGACACCGGTCCCCATGCCTTGCAAAGCGCTGGCCGCCACCAGCATGGTCAGACTACCGGCCAACCACGCCCCCAATGCGCCTAACATAAAAATCATCATGCCCACCAGAATCACGGGGCGACGGCCAATCCGGTCGGAGAGGGGGCCATAAATCAGCTGTGAGAAGCCATAGGTCAGCAAATAGGCCGCCATGACACGCTGTACCACACCGGTACGCACGGATAAATCACGGGCGATATCCGCGATAACCGGCACATAGATCGTTTGCGCCATCTGACCCACGGCAACCAGCAGGATCAACATGACTAACAGGTGAAAATTCTCTATTTTTTTCATTATCTTAATGCGTTAATTAGCCGTAATACGTGCCGTTTGTGGCGGCACACCTCACTATCGGCGCATAAGCTAACAAATTTGAATTTTTTAGCGAGTCAGCACGACATATTGCCAAATGGACGACTGGCAGATAAATCCACCACTCACGTAAACTAAAGTGTCCAAATTCACCGTGGTGGCGTGAATCTGCTAAGTAAAACAGCGCGATAACATTTAATCGATAATACTTTTTAGCCAGATCCCCTAAAATATCCCCTGCGCTTTTGGCATTACTTCTAATGGGAATCATAACGATGGCTGAATGGGTTAGTGGCAAAATTACTCACGTCGAGCACTGGACAGACGCGCTGTTCAGTATTCGGGTCAATGCGCCCGTCGATCCCTTTACCGCCGGTCAATTTGCCAAGCTGGCATTAGATATTAATGGCGAGCGGGTACAGCGGGCCTACTCTTACGTCAATGCACCGAGTGACGACAATCTGGAGTTCTATCTGGTCACTGTGCCGGAAGGAAAGCTCAGCCCACGACTGGACCAACTGGCGGTGGGCGGCGAAGTGATGGTGACCAAGCAGGCGGCGGGCTTCTTCGTGCTAGAAGAGATACCGGATTGCGATACCTTATGGATGTTGGCAACCGGCACCGCCATTGGCCCCTATCTCTCTATCTTGCAGGAGGGGCGCGATCTAGAGCGTTTCAAGCATGTGGTGCTAGTCCATGCGGCACGTTTTGCCCGTGATCTCAGCTACTTGCCACTGATGCAACAGCTGGAGCAGCGCTATAACGGCAAGCTGCGTATCCAGACAGTGGTGAGTCGCGAGCGATCTCCCGGTTCGTTGACGGGCAGGGTGCCAGCATTGATTGAAAATGGCTCACTGGAAGCGGCGGTTGGCTTAAACATTGATGCGAAGGATAGTCATGTGATGCTGTGTGGTAACCCGCAAATGGTGCGAGACACCCAGCAATTGCTGAAAGAACAACGTGATATGCGTAAGCACTTGCGCCGTAAACCGGGGCATATGACCAGCGAGCAGTATTGGTAAGCATTGATGAGGCAGATATTGGCGGTCGGTGGGCACCAATTACCTGCCCACTGACCTAACCATCGAACTCACAGATGAAAGTCTGGCCGCTAACACTAGCCGGTATTGCGCATCCCCGCCGCGACACCGGCGATGGTCACCATCAATGCCTGCTCAACACGGGCATCAGGGTGTTCTTGCTGGCGCGACCGATGCAACAGCTCCGCTTGCAGAACGTTCAGCGGGTCGGTGTAGACGTTACGTAACGCGATAGACTCCGCAATCCACGGCAAATCAGCCATCAAGTGATCATCGTTGGCAATTGCCAACACCACTTTAATGTCCGCTTCCAACTGATCGCGTAGTTGCTGACCCAGCGGCCACAAGGATTTATCCACCAGGCGCTGATCGTAATACTCTGCCAACCACAAATCGGCTTTGGCGAACACCATCTCCAGCATACCTATGCGGGTTGAGAAGAACGGCCAGTCACGGCACATGGTCGCGAGCGCATCGCGCTTACCGGCATCAATCGCTTTCTGTAAACCGGCACCGGCACCCAGCCAGGCGGGCAGCATCAGACGGTTTTGTGTCCAGGCGAAGATCCATGGTATTGCACGTAAGCTCTCAACACCGCCATTCGGGCGACGTTTGGCCGGGCGTGAACCCAATGGCAGCTTGCCTAATTCCAGCTCTGGCGTGGCTGAGCGGAAGTAAGGGACGAACTCTGGATTTTCGCGCACATAGCCGCGATACATATCGCAGGATGCGTTCGACAAAATATCCATCACCTCAATCCACTCACTCTTCGGTTCCGGCGGTGGCAGCAGATTGGCTTCCAAAATTGCACCGGCGTACAGTGCCAGACTGCTGATGGTGACTTCCGGCAGACCAAACTTAAAGCGGATCATCTCGCCTTGCTCAGTCACCCGTAAGCCGCCTTTCAGGCTGCCCGGAGGCTGAGAGAGTAGCGCGGCGTGAGCGGGCGCACCACCGCGGCCGATAGAGCCGCCACGGCCATGGAATAGCGTCAGTGAGATCCCCGCTTTCTCGCAGGTTTTGATCAATGAATCCTGAGCACGATATTGCGCCCAAGATGCCGCCATCACACCGGCATCTTTCGCCGAGTCAGAATAGCCAATCATCACCATCTGCTTGCCTTGGATCAGGCCGCGATACCAGTCGATGTTCAACAGCTGAGTCATCACGTCGTCAGCGTTGTTCAGGTCATCAAGGGTTTCGAACAGCGGAGCCACCGGCAGGGTGAACGGGCAACCCGCTTCTTTCAACAGCAAATGTACCGCCAACACATCCGATGGCACTTTCGCCATGGAGATAACATAGGCAGCGATTGAGCCTTCCGGTGCTTCGGCAATCACCCGACAGGTCTCCAGCACTTCCTGGGTGTCGGCGCTCGGTTCCCATTTCAGCGGGACTAGTGGGCGCTTAGAGTTCAATTCGCGGATCAGGAAAGCTTGCTTGTCAGCTTCAGACCAGCTCTCATAATCGCCGAGGCCCAGATAGCGGGTTAACTCCGCAATGGCATCGGTGTGGCGGGTGCTTTCCTGGCGCACATCGATGCGCACCAATGGCACGCCAAAGCAGCGGACACGGCGCAGGGTATCCAGCAACTGACCGTTAGCGATAATCTCCATGCCGCAGGCTTTCAGCGATTGATAGCAGGCGTAGAGTGGATCCCACAGTTGATCATTACTGACCAGCAAATCAGTCGGCGGCAAGACACGCTCGCCTTTCAGGCGTTTTTCCAGATAGGCTTGGGTATTGGTCAACTGAGTACGGACGCGCTTCATCAGCTCGCGATAAGGTTCCGGCACCTCGTCGCCACCAGCCAGCTCACGCAGTTCTGGGGTGCACTCCGACATTGACAGCTCTGACACCAGCACCTGGATATCACGCAGGAACAGATCGGTGGCCTTCCAGCGGCTCAGCAGCAGCACATGGCGGGTGATTTCAGCGGTCACATTCGGGTTACCATCGCGGTCGCCGCCCATCCATGAAGTGAAGCGAATCGGCACGGCTTCGACCGGTAAACGGTAATCGAGAGAGTTCTGCAACTGCTCGTTAAATTCACGCAAGAAAGCGGGTACACCTTCCCATAGGCTGTTTTCAACCACCGCAAAGCCCCATTTGGCTTCATCCACTGGGGAGGGGCGAATTTTGCGAATTTCGTCGGTATGCCATGATTGTGCAACCAACTGCCGCAAACGACGCATGATCTTGTTGCGTTCGTAATCGGCTAAATCATTGTGATCCAACTGGCTCAGGCAGGTATTCACTTCCACCAGTTTATGGATCAAAGTACGGCGAGTTATTTCGGTTGGGTGAGCGGTCAACACCAGCTCAATAGACAACTCATCAACCGCGCTGCGCATATCTTTTTCGCTCAGCTTCTTGTCTTTCAAGCGGGTGAATAGCTGGGCCAGGGCTTCCGGGTTACTTGCCGCTTCACCGTGTGGCGAAATACTGTGATATTGCTCCGCCGTATTGGTCAAATTGAGGAATTGGCTAAAAGCACGGGCTACCGGCAGTAACTCGTCGTTGGACAGATTTTGCAGCGTCGTCAGCAGTTCCTGACGGCTCGCCTCATTACCAGCACGCGAAGATTTAGATAATTTACGGATGGTTTCTACCCGATCAAGAATGTGCTCGCCGAGCGCTTCCTTGATGGTCTCCCCGAGTAGTTTGCCGAGCATACTGACGTTACTTCGCATTGCGGAATATTGTTCGTTCATATGACCCCTGACCTGTATACCCGTCATCTTTCAAACTGCAGGTGTGTTGGCGGCTCTTGCTCACCCGAATCACTGACCAGTGTCAGCTCATCGGGATTCGTTCACTTGCTGCCTACCTGCAACGCCAATGACTTTGGGTATAAACTTTTATGGTTTCTTTTTGTAAATTAGTTTCATCCAAAAGGCAGAGATGGACAAATCCACTCGCCACGTTCAATTCCATACCCCAATTGACACTATTTTCAGCAAAAAAACATCAATTTTAGGGATATTTCTGAAATTTAATTACCAAGGCTAGGTTATCAGTTTGGCTTATCACCGATATTGATCCGCCTACCCCATAGTGGTTATCTCTGTTGGCAGAAATGGTCAACTAATTGGCCAATCAGCTCGCGAGTTGGCTCGATAAAGGCCATATCAATAAACTCATCCGGCTGGTGGGCCTGATTGATGGAACCTGGCCCCAGCACTAATGTTGGGCAAATTTGCTGGATAAATGGCGCTTCAGTGCAATAGTTCACCACCGCCGTGCGCTCACCCAACAATTTTTCGATAACCCCCACCATATGGTGATCTGTTGGGCATTCATAGCCAGGAATCGGCGGATGCAGCTCATCAATGCTCAGGCGGCCTGGCCAGCGTTGGCTTACCGGCGCTAGCGCTTCGGTCATCAACTCATCCAGATCACTTAATGTCAGACCCGGCAACGGGCGGATATCCATATGTAATTCACAGCAAGCACAGATACGGTTTGCTGCATCACCACCATTGATATGACCGAAATTCATCGTCGGATAAGGGATGGTGAACGCCGGATTGTGATAACGCTCTTGCAGGGTGGTGCGCAGCTTCATTAGCTCGGTAATGGATTCATGCATCAAATCAATGGCATTGACGCCACGCGCTGGATCACTGGAGTGACCTGACTGGCCGGTAATGCGGATGGCGCTGGAAATATGCCCTTTGTGCGCCCGCACCGGTTGCAGTGAGGTTGGTTCGCCAATAATGGCAAAGTCAGGGCGCAACTGGGTGGAGGCGGCAAAGTAGCGCGCGCCTGCCATGGTGGTCTCTTCATCGGCGGTCGCCAGAATATAGAGCGGTTTACTCAGCTGGCTGGCATCGATATCACGTACCGCATCCAGAATAAAGGCAAAAAAGCCTTTCATATCGGCAGTGCCCAAACCATATAACTTGTTGTCGTGCTCCGTCAGCGTGAAGGGATCACGGGTCCAACGCCCCTCATCGTAAGGTACGGTATCGGTATGACCGGCGAGCAGTAATCCGCCATTACCTTCGCCGCTACTTTTTTCACCAATAGAGGCAAGCAGGTTAAATTTGTGGCGTGTATCGGGCACTGGTTGGATTTCGATACGAAAACCCAAATCAGCAAACCATCCGGCCAGCAAGTTGATTAACGCCTCATTGCTTTGATCGAGGGCGCTATCGGTCGCGCTGATCGATGGCGTGGCGATTAATGCCCGATACAGCTCAATAAATGGAGGTAATTTCATCTTCACTGTTGACAGCCTTTGGTTAGGATAGTATCAATATTCATGCAATAATTATGAATAAAAATACATTAAGCTTAAGCGTAAGGGAACCTAAAAAGACCCTTAAATTTACGAAAATGTCAATGCTCAATCACTTGGGGAACAGTAAAACCTTGCTGATCACCCAAATGCCGGTTTTGACTACTTATGTCTTTATACCCGATTAAATTTTATACCCAAAGTACTTGATGTGGCAGGTTGCGGGCGAGCGAGTCCTGCGGCCACTTCAAGTCAGAAGGGCAAGGTGAACTGAACCCATGCTAAATACGCTAATTGTTGGTGCCAGCGGCTATGCCGGAGCGGAGCTTACGGCTTACCTCAATCGTCATCCACATATGAACATAACCGCTTTAGCGGTTTCAGCGCAAAGTGCAGATGCAGGAAAATTACTTTCTGAGCTGCATCCGCAACTGAAAGGCATCATTGATCTTCCGCTGCAACCCTTGGTGGATGTGGCTCAGGCGGCAAAAGGTGTTGATGTGGTGTTCCTCGCCACCGCCCATGAAGTCAGCCATGATTTGGCACCGCAATTTTTAGCCGCGGGCTGCGTGGTGTTTGATCTCTCTGGTGCATACCGGGTTCAGGACGCCGCGTTTTACACTCAATATTACGGTTTTGAACATCAGCACGCTGATTGGTTGGACAAAGCGGTATATGGGCTGGCTGAATGGCAGGCCGAAGAGATCAAACAGGCGCAATTGATTGCCGTCCCAGGCTGCTATCCAACCGCTTCACAATTGGCACTAAAGCCGCTGGTTGATGGCGGTTTGCTGAATGAAGCTCAATGGCCGGTGATTAACGCGGTAAGTGGCGTCAGCGGTGCAGGGCGTAAAGCCAGCCTTGGCAACAGTTTTTGCGAAGTGAGCTTGCAGCCATACGGCTTGTTTAACCATCGTCATCAGCCTGAGATTGTCGCTCACCTCGGTACACCGGTGATTTTCACCCCGCACTTGGGGAACTTCGCGCGCGGCATTTTGGCGACCATCACTTGCCGCCTGAAAGCCGGTGTCACGGCAGAAGATATCGCCGAGGCGTACCACAATGCGTATCAAGATAAGCCGCTGGTGCGGTTATATCAGCAAGGCGTACCGGCACTAAAAGCTGTGGTCGGCCTGCCTTTCTGTGATATTGGTTTCTCGGTGCAGGGCGAGCATTTAATCATTGTCGCGACAGAAGATAACCTGCTGAAAGGCGCGGCGGCGCAGGCGGTACAATGCATGAATATCCGTTTTGGCTTTGTGGAAACCCAGTCCCTATTGTGAGTCACCAAGGGGCGGTAACCGAGCCAGAGTGGGCAGAAACAGATACTTTATCCAATTATATTGAGGCGAAACATGATGAACCCGTTGGTCATTAAATTAGGTGGCGTGTTGCTAGACAGCGAAGAAGCGCTGGAACGCCTGTTTACTGCATTAGTGACCTATCGTGAGAAGCATGAGCGCCCGCTTGTGATTATGCACGGTGGTGGCTGTCTGGTAGATGAGCTGATGAAAAAACTGGCACTGCCGGTGGTGAAGAAAAACGGCCTGCGTGTTACTCCGGCTGACCAGATTGATATTATCACTGGCGCA
This sequence comes from Yersinia bercovieri ATCC 43970, assembly GCF_013282745.1. Lineage (NCBI taxonomy): Bacteria > Pseudomonadati > Pseudomonadota > Gammaproteobacteria > Enterobacterales > Yersiniaceae > Yersinia > Yersinia bercovieri. The sequence continues at coordinate 1,528,882 of NZ_CP054044.1, forward strand.
TTGGCAGGCACCGCCAACAAAACGTTGCTCTCCTGGGCGGTAAAACACCAGATAAATGCTGTTGGTCTCTGTCTGGGTGATGGCAATACGGTTTCGGTTACACCGCTGGATGCCGAACTGGGGCATGTGGGTAAAGCGCAGCCTGGCTCACCGGCCTTGGTGCAAACCTTGTTGGCAGCGGATTACATGCCAATCATCAGCTCAATTGGTATTACCGTAGACGGCAAACTGATGAATGTGAATGCCGATCAGGCTGCAACCGCCCTGGCGGCGACACTGGGGGCGGATCTGATTTTGCTGTCTGATGTGAGCGGCATTCTGGATGGCAAAGGCCAGCGAATTGCTGAAATGACGGCACAGAAAGCCGAGCAATTAATTGCTCAAGGCATTATTACTGATGGCATGATTGTCAAAGTGAATGCTGCGCTGGATGCCGCGCGTTCACTGGGCCGCCCGGTGGATATCGCCAGCTGGCGTCATGCTGATCAACTGCCAGCGCTGTTTAACGGCGTGCCAATTGGTACACGTATTCTCGCGTAACAGGCTATTATAAATTTCTATATCAAAACGATTTTTTCAGAACTTAGGGAAGCAAGATTATGGCATTGTGGGGCGGACGGTTTAGTCAGGCAGCAGATCAGCGTTTTAAGCAGTTCAATGACTCCCTGCGGTTTGATTACCGACTGGCAGAGCAGGATATTATAGGTTCTGTTGCCTGGTCGAAAGCACTGGTCACGGTTGGTGTCTTAACAGCCGCCGAGCAGCAACAACTTGAGCAGGCACTCTCTGTTTTATTGGAAGAGGTGCAGGCCGATCCACAGGCCATTTTAGCCAGTGATGCGGAAGATATTCACAGTTGGGTAGAAACCAAACTGATTGATAAAGTGGGCGATTTAGGCAAAAAATTGCACACTGGGCGTAGCCGTAATGATCAGGTCGCGACTGATCTAAAATTGTGGTGCAAATTCCAAATAACTGAATTAAAAACTGCGGTGCAGCAGCTACAGCAAGCACTGGTTATCACCGCTGAAGCCAATCAGGATGCGGTGATGCCGGGTTATACCCACTTGCAACGCGCCCAACCGGTGACCTTCGCACACTGGTGTCTGGCCTACGTTGAAATGCTGGCTCGTGATGAAAGCCGCCTGCAAGATACCCTAAATCGCCTGGATGTCAGCCCATTAGGCAGTGGCGCATTGGCGGGTACGGCGTATGCCATTGACCGCGAACAGCTGGCGGGCTGGTTAGGTTTTGCCTCTGCGACCCGCAACAGTCTCGATAGTGTGTCTGACCGTGACCATGTGCTGGAACTACTCTCCGATGCCAGCATCGGCATGGTGCATCTGTCGCGTTTTGCAGAAGATCTCATCTTCTTCAACAGTGGCGAAGCGGCGTTTGTCGATTTATCTGATCGCGTGACCTCCGGCTCCTCCCTGATGCCACAAAAGAAAAACCCGGATGCATTAGAATTAATCCGTGGTAAGTGTGGCCGAGTCCAGGGCGCATTGACCGGGATGATGATGACGCTCAAAGGCTTGCCTCTGGCTTATAATAAAGATATGCAGGAAGACAAAGAAGGGCTGTTTGATGCGCTGGATACCTGGCTCGACTGCCTGCATATGGCCGCGCTGGTCTTGGATGGTATTCAGGTAAAACGCCCGCGTTGCAAAGAAGCCGCTGAACAGGGCTATGCCAACGCCACTGAATTAGCAGATTATTTGGTCGCCAAGGGGGTGCCTTTCCGCGAAGCGCACCATATTGTCGGCGAAGCGGTGGTTGAGGCGATTCGTCAGGGCAAAGCATTAGAGGCATTATCACTCAGTGACTTGCAGAAGTTCAGTGCAGTGATTGGCGACGATGTGTACCCGATTCTGGCGCTGCAATCCTGCCTGGATAAGCGTGTCGCCAAAGGTGGAGTTTCACCACAGCAAGTGGCTACCGCTATTGCCGAGGCTAAAACCCGCCTGTTTTAGTTCGCTGAGTATTAATATCGGAAATGGGTCACTTTTATAGTGGCCCATTTTTTATGGTAGAAGCTAAATGGTATTTTTGCCTTCAGTTGACCCGCTATATTCAGAAAAAATTAATAAACGTTACAGCAACACTTATTTATAGATCATTTAAACTTTCTATAAAGCCAATATTCTCAGCCACATAATTTTTTATTTTTGAATGCCATTGAGTTTATACCCTCAAATGATTATGATAATCATTATCAAATGGTGGCGCTATAGGAAAACCTATACTAGCATTAAGGAATTAGAGAGGTTCAGATCAGTTTTAATAACTGAAGGGATAACTCAGATATATTACCTTATCCACTAATAAAATAAGCCTATTTATTTTAGTCAATTTAATCTGCATTTATGGTGGGTTAAATAACTTATTGGTTTTATAGAAAGCTACAACATACTAATTATCCGATAATTTCTATTATTCGGCACGAATATCTATTGCCAAATTTATCGCGTGTGTCATTAAGCTAATAGTTAGCATGTGTATTTTATTTGTATTAATAAGGATGGAAACTCATAAATGGATAATATAGTTTTACAGAGAAAAACAACAATAAGCCCGATGAGTAAAATATCACTAGGTATATTCTTAGCACTAACGGCGCAAGGTTATTCAGAAAGCGCCAAATCTGAAACCATTAAAGCTGAAGCCACTCAGGCGGCCGCCGCAGAGGCATCCTCTGGTAAGAGTGAGATGGTGCTGGATAAGCTCAAAGTAGAAGAAGTGAGTAATGCTCATGAGGGTGACTGGGTCTATGATGAAGCCCGCTCGGTCAGCGAAATATCCCGTGAACAAATGGATAACCGCCCAGCACGTCACGCGGCGGATATTTTAGAGCAAACGCCGGGGGTCTACTCCAGCCTTAGCCAGCAAGACCCAGGGCTATCGGTGAATATCCGTGGTATGCAAGATTATGGTCGAGTCAATATGAATATTGATGGTATGCGCCAGAACTTTATGAAAAGTAGCCATGGGCAGCGCAATGGCGTTATGTATATTGATCCAGAAATTCTTAATAATGTAACAATAGAGAAAGGGGTCAGTAGTGGTATTGGCGGTGCGGGGGTTATTGGGGGGATTGCCACTTTTAATACAATTAATGCCAGTGACTTTATCGAACCAGGAAAAGAGATTGGCGGTAAAGTCCGCGCGACAACCGGTGATAATGGCACCCAATTTATTGGCAGTGCAATGTTGGCGCTGGGTAATGAGTATGGTGACCTGTTAATTTCCGCTAGTGAACGTAACTTAAAAGATTACTGGCCGGGGAATAAAGGGGAAATCGGTGAACTTCACATGGGAGGAAAGAAAGAACGCAAATTAAGCAATGACATTAAAAGTAATAAGGTCGATTTTACTCACTATAAAATGTATTCACGGTTGGCCAAAATAGGGTGGAATTTATCCGCTGATCAGCGCCTGGTATTCAGCTACCTGCAAACACAAGTAGAAAGCCCCAATGCAGGTATGCTTACCCAGATCGATTTGAGCCAGTCACTAACATCAGGTCCTGCTTTTAAATATGGCTGGTTAAGCGGCAGCGTATCGGATGTGATGAATAAGAATATTGGGCTAGATTATAGCTTAAAGCCGGAACATATCGGCTGGCTGGATGCAACGGCAAAAGTCTATTATGTCGATACTGATGATAAAACTGATACCCACAATGCAGATGCTATTTTCCGCAAAGCCTATTGGACGCAAACCCGTTTAACCACCCAGGGTTTACAACTGCAAAATACCAGCCTATTTACCCCCGCCGATCAACATCAATTGCGCATTAAATATGGCCTGGAGTGGTTTAGTGATCGCTCCAGAGGTAACACAACCAATGACTACCAACGAGAGCGTAATCGAACGGGTCAGGTCCTCGTGAATCGGATTACCCCACCCGGCAAGCGCGCGATTACCAGTACCTTTGCCCAAATTAATTACGATTATGATGATTGGTTTCGGCTGGAGGGGGGGCTGCGTTATGATCAATTCCGTTTACAGGGCAATACCTGGATGTATACCCGAGGCTTTCGTCACCACTATACCCTTGAGAAACCTTGTGACCCAAAACGGGATGAGCAATCTGAAAGACCGCTTACAAGATGCTCATCAAGTGTAGCGACAATAATGAGTTGGGATGTGGATCGCCGTGAACAGCAACTGTCACCTACGGCAGCTATCGGTATCAAGCCCGGCGCGCCATGGTTGGAGTTTTTTGGTACTTATGGTAAATCCTGGCGGCCACCAGCAATGACTGAAATGTTGGCCACGGGCAGCGCGCATGGCCATGGCCGGATATTACCCAATCCGTTGTTGGTGTCAGAGCACTCTAAAGCCTGGGAGCTGGGGGTTAATATTCAACAAACAGGCCTGTTTATTAATGAAGATCGCTTTGCTGCTAAGGTGGCATATTTTAATACTAGAGTAAGAAATTATTCCAGCATGGAATTATCCAAGATGAAGCCAAAGTTTGGTGGTGGTGATTTCTCTCATGCAACCTATATTAATAATTTATTGAAAACGCAATTTCGCGGGCTGGAATATCAATTAAGCTATGACGCTGGTTTTTTTTATACTAATTTAAATTATACCAGAATGATTGGTAAAAATAGTGTTTGTTCAAAAACAGCTTGGTTAGGTGGGGTAGAGAAACTACAAAAAACCAAGCAGAAACACCGTTATTTTGTTGATGACAACAGAGCTAATAATATTATTGAATGCTATAAGGCAAGTGGGTTATTTGGTTCCTCGGCTTATTTGCCAGGTGACCGAGGGAGTTTAACTTTAGGCGGAAGAATATTTGATCAAAAACTGGATCTTGGCACTATTATCCGTTATAACAAAGGTCATCAAGATAAATCAGTGCTTGGTAGTCATGGGTATCCAAATGTTGCTTTTGTGGCAGACTGGCCTAAGTATACTATATTTGATTTGTATGCCAGCTATCAGGTAACTAATAATTTAGTGTTGCGCACTTCAATAGAAAATATAACCAACCGAGCTTATTTGATTAGTTATGGAGACACACTCTCTTTTGCTCCCAATCGGGGAAGAACTATTCAGGGTGGCTTTGAATATAGGTTCTGAATTATAAATTCTTTAGGTGAATAATATTGTTTACCTATTGAGTGAATGGCTTAATAAGCCATTATTTCGGAGTAACAATCATTAATTAAAAGGATATTATTATGAGTGTAACAGTTCAATATAACAGTGAGTTTGCCGACTATACCGTATCTTCTTATCTTAGCAACTGGGCCGAGACTTTTGGTGATATGAATCAGGCGGAGACAAAAGATCGAGGCCAGTTTGCAGGTGGTGACACTATCTTTAGTGGTACTCAATACTCAATTGGAAGTTCGCACGACACTGATATGGGGATGATTGTTGAAGGTAATTTAAACTATGCTTTTATGGCACATACTTTCCATGGTCAGATAACCAACATACAGTTTGGTAAGGACTTAGTGGTTAATACTGATGGCGCTGTGGGTAAACACCTCAACGATCTGCAAGTGGCCTTTAACGATGTGGATATTTCTGGTGAATTTGATGCTACCAAGCCAGTGGCTGAAAATCGCGATAGTGACATGCATAAATCGGTATATGGCTTAATGCGAGGCGATGCCGATCCAATGCTGGAAGTCCTCAAAGCCAAAGGTATTGATGTGGATACCGCCTTTAAAGATATGGCTATTGCCACCCAGATCCCTGACACTGAAATGGCGGCTGATGCCCCAATCATTGAAACTGTGGGTGTATATGATGATGCTGCTGACATGTCAATGGCGGCTTAAATCAGCAATACGAAAATAACTTTTTATTAAATAAAACAATACCACCGTCGTACTCTGTTATATTAGTTGCGGCGGTGGTTCATGTTTTATCTCAATAAATAACTAAGTTATTTCGGCTGCTTATAGAACATCATTAATGATAAATTTTTTCCAATTTATAAAGGAAATTATTATGACAGTATCTATTCAATTTAATGCTCCATTAGGCAGTGCTACCCTGGCAACTTATAGCCAAAAACTGAAAGTTGGCGATATAAAGGTGATGACAATAATTAAAAACGCAGAGGCAGAGACTGAAGATACGGCACACGCCAAACAGGCATTGGCCAAGATGTGTGGTTCTTATATTAATAGTGAGGTTGACTGCGGTTTTATTTCTATTGATACTGGCTGTAGTGCTGAAAACTATCCTGATATGATGATTTTCCGTGGGGAGTTAATGTACTCCAAAACACCGCAAAATATTTTTTACGGAAAACTAGATAGTTTGATGCTGGGAGAAGGCTTGATCTCTAGTCTTGATGGTATAGGCCAACAGCTTAAAAAACTTGAATTGAAATTTAGCGGATTAAATATTACCAGTGAATTTGATGCTGCCAAAACAATAGCTGAGAATAAACAGGGTAAGGTTCATAAAGTTATTGACGGTTTGGTACAAGGCAACCTCGCTCCTTTACTCGAAATACTCCAAACTAAAGGTATTGATATAAATATACCACTGAATGATATGGCTATTGCCAGTCAGCTTGAAACTACCAGTGAAATCACCGTCGATACACTCACTGTTGATGCTGTGGGTGTGGCTGATAATAGTGACGTATTATTTGCCTGAGTTGGTGGTTAGAAAGTTTCCCTCTGGTTAGATAAGTAATATCACCGCCATACTTTTCATACTGATATTGGCGGTAGTTTGTATTGTGGCTGGATAAGATAGATAAATGCAAATCTGTCACCAGCGACTTTTTTGACAACAACACTGCTTTCATTAATGGAAATGGACGCCATGGAATCTTGCAAAACCCCCAGCCTTTCGTCGGCTTCCTCGCTCATTCTCTCTGTTTTAGCTAGCCACAAAAAAAGCCTTTGGGGTATCGGACTATTTACTGCGGTAATAAATTTACTGATGTTAGCGCCGGCAATTTATATGCTGCAAGTTTATGATCGCGTTCTTGCCTCAAATAATACCATGACATTATTGATGCTCACTATTTTGGTGCTCGGAATATTTGTATTTATTGGTTTATTAGAGTGGATTCGCAGTGCCGTTGTTATCCGTCTGGGAACACGCATTGATATGCAACTCAATCAACGGGTGTTTAATGCCGCCTTTGCTTCGCAACTTATAGGCCATAAAACACCGGCGGCCCAAGCATTAAATGACCTGACTGCTTTGCGCCAATTTGCTACCGGCAATGCACTCTTTGCTTTTTTTGATGCCCCCTGGTTTCCACTTTACTTACTGGTGATATTTCTGCTCCACCCCTGGCTCGGCGCATTAGCCACTGCGGGGGCTTGTGTACTGATCTTTCTCGCCTGGCTAAACCAGAAAGTGTGTAAAAAGGCACTGAAAGCAGCATCCACCATCACGTCACAAGCTACCCAGCAGGCGAATGCGAATTTGCGTAATGCAGACTCTATCGAAGCCATGGGGATGCTAGAGAGCTTACGTGGGCGCTGGCTAAAACAGCATTCACATTTCCTTTATCAACAAAATATTGCCAGCGATAAGAGCAGTCGGGTCACCGCCCTATCCAAATCTAGCCGTCAGGCGCTGCAATCAATGATGCTAGGGCTAGGCGCACTGTTGGTTATTGATAGTGCAATTACCGCCGGCGTCATGATTGCGGGATCAATTTTAATCGGGCGCGTATTAAGTCCCATTGATCAACTCATCGCGGTCTGGAAACAGTGGAGCCATGCGCGGCTCTCCTACCTGCGTCTCACAGATCTGTTAGCTCAATATCCCCCGGTACAAACAGGTATGCTGCTCCCTCCCCCCACCGGGAAGCTCAGTGTGATGCAACTGACGGTATGCAAACCCGGCACCCATATACCTGTGTTACAGGCCATCAATTTTGAGTTACAACCCGGTGATGTACTCGGTGTTTTAGGGCCATCGGGTAGTGGCAAGTCCACCCTGGCAAAGTTGTTGGTGGCATGTAAACCCGCCTTTAGCGGCTCGGTTCGCTTAGACAGTGTCAATCTTGCTCAATGGGATAAAACCCGTTTGGGGGAGTTTATTGGTTACCTGCCGCAAGATATTCAGCTGTTTCGTGGGTCGATTGCTGAAAATATCTCGCGCTTTGGTCAAATTGATACCGAAAAAGTGATCGCGGCTGCACAGCTCGCCGATGTACACGATCTCATCCTGCATCTGCCGCAAGGCTATGACACTCAACTGGGAGATGATGGCGAAGGGCTATCCGGCGGTCAGCGCCAGCGTATTGCTTTGGCGCGCGCCATGTACGGCGTGCCACGACTTATTGTGCTGGATGAACCTAACGCCAGTTTGGATAAAGAGGGTGAAAAAGCCTTACTAAATAGTATTACCCAGTTAAAACAACAGGGTAGCACCATCGTGATGATCACCCATAAGCCAGAGTTATTATCCGGTAGTGACTATTTGTTGTTCCTCAATAATGGCCGGATGGAGCTGTTTGATCGTACTCAGGCAGTTTTACAGAGCGCGAAGGATAAGCCTGCGGCTAATGCTGATGTAAAAGCATTCACCAGTAAAAAGAGTTGGGGCAGCGGCATGTCATATGGTGCTGCACCTGCCCGCACAGCATCACCAAAATCATAACCAAAATCATAACCTTAAATGAGATATACCACGGATGGGAGATAACTGATGTTACCTGAAACAGGTCGTGACCTGTCTATGGCAGTGGGCAGCGGTCAGCAAAATCCGCCACCACTGCAAATCAATAGCGGGAAGTACCTTCGTCTGGGAGGAGGATTGGTTGTCGGCGGTTTCATCGGTTTTTTGCTTTGGGCCGGACTGGCACCATTGGATAAAGGGATTGCTGTTATGGGGCAGATTGTCGTTGCCGAAAACCGTAAAGTGATCCAGCCGTTACAAGGTGGACGTATTCAGCAATTACATGTCATCGAGGGGGATGAGGTCGAGCAAGGCCAATTACTTATCACGCTGGATGATACTGCGATACGTAGCCATCGGGATAATCTACAGCATCAGTATCTTAGCGCGCTGGCTCAGGAGTCCCGCTTAATTGCCGAGCAACACGACTGGCCTGAAATTGATTTCCCTGAAGTGCTGCTTCAGGACTCCGCGCAATATTTGGTTGAGCGCACTATTGCTTTGCAACGGCAGCTTTTTCTGCATCGCCGCCAGGCCCAACGGAGCGAAATTGCACGTTTATCGGCACAAATTACGCGGCATCAGAGTCGGCTGAGCGGTTTGCAAGCGCTGCGCGATAATAACCAGCACCAGCTCGACTTATTTCAACAACAACTACATGGCGTACAGTCGTTGGCAAAAAATGGTCATGTTGCCCAAAATCAGTTGTTGGATATGGAGCGCCAAGCTATTTCGCTGCGTACCCGAGTGGAGCAAGACTCCAGCGACATCACGGAGGCTTATAAGCTGATTGATGAAACTGAGCAGCATATTTCACAGCGGCGTGAACAGTACCAAAGTGAGAATCGCGAACAATTAGCCAAAGCGCAGCAAGCTACCCAAGAGCTGGAGCAGCGTTTGAGTGTTGCAGAGTTTGAGTTGGAAAATACCCGTGTTACCGCCCCTGTTAGTGGTTCGGTTATTGCGCTGGCACAACACACCGTGGGTGGGGTGGTGAGCACCGGGCAAACATTGATGGAGTTGGTTCCCAGCGGGCAACCCTTGCTCGTTGAAGCCCAGTTACCTGTGGCCTTGATTGATAAAGCTATGGTGGGGTTACCGGTTGACCTTAATTTTTCTGCATTTAATCAAAGCACAACGCCACGATTGTACGGCTCAGTATTACGCATCGGGGCTGATCGCATACAGCATCCACAGACTTTAGAGCCTTATTACCCCTTAACTATCGTGTTTGATATCAACCAAACCCCGCTGAAAATCCGGCCGGGTATGTCGGTGGATGTTTTTATCCGTACCGGAGAGCGGTCGTTGCTCAATTATCTGTTTAAGCCGCTAACCGATCGTTTGCATGTCGCATTTGCCGAAGAGTAATCGTCGTGATGAGTTATTTTATATAACTCATTAAAAATAAAGAAATATAGTGATTTAATTGATGAAAATTCAGCAGGATAACAGCCGCATTCTACTTTGGTTGGGAAGTGCCCTATTTGCGAGTTGTGTTCATCTATATTTGCTTTGGTGGCTGAGTACGCCAGCAGTGGCGGTAACCTCTCCATACCAGTATCCCATGGCGGTGATGCTTGGGCTGTCAGCCGAACCAGAATTCACCCCCAATGTAGAGCAGAATCCGGTAGTGGGTATGACTCAGAATCTCAGCGAGCCGATAGTTGAACCCGCGGAAAGTCAGCCAGAACAAGTGAGTGAGTTGCTAACTGCCCCGGAACAGTCCAATGCATCTTTGGTCGTCGAAAAAGAGCGAGAAGTGGTTAAAAAAGAGCCAGTGAAAGCAAAGTGGCCACAACCAGAGGTGAGCAAACCACGTAAGCCTGTTATTGAAGAGACGGCGGTGAATCGCAGCAAACCATCGCCACCTGCCGCGACAACCAGCACCACGTTATCTGGTGAGAGCAAGCAAATTGCAGCCGCGACGAACAGTGACTCTTTGCATGTGCAGCAGATTAAAATGAATTGGAGAAGCCACTTACAAGGGCATCTGATGGGGTTTAAACGTTACCCCCCCATTGCCAGGAAACAGCGCCAACAGGGCACCGCAATGATTCGTTTTGTGGTGAATAGAGAGGGATATGTACTCTCGTCTCAATTGATCAAAAGTAGTGGGGTTGCCATTTTAGATCGCGAAGCTCTGGCACTGATCAAACGTGCCCAACCCTTACCCAAACCCCCGACAGAGTTGCTATCACATGGGCAGATAACATTGGAGCTACCTATTGGTTTTGATCTAAAAAATAAAAAACGGTAATCGTGGTCGCGGGCAAAACAATTTCATGGGGTGATCAATATCACCCCATTTCCCGTAAAGGCACTCTCTAGCAATATTATTCGCCAGGGCAGCGCAGGCAGCGCTCGGCCTCATCGGCACCCAGTCTGAGTTTCGACTGCAAATCCCGCAGCGCAGTACGTAAGCCCTCCTCAATTACCGGATGATAAAACGGCATATCTAGCATTTGATCAATGGTCATTTGCTGTTGATGTGCCCAGGCCAACAGATGAGCAATATGCTCGGCACTGGGGCCCATCATCTCGGCACCCAAGAAGCGGCCAGTGCCTTGCTCGCCATAAACCCGCAAAATACCTTTGTTTTTCAGCATCACCCGCGAACGGCCCTGGTTTTCAAAAGAGACTTCACCGATTTCAAAACAGCCGCAAGCACTGAATTTTTGTGTCAATTCGCGGAAGGTCGAGCCTACCATCGCGATTTGTGGATCAGAGAACACCACCGAAATGGGGCTACGACGTAAACCAGGCACCACTTCTGGGAAGCCACCGGCATTCACGCCAGCAATACGAGCCTGATCGCTTGCTTCATGCAGTAGTGGCAATTGGTTACTGGCATCACCGGCGATAAAGATATGTGGCACACTGGTCTGCATCGTCAGCTTGTCAGCAAGTGGCACACCGCGATCATCGAACAGTAGCGAGGTGTTTTCCAGACCCAGCTTATCGACATTAGGACGGCGACCCGTGGCGGCTAATACATAATCCACCATTATCTCTTGGGGCTTTTCGGCTTTATCCAGATAGCGGATAAAGACTTTATCCCCCTCTCGCTGCATCACTTCAACTTTTACATCGGGATCGAGATAGAACTCTTCACCTAGCGTTTTCGCGGCGTAATTGCGCACAATGCTGTCAGTCAGCGGGCCAACACCACCGCCAACGCCAAACATTTTTACCTGAACCCCCAGTCGGTGCAGCGCCTGACCCAACTCCAGCCCGATAACACCGGGGCCGAAAACGGCAACTGATTTTGGTAAATCATCCCAGTTAAACACGTCATCATTGACGATCAGCCGATCACCTAATGCATTCCAGGCCGCAGGCCAGGTAGGGCGTGAGCCGGTGGCAATCACGATACGTTGCGCGACAATACGTGTGTGATCATCAACTTGCAGAGTATTATCATCAATAAAGCGAGCATAACCCTGAATTTTATCCGCCGCCGGAATGTTATCGACACCTTCCAGAACGAAGCCAACAAAACGGTCGCGCTCACGTTTAACACGATCCATCACTTCACGACCATTAATCAGAGTTTCGCCTTGCGGATGAATACCGAATCCGGGGGCTTGCTCAATGTGATGCACGGCGTCAGCCGCTGCAATCAGTAGTTTGGATGGCATGCAACCGACGCGTGCACAGGTGGTGCCATACTCGCCACCTTCAATCATCACCACACTTGGGGTCGATAGTTTGGCAGCGCGATAAGCGCCAAGCCCGGCAGTGCCACCGCCAATCACGGCGACATCAACGTTTAAGGTTTTCATGTCTACTCCTAGCAGGAAAAACAGCAAGAACAGAAAAAAAGGGTAGGCCGGAGCCTACCAAATTACTTCACTTTATCTTCATTTTTATTGATGTCATTAGGCAGACAGGTAATTCTCTAAATCATCACTGCCACCGATGTGTCGCCCGCCGATAAAGACTTGCGGCACAGTCCCACGGCCCGTGACGGCACGCAGACTAACAGTGGTGGCGTCTTTGCCCAGCACGATCTCTTCGTATTGAATGCCACGCTCTTGCAGCATCTGTTTTGCTTTGGCGCAGAATGGGCAGCCCGGTTTGGTAAAGACAGAAACAGACTCCTGCACTTTAAAATCAGGGGCCAGATATTTCAGCATGGTGTCGGCGTCAGAGACTTCAAACGGGTCGCCCGGCTTGTTTGGCTCAACAAACATTTTCTCTACCACGCCGTTACGTACCAGCATGGAGTAACGCCATGAACGCGGCCCGAAGCCCAGATCAGCTTTCTCAACCAGCATATTCATGCCTTTGGTGAATTCACCGTTGCCGTCTGGAATAAAGGTAATGTTTTCAGCGCTCTGATCCGCTTTCCAGGCATTCATCACGAAAGTGTCATTGACGGACACACAGAGAATGCTATCAACACCGTGCTGTTTAAACACGCCGGCCAGCTCGTTATAACGCGGCAGATGGCTGGAGGAGCAGGTCGGGGTAAATGCGCCCGGCAGTGAAAATACAATAACGGTTTTGTTGTTGAATAACTCGTCGGTGGTTACATCAATCCACTGGTCGCCCTGACGGGTATGGAAAGTCACCTGTGGGATTTTTTTACCTTCTTGGCTAGCGAACATCGGTAACTCCTTAATTGGAAAATAAAAGATTTGAATTTTTCTAGCTCTTTTTTCGTTGGAACACATTATTCATTTTATCACTTGATAGTTCTAATCACTGATTGCTATCTTATCTATCGTCAATGACTATCATAAAGCGGAGCATCGATGAATATTCGAGATCTAGAATACCTGGTGGCGCTGGCTGAATTCAGGCATTTTCGGCGTGCTGCCGACTCTTGTCATGTCAGCCAACCCACGTTAAGCGGTCAAATCCGTAAACTGGAAGATGAGCTGGGCGTTATGCTGTTAGAGCGCACTAGTCGTAAAGTCCTGTTTACGCAGGCTGGATTGTTGCTGGTGGAGCAGGCCAGAACGGTGCTACGGGAAGTTAAAGTACTGAAAGAGATGGCTAGTTTGCAGGGTGAGAGTATGTCTGGCCCGCTGCATATTGGGCTGATCCCTACGGTCGGGCCTTATCTGCTGCCGCAAATCATTCCTACGCTGCATCAAACATTCCCAAAACTGGAAATGTATCTGCATGAAGCGCAGACCCAAAACCTGCTAGCTCAGTTGGACAGTGGCAAGCTCGATTGTGCCATTTTGGCACTGGTTAAAGAGAGCGAAGCGTTTATTGAAGTCCCGCTGTTTGACGAACCGATGCAACTGGCGATTTACGCCGATCATCCGTGGGCAGGCCGTGATCGAGTGCAGATGCATGAACTGGCTGGCGAGAAGTTGCTGATGCTGGAAGATGGTCACTGTTTACGTGATCAGGCGATGGGTTTTTGCTTCCAGGCCGGCGCTGAAGAGGATACACATTTCCGTGCTACCAGTTTAGAAACCTTGCGCAATATGGTCGCCGCAGGCAGCGGCATCACGCTATTGCCTTCACTGGCGGTGCCGAATGAAAGAGAGCGTGACGGCGTATGCTATCTGGAGTGCTACAAGCCGATACCCAAGCGCACCATTGCCTTGGTCTACCGCCCCGGCTCCCCATTGCGTGGCCGCTATGAGCAACTTGCCGAGGCGATACGTGAGCACATGCAACCGCGCATGAGCCAGGACGTGATAAGCGAAAAGTTAGAACAGGCGGTTTAACCCATTGAGGGCAGCCACACGATAAGCTTCGGCCATCGTTGGGTAGTTGAAGGTAGTATTAACGAAGTATTCGAGGGTATTACCTTCGCCTTTTTGCTCCATGATAGCCTGCCCGATGTGGATAATTTCAGCCGCGCGTTCACCAAAGCAATGAATGCCGAGGATCTGCTTGGTTTCCCGATGGAACAGGATTTTCAAGCTGCCGGTATTCATCCCGACAATCTGTGCGCGCGCCAGGTGCTTAAACTGCGCCCGACCGACCTCGTAAGGCACTTTCATCGCGGTCAACTCTTGCTCGGTTTTACCCACAGAGCTGATCTCTGGAATGGTGTAAATGCCGGTTGGGATATCTTCGATCAAGTGAACATTGGCTTCACCTTTGATCATCGCTTGTGCCGCAATCCGCCCTTGATCATAAGCTGCGGAGGCCAAACTCGGATAACCAATGACATCACCGACGGCGTACACATGGGATAGTGCGGTCTGATACATGCTGTTGACCTTCAGCAGGCCACGGCTGTCGGCTTCCAAACCAATCTTTTCCAGCCCTAACCCACTGGTATTCCCGGTGCGGCCATTGGCGTACAACAAGCAATCCGCCTTCACTTTTTTGCCTGATTTCAAATGAACGATAACCCCATCAACCGTCCCCTCAATCTGCTCAAACTCTTCGTTGTGGCGGATAACCACGCCGTTATTCCAGAAGTGGTACGAGAGGGCATCTGACATCTCCTGATCGAGGAAAGCCAGCAGGCGGTCGCGGGTATTAATCAAATCCACTTTGACACTCAAACCACGGAAGATCGATGCATATTCGCAGCCAATCACCCCCGCACCATAGATAATGACGTGTTGTGGCTCATGGCTGAGCTGCAAAATGGTATCACTGTCGTAAATGCGTTCGTGGGTAAAATCAACGTTTGCTGGGCGATAAGGGCGTGAACCCGTGGCAATGACGATGTTATCGGCGCGCAGTGTATCGCTGGTGCCGTCGGCATAACGCACATTGATAGTATTGGCATCAATGAAGCTGGCATCGCCGGAGAACATCTGGCAGTGGTTGCGATCGTAAAAGCCTTGGCGCATGCGGGTTTGCTGATTAATTACGCGATCCGCATGGTTTAAAATATCAGCGAAAGAGGAGCTGATGGTTCGGGCATTGTCGCTGTAGAGTGGGTTTTGGTTGAATTCTATAATACGGCTAACGGCGTGGCGTAAAGCTTTGGATGGGATAGTGCCCCAATGGGTACATCCACCACCCACATTATTGTACCGTTCAATCACGGCAACGCGGGCGCCTTGCTTGACCAACCCCATAGCGGCACCTTCACCGCCAGGACCCGAGCCAATAACAATGGCATCAAAATGGAAGTGCTGTTGCATGTAGGAGAGACCTATTATTATACAAAATTACAACGATATATTAACATCATCCCAAGCATAACCCAATCAACAATGGGTAAATCACCGTGATGGTTGCTGTAAAGCGGTAATTCCGTATTGGGATGATACGTTTGTATAACGGTTGTTACTATAAAGTTTGGTATATTGCTGACTATATGTCTTAGATTGAGAATTTGGATATCCCTTGGGCACGATTATGGGCGTCAGAGCACAACAAAAAGAGCGGACTCGTCGTTCCCTTATCGAAGCGGCGTTCAGCCAACTGAGTGCTGAGCGGAGTTTTGCTAGCTTGAGTTTGCGGGAAGTCTCTCGCGAAGCGGGCATCGCGCCGACTTCTTTTTATCGGCATTTTCGTGATGTCGACGAGCTTGGTCTGACAATGGTCGATGAAAGCGGCCTGATGTTACGCCAACTGATGCGTCAGGCACGTCAGCGGATTGCCAAGGGCGGCAGTGTTATCCGTACGTCAGTTTCTACATTTATGGAATTTATCGGCAATAATCCCAATGCCTTCCGCTTATTGCTGCGGGAGCGCTCGGGCACCTCAGCAGCCTTCCGGGCCGCTGTTGCGCGTGAAATTCAGCATTTTATTGCCGAGTTGGCCGATTATCTCGAACTGGAAAATCACATGCCGCGCAGCTTCACCGAAGCTCAAGCTGAGGCCATGGTCACAATTGTCTTCAGTGCGGGTGCAGAAGCGCTGGACGTGGACAGTGAACAGCGGCGACAGTTAGAAGAACGCTTGGTGCTACAACTGCGGATGATCTCCAAAGGCGCTTATTATTGGTATCGTCGCGAGCAGGAGAAGCTCGCTGTATCCCGCACTTAATAAGGAA